>NZ_JCAUAW010000015.1:0-248747 GCF_059692155.1 Paenibacillus sp. JT22N1
CAAACGTACTTCTTCTCCTAATCTTTTTCCCATCCCGGATCATCCCCTTTGTAAATAAGTTTAATTTATTTAACGGGAGGACTCCAGTTTATTTAGGGGGCCTAGGAGTTACAACAGTGAAAAGAAGAGGATCATTTGTTAGAACGTTTTAGCTAATGCTTGCGCGCGGCTAATCGCTTCCTCTTTAATTTGCGGAGCCTTATCGGGTGACTGAGCCATGCCCTCAACAAAAAGTCCTTGGAAATCCGTAATGCCGAAGAATGACATGATGACACTTATATAACGATGTCCCATTTCCATAGCGGCAGCAGGTCCTTCCGAATAAACGCCGCCGCTTGCTTGGATATGCAGCGCTTTTTTGTCAGGTAACAAGCCTAAAGGTCCAGTTTCTGTGTACTTAAACGTCTTGCCAGCGATACAAATAGCATCAATATAGGCTTTCATAAGCGGCGGGAATGAAAAATTCCACATTGGCGTAACGAATACATATTTATCCGCTGCTACAAACTGATCCGTTATTTCGCCAAGTCGACCTACTTTTGTTTGTTCTTCCTTGCTCAAATCTGAGAATTGTTGACCGCCTCGTAATTTCCCCCACCCGCTGAATACGTCGGCATCAATGTGAGGTAATTGAATGCTGTACAAGTCCAGATGGATGACTTCATCATTAGGGTTGGTTTCCCGATAGGTATCAATAAAGGCTTTTCCTACAGCCATACTGAATGATGTTTGGTGGTCATGGGGATGTGCTGTGATGTGTAAAACAGTTGCCAATGTAATCCGCCCTTTCATTTGGTTGCATGGTAAAGCCATATATAATGTTCATTAAAAGCAAACAAAATATGCAGGGCAGAGCAAATTGGTTTTTAACGATTGCTAAATTTGTAAACCTATGTACATTGAGCCGAAGCTCCTTTTGGTATATGATGAAAGACGGTGCTTTTGACTTGAATATTTGCCCTTCATATGGCTGCCAACAAATTTATATAAAGTGAGATGGATGAGATGAAACCTAAGGATTTACACTATAGAATGCCAGCAGAGTGGACAACACACGAACGTACATTTATTTCTTGGCCCGTTCAATCTTCGATGGTTTATCCGGAGGATCATGCGGTTGTATCAAAAGGCTATGCTGATTTGGCCAAGGCCATTGCTGAGTTCGAGCCAGTGACAGTGATCGTGAACCCGGCGGATGCTGAGCAAGTAAAGGCTATGTTCGACGAGACGAACGTTGATTTTCTGATCATTCCGCATAACGATGCTTGGTTCCGTGATAACGGGCCGACGTTTTTGTTAAATGAGCAGCAGGAAATCGCAGCTGTGAATTGGAAATTCAACGCATGGGGCGGCAAATATGCGCCGTGGGATCTAGATGATAACGTGGCTCCGCAAATTTTGGAGCATCACGGTGTGAAGCGTTTTGACGCTCCGCTCGTTATGGAAGGCGGCTCCATTCATGTGGATGGAGAAGGTACGCTTTTGACAACGGAGGAATGTCTCCTTAACACGAACCGCAATCCAGACCTAAGCCGTGAACAAATCGAAGAGTATGTGAAAAACTTCGTCAACGTCGAGAAAATCATCTGGCTGAATAAAGGGCTGGACGGCGATGAAACGGACGGCCATGTCGACAATATTGCTTGCTTCGCGGCTCCAGGTAAAATCATTTTGCAGGTTTGCAACGACCCAGAGGATGCGAACTACGCGATTACACAGGAGAATCTAGAAATTTTGCGCCATGCGACGGATGCTAAAGGACGTTCTTTTGAAATTATCCCGATCGAACAGCCTCCTTTAACGTTTTTTGAAGAGCAGCGTCTGACGCTGAGCTATTTGAACTTTTATTTCGTAAACGGCGGCATTATTTTGCCAGTGTTCGGCGGAACGGCAGAAGAGACAGATCGTAAGGCGGAAGAAGTGCTAAGCGCAGCTTTCCCAGATCGCAGAATCCGCACAATAAACGGCATGTCCATCATCAAAGAAGGCGGCAACGTCCATTGCACGACACAACAAATGCCAGCAAGCAAGAAAGGGTGATTCCATTGAGAAATGTCACAGTAGCAGCAACGCAAATGAGCTGTTCCGATAATATAGAAGAAAACATTCGCAAAGCAGAGGCCTTGGTTCGCCAAGCAGCCGCGAAGGGCGCTCAAATTATTTTGATCCAAGAGCTGTTTGAGACACCGTATTTCTGCCAAAAAGAGAAGTCCGACTACTATCATTACGCGACGGAGTTGGAGAACAACAAAGCGATCAAACATTTCCGCGAAATTGCTAAGGAGCTTAAAGTCGTACTGCCGATAAGCTTTTATGAGAAAAAGAATTATGCGCGCTACAATTCATTGGCTGTCATCGATGCAGATGGTGAAGTGCTTGGCCTTTATCGCAAAAGTCATATCCCTGATGGTCCGGGGTATGAAGAAAAGTTTTATTTTAACCCTGGTGATACCGGGTTCAAGGTTTGGAAAACACGCTATGCCAAAATCGGCGTAGGCGTTTGTTGGGATCAATGGTACCCGGAAGCTGCAAGGGTTATGGCATTGATGGGTGCGGAGCTGCTGTTCTACCCGACTGCTATCGGCTCTGAGCCGCAGGACGGTTCGATCGATTCTAAGGATCACTGGCAAATGTGCATGCGCGGCCACGCCGCGGCGAACTTGATGCCGGTTATCGCGTCGAATCGAATCGGTAAGGAAGAAGATGAAGAATCCAGCATCAACTTCTATGGTTCGTCTTTCATCGCAGGCCCGCAGGGCAATATGATTGAGGAAGCTGGCCGCAATGAGGAAACGGTGCTTGTTGCCGAATTTGACCTCGATCAGCTGGAAGTTCAACGTATCGAGTGGGGCATTTTCCGCGATCGCCGTCCGGATCTTTACAAGAAAATTGCTACGTATGATGGTGAGCAGGTACTGTAATCACGATGCTCATTCCGTTGTTGAAAGGAATTTTACTGGGGCTCTCGATCGCTGCACCGGTCGGGCCTATCGGTATTTTATGTATACGAAGAACGATCACCTTAGGCAGACTGCATGGCTTTTTGTCAGGATTGGGAGCTGCGTCGGCCGACGCTTTCTACGGCTTTATTGCCGGTTTTGGTCTTACGCTGATAACCAGCTTCCTGCTTGACCAAAAGGTGCTGCTGCAAGCGGTTGGTGGCTTATTCCTATGTTATTTAGGCGTGCGGACCTTCCGCTCTAAGCCGGCTGCCGATGCAGCCAAAGCCTCAGGCAATACGCTTTTCAGATCGTACGCCTCCACGCTGATGCTGACCATTACGAATCCGATGACCATAATGTCTTTTCTTGGTGCTTTTGCTGGTTTAGGGATGGGCGGCTCACAGACAGGCATTGTTTCAGCTGTTGCTCTGGTGATCGGCGTATTCGTAGGCTCCGCCTTATGGTGGCTTACGCTAAGTACTGTGATTGGCATGCTTCGAGATCGTATTCATGTTACCGCTTTTCGTTGGATCAACCGAATATCGGGTGTGATATTAACCATGTTTGGCTTGGTAGCCATCATAGGGCTGCTCCTTGGGGAGTAGCTCTTTTTTTTATCATTTATGCAACCCAGAAGCTTGACCTGAGTTCATTGTCGAACACAAAATTGGTGGAGGTGGAGAGCGCCTCTACGTTCCCTTTCATGAGGTTGTTTGTGAGTTGGGGACTGCAAACTCTCAAAGCCAGTGAGAAAAATGGTCTCAAAGAATGGATCATGGCTTATGCATGCACAGACATTCTGGGGGAGAAGAACCCGGTGAAAGCATGGGGAAACGGCAAAGAATGGCTGGCTAGCTACGAGATGCTAAGTAAAGAAAAATAACGAGTACCTATAAAAATCAGCGATTGCAAATTCTCAAAATTCATTCCTGAAAATCGAAATTTACTTTTCTCTATGCCTACTTTATGATCAAAAACATCACAAATAGGAATGGGGAGAAGGTACATTGACACTTTCTTTGCGTAACGAAGTAAAGTCCTCCAAGCAGCTGCTAGAGGCATTCAACAAGAAAGCTTACGGTGCGGAAAAGCTTGTTTTCGCAGGCGTTGGCGATAAGGATGTATATAATATTGCGGCTCCTTTTATGGACGGTGGAGAGATGGTTCTTGCTGGTCGTGTGGAGTCCCGTGATTCAGAGCGTTCAGAGGTTATGTTTTTCGTAAATCGCGGCGGTACATGGATACCGAGGGCAGAGACCGTATCCTTTGGTTTACAGGACCCTTTTTTCACGTTTATCTCCGGGGAGTTAGTTTTCGGTGGTGTCGAGGTCGTCTTTGATACGGAGAATCCTAAGCAGGTCGTAACATGGCGCACCTTGTTCTATAAGGGAACGGATATACAAGATTTAACTTACTTTGCTTGCGGTCCTGATCACATGAAAGATATCCGCCTAATCGAGTATGCAAACGGTCGAATAGGTGTATTTACACGGCCATTTGGTGTTGAAGGAGCCCGGGCTGTTATTGGTTATACAGAGCTTGAAAAGCTCGAAGATTTGAATGAAGCTGTGATCAGTGCAGCTCCTGTATTCACGGACCAGTTTCTGAAGGATGAGTGGGGAGGCGTTAATGAGGTACACGTGTTAAAGAACGGGCTTGCGGGTGTTCTTGGTCATATTTCTTACATGGAAGAAGGCGAGATTCGCCATTACCATGCCATGACGTTTGCTTTCGATCCGAAGACTTCGGAAAGAAGTCCAATTAAGATCATCGCAACGCGTGATCAATTTCCGCAAGGACCTGCCAAGAGAAACGACCTCATCGATGTGATTTTCAGCGGAGGACTTCATCGCTTGGAGGATGGAAAGGCGATGCTGTATGCAGGTGTAAGCGATGCAGAAGCACATAGACTGCTTATTGATGATCCATTCGAGGAATACGAATATATGTAAGAACATCGCTCCTCCTGATTATCGTTCAGGTGGGGCTTTTTGCTGATTTTTAAAATAGAGTCATCTTTTTCAAGGATGCTTTAATGAAGGTGGATGAGTTATGATGGAGTCAAGGGGGACTACATCATGGGATTTTTAAAGCGCATACAACATTATCGCGTATATAGAAGACTAATATTGTCCTACTTGTTCTTAATTATGGTGACGATCGGTTTATTATGCACCATTTTATATTCGATGTTTTCAAGCAGAGCAGTCAAAGAAATCGATCTCTCTTCTCGAGAAATACTTTCGCAAGTAAGCTATACGGCGAATGTCGTTTTTGAACAAGTGCAGAACATTTCGAACCAACTGATGAGTGATAACCAGATTATCACCTTCATGTATGCCAATGATGATGATAAAGTCGCGAATTATAACGCTAATCTTCTATTAACGAAGATGCAAAGCGTTTATCCTTTCTTAGCCAATATCAGCATTTATAATTTTACCAATAAGGCTTATGTCGATGTCGCTTCTCTGGCTCCAGACCCGCAAATGGGCGAAAGAAGTCAAACCGGTTATCTTGGCTTTTATCCTCGTAAAGTCTTAGATGGAAATGGGCATTCGCTTCAATTACTAACGTTCAAGATTATTCCTGAACCTGTCTTTTCGGGGCCGACGAAGTCAGCTATCGTACTCGATTTAAAAGAGACGTATATTCAAAATACGATGAGCAGTATTAGCAGTTCGTCTAGCAATACAAGTACCTTTGTTATGGACTCAAAAGGCACCGTGATCTCTCATTCGAATTCTGAACAATTTATGAAAAATTTCTCGGATAACGATTATGTTCAACGTATTTTATCAGAGGAGGGAAGTCAGGGCAGCTTTGTTCAATCACTTGAACATCATAAATTCCTCATTACTTATGTGAAGTCAGAAAAATTAGATTGGGTGTTTGTTAGCGCTCGCCCTTATGATCAATTGCTTTCGAACATTTATGAGCTTCGTAATTGGACGCTCCTTATTGCGCTATTTCTTTTCATTACAGGGGCTTGCATATCATTAATTGTAACTGGTAACCTGTATAACCCAATCAAAGCACTAGTAGACAAGGTAACGGAGGGGGGAACTTCTGAAAGCAAATCACTTCTCCGGTTGGATGAGTACAAACTGTTATCGGAGGCATTCTCTAACTCCATACAGGTGACTAAATCAATGGAAGTGACACTGTCTCGTTCTTCTGATTTACTGAAAAATGGCTATATGTACAACATGCTGAAAGGACGTTTGCAGTCATCTGGCTATAAAGGGGATATTGAACAGCAGCTGCTTTCTCGTATGCAAGGTCCTTATTTTACCGTAATTCAGTTTCAAATTGATCAATACCATAGTTTTAAGAACACGTTCAGCGCTCTTGACAGGGAGCTCATTCGTTTTGCCATAAGCAATATTGCACAAGAGATGCTCAGTAAGATCTATCGAACGGATCAGGTTATTCTCGAAGAAAATGAAATAACGATGATTATTCAATTGGAGCAGTCTTCACCGGATATGCAGTTATATTACATCCTTAATGAAATTCAAGCGACTGTTACAGACTATTACAAGACATCTATATCGGTAAGTATTGGTGATACGGTTTCGGCTATTGGAGACATAGAGCGCTCGTATCGATCTACGCAAAGGTATATGGCATTGAAGCTGTTTTGGGGGTATGGCAGCTTGCTCGATGCGACGAAGTCTATCGTTCCAGGCGAACATATTCGTTATCCAGCAGCAATGGAGCGCAAGATTATCGATGCCATCAAACTTTGTCAGCCCAAAACCATTCAGAAAGAGATCGCGGAATGGACCTCCCTATTATCCCGCTGCGGTTCTCCGTCACTAACGTTCCAGTATGCAAGCTTTTTACATCTGGCTATCACGCGAGAATTTGAAAGTATTGTGGAATGGTGGGATGCAGATCCCAAGGAGCTGTATTTGGCTATGAATGAACTTTCACAGACGGAAACGCTGGATGAAATTCAAGCCATGATGAAGCAGTTTTGCTTAAGAATTGTAGATATGATCGAAGAAAATAAAACGAGTTTGGCCGCTTTGAAGAACTCCAAGGTGATTGAAGAGGTTAAGCTATATTTACTGCAGCACTTCCACGACCCTAATCTTTCACTGGAGATCGTATCGGATCAGGTAGGATTAACTTCGGGCTACATTGGAAAAATGTTCAAAAGTATGGTGGGTACGTCTTTTAATGATCATGTCACACATATTCGCATGGAGCAGGCAAAAACACTGTTGGCAGGTACGAGCGAAACCGTGGCTCAGATTGGCGAGCAAGTCGGGATTTACAATGTTTCTTATTTTTCAACGCTATTTAAGAAAAAATACGGAGTTACGCCCTCACGCTATCGAGAACAACATCAACAAAATACGTAAAAAAAGGACGATTGGGGCTCTAACCGGCACTCAATCGTCTTTTTTGATAGCATATCTTATTTTTAATAAGCCGAAACACGAATTATTGAAAGTAAAACGGATACTCGAAATTTACAGTGCTGGTGCAATCTCCTATGCTGAAGTCAACCCGAAAGTGAGAGGTGCTGTATGCAGACACGAACATCCTTAACAAAAGAGAGCGTTTCCAAAGTCAAGAAGAAAACAGGAGTACTGCAAGAACTTTTCATAAATCGGTTCTCCTACTTATTAATTGTCCCTGCCCTCCTATATGTTTTTATTTTCTCGTATGCCACTTACCCATACCTCTTGATAGCCTTTCAACATTTTAATTACCAAAAGGGTGTGTTCGGCAGTGAGTGGATCGGCTTCAAAAATTTCGAATTTTTCTTTAAGACGAGCGATGCTCTGCTGATTACCGTAAATACGGTGAAGTTAAATGTGATGTTTCTTATCGCCGGCACCATTAGCGCGGTATTCATCGCGATCTTATTTAACGAAATTAGAAGCCGCTTGTTTCAACGATTCGCACAAACAACGATGATATTTCCGAATTTTCTTTCATGGATTATTGTCAGCTACATGATGTACGGACTATTTTCTACTGATTTTGGAATGATCAATCAGGCGCTTACATTCTTCGGGATGGAAACCGTGAATTGGTACACCAAAGCGGAGGCCTGGCCATGGATTCTCGTGGCTATGAAGATTTGGAAAGAAGCCGGAATGGGCTCGATCATTTATTTGGCATCGATAACTGGCATCGATCATTCGCTTTATGAATCTGCTGAAATCGATGGGGCCACGAGGTGGGACAAAATTTGGAGGATTACAATGCCTCTCTTAGCACCGACAATTGCCATATTGACCTTACTAAACTTAGGCAAAATCTTCTATGGGGATTTCGGCATGATCTATGCCATCATCGGCGATAATGGTGTGCTGTACCCAACGACGGATGTCATTGATACGTATGTGTTTCGATCGCTTCGTCAAATAGGAGATCCATCCAATGCAGCAGCTGTAGGCTTGTTCCAATCAACAGTAGGTTTAGTGCTTGTTTTCGTCGCGAATTGGTTTACCCGCAGATATTTCAAGGAAGGGGCGCTTTATTAAGATGAAGACAATGAAACGCTTCGACACGGCGGGGATGTTGATCTATATCGTGCTGGCCATCTATGCGCTCCTATGTATTCTGCCTATGTTCCTTACGGTGATGGTATCCATATCGGATGAAAACAGCATTATTCGGCACGGGTATCAGCTGATTCCAGAGCATTTTTCACTCGAGGCTTATCGCACTTTACTGGGCAATAAGGCCGTATTGCTCAAGAGCTATCTGGTGACGATCACGGTAACCGTGGTCGGAAGTCTGATCGCAGTGGTTATCACCGCCATGGCTGCTTATACGCTCTCTAATCCGAATGTGAAATACCGAGCAGGACTTAATTTATATTTTTTCATTACGCTGCTTTTTAATGGCGGTTTGGTTCCATGGTATATCATGTGCAAAAAATTAGGTCTGGTAGATAATCTGTTTGCTCTTATTGTTCCTATGCTGCTATTCAATGCATTCAATATGTTTCTAGTACGCAACTTTATGGAAGCACTACCCAATGCGTTAAGGGAATCAGCCTATATGGATGGAGCTAATGATGTACGAATTGCTTTTCAGATTTACTTGCCCTTATGCATCCCTGTGTTAGCGACCATTCTTCTTTTCTATGCGCTGGCCTACTGGAATGATTGGTTCAATGCCATCATGCTAGTAGATGATAAGAGCCTATATCCTCTTCAGTACGTTTTATTTAAAATCCGGTCCAACATTGAAATGCTCAGCATGATTCCGGCAGGTGCAAGCAGTCAATATACCGCTCCTGCAGAATCCGCGAAGATGGCAACCGTAGTGATAACACTTGGCCCTATCGTGTTTTTATATCCATTTCTCCAACGATATTTCGTCAAAGGACTTATCGTAGGTTCAGTTAAAGGTTGATATTTTCCTCGGAAGAGGTTTATATAAGATTAACTCAAAGGGAGAGGGTCAAATTGAAAAAATTATCCATGATTTCAATGTCTAGTCTGTTGGCAGTATCCTTTATTGCAGGCTGCGGATCAACAAATGATAAGCCCGTAGCTTCTGCAACGACTAAAACGGATGATAAGGTCATCAAAGAATCAGCAAAACCAGCAGAAGTCGTCACTTTGAAATATGTGTTACCTGGTAATGAACCGAAAGAGTGGGCAGCCGTTAAAGACGCTGTAGATAAGAAGCTGCAAGCAGACGGCGTGAATGTGAAAATCGTCAAAGAATATATTGACTGGGGAGCTTGGGAACAAAAGCTGAACCTCAAGCTTTCAACAGGTGAAGATTTTGATATGTTCCATGTCATGAACGACTTGGTTTCTTTGGCCAATTATATTGGACGCGGAGCTGTCAAAGATGTTGGACCAGAAGTCGCAAAATATGGGCCTGAATTAAAGAAAGCTATACCTGATTCTGTATGGAGCGGCGTACAAAAAGACGGGAAAACATTTGGTATTCCATCCTATTGGTATGAACCTGCTGTTGACGGTTCTTTCACGGCGAATCGCATCCTGTTGAATCAAGCAGGTGTCAAGGAAGTTCCTAAGACCCAGGAAGAAATGCTGGCAGCTATGGAAAAGGTAATGGCAACAGATCATGGAGCTTCCAAGCCGTATCTTCCTATTCGCGGCGGATTGCGTGATGCATCCGATGTGCTGCACCGTGCGTATGATTCGTATCCATTTGCAGTGAAAGATAAGATTGCTTTCATCGATAAGGACGGCAAAGTGAAGAGCTGGGCTGAAACAGAAGAGTTTAAAAAGGATTCGGCTTTCTTCCGTACGGCTTATCAGAAAAAACTTACGAATCCAGATATTCTAGTAGTTAAGCAAGAACAGATCGATAAGCAAATCAATAGCGCTATTTATCCATTCTTATTTGGAACGCCTAATAACGTCAACGAAATGAAAAAGACGTATCCAAACATGAAAGACGAAGATTTTACGCTTCAGCGATTAAATCCTGATAAACCGCATTACAGAATGTTTAACGCGAAGAACGTGAATGCTGTGGCTGTGAACAGCAAACATCCGGAAGCTGCGGTTAAGTTTTTGAATTGGCTATACACTTCACAGGAAAATTATGATCTATTCATGTACGGCATTGAAGGCAAAACATATAAAAAAGTTGGAGACCGCGGCATTGAAAACCTGAAGGATGCCGATGGTAAAACGAATCTCTATGTACAGGAAGACTGGATGATCGGGAACCTAAAATATATTCGTATCGATCCCAATACGTTAAGTGCTAACAAAGCTTTGTTCGTCGCAGATCCGAATGCGAAAACATTCTTCGCAGCAGACTTCTTCTTTGATCCGACTGCGGTTAAATCAGAGATGTCTAATATTCAGGCTGTCTATACATCTGATATCATGCCTATCTATGATGGTGTGCTCGATTATGATCAGAAGAGCAAAGCAGCTATTGATAAGCTAAAAGCAGCAGGTATCGATAAAGTGATAGCTGAGTATCAAAAACAGTTAGATGCTTATAAAGCATCCAAAAAATAATGAACTACGGGGCTACTCCAAAAGAAAAGATGGAGTAGCCTCATCTATAAGTGAGGGGAACATGTACATGTATAGAGATGGTAAGTTGGAATGGGAGCTGGGTCCATTTATCAAAGCTACAGCGGATTCCAAGATCGCTATAGCCAGGTGTGAAGGTTAATATGAAGATACAGACAATCTCAACGCAAGGGAACGGTGTATGGAACGAGGATTCGCTAATTGTTAACGATACTATTCAACTTTATGGTGTCATAGATGGGGCTACTTCGTTAGAACCTTACAGAGGTTTGGGCGGTGAGACGGGCGGTTATTTGGCTGCACAGCTGATTGCTAAAACAATAACGAATATGTCTCAGGATAACGTTGGGCAAAAGCTGTCTCTTCCTACGATGCTGCTTCAAGCCAATAAGCAGCTGCGCAGCGAGATGCTCAAAGCAGGTGTGGATGTGACTCGTAAAGAACAATTGTGGAGCGCTTGTGCTGTACTTATTCGTGTAAATGATACCTATGTTGAGTTCGCACATGCAGGTGATTGTATGCTGATCGCAATGTATGAAGATGGTACGATTAGGCTTGTAACCCGAGACCAGTTGGAGGTTGTGGACCGCCCCACCCGTCAGCTTTGGGCGGAGGGAGTTGCGTCAGGACTCACTTCCCGTGATGAATTATGGCAGCTTGTAATGCCGCAGATTCATGCAGGAAGGGCATTAATGAATACCATAAATGGGTATTCCGTATTAAATGGAGAACCAGAACTGGCAGATCATATGGAATATGGCCGAATTAGCAGAGCACAATTAACATCATTGCTTCTAATCTCTGATGGCCTAATTGATCCTCAGCGGGAGCATTCACTAGAGCAGGGGTTAAAGCAGATCGTCTTGAGAATCAAATCTATGGGGCTGGAAAATTATATCCAGTGGCTTATCCAAGTGGAAGAAGCAGATCCAGAGTGCTTACAATTCCCAAGAGTGAAAAAGTCTGATGATAAAACAGCCATTTATCTAGAATTTTAAATGAGGCATGTGCTTCAAGACGCACTTCTTTGTTAGAACTAGGTCGGAGAGATTCACTCTTCGGCCTAGTTCTTTTTTTTCAGGGACCAAAGGTATGTTTTGACCAAAATACTTGAAGACACCTTGCAAATTGCTGCTCTTCTGTGACAAAATCAACATAGATTCACCTAGTGAGGGAGCAAGATTAGAAACGTGAGTTTCTTGGCGTTAGGGAGAGCACACTAACGAAATAACAACATGTGATCATCATCTGGAAATGCTTTATTTCTATTGTATATGGGTTATATATATAAAAATGATTGGAGTGATCGTGCGATGGACTCTTCCAAATATCAGAAATATTTCTCAACCGACGGCTTCTGGCTGAAACTGAAAAAGGGCGCTAAAAAGGCAGGCAGCAAAGTCATCTACAGCGGATTGCTGCTCTTCTACGCCGTAGAAAGCCCGAAAACACCGCTTAGAGCAAAAGTTCAAATCTACGGTGCGCTGGGCTATCTCATTTTGCCGTTGGATCTCTTGCCTGATTTGCTGCCGATTGTGGGATATGTAGATGATTTAAGTGCTTTGGGGTTAGCGCTGGCATCTGTCGCAAGGAGTATCGATGACGATGTGAAGCGCAAAGCGAAGAATAAGCTGAGGGATTTTCTCGGTGATGATGTGATGAACAGCAAGGGTATTATCGATATCGATGGGCAGCTTGTTGAGCAGAAAGAGAAGGAATCAGAGAGTGATGGGCAAGGAGTAAAATAGGGGGTTACCGATAGAACTCCTGGGCTGTTCGCATACACACTGCAGACCCCTGATTTAAATTACAGTAGTCTCCAAATGAGAAAAGACACCCACGAGGTGTCTTTTTTAATAACAGCTGGAATTCAGCAAGAAATCGTCCACCCGTAAGAATCCTCGATCCTTCCGTATTGAATCCCAGTAATCGTATCGTAAAGCCTACGAACCAAACCACCAATATTACCTTGGTTAATCACCATAGGCGTACCGTTCCACAGGAGACTGCCAATTGGGGACACGACGGCAGCTGTACCGGTACCGAAGGCTTCCTCCAAGGTTCCATTCTCATAGGCTAGAACAATGTCATCGATCGAAATTTTCCGCTCTGTAACCGGAATGCCCCACTCTTTCAGCAGGTGAATGATGCTTTTTCGTGTGATGCCATCCAGAATACTGCCGCTAAGGTTCGGGGTCACAACTTCCCCGTTGATTTTGAAAAAGACATTCATGCTGCCTGCTTCTTCTATATAAAGCTTCTCGATGGCATCCAGCCAGAGCACTTGAGCGCAGTTGTGTTCTTTGGCGAGGGCTTGTGCTTTGAGGGTTGCAGCGTAGTTACCAGCTGTTTTGGCACTGCCTGTACCACCTTGAACGGCCCTGGCATAATGGCTTTCTACAAGGATGTTGATGGGTTGAAGCCCTTCCTCATAGTAGGAGTCTACCGGCGACATAATGATTACGAACGAATAGCACGATGAGGCACGCACACCTAAGCCGGCTTCGGTAGCTATCACAAAAGGGCGAATATATAAAGAGGACCCCTTCTTTCTGGGCACCCACTCGGCATCCACACGAACGAGGGTTTGAATGGCGTCTACGACGAAATTCTCATCCATTTGAGGCATTTGCAGCCGGTCGCTGGAACGGTTTAGTCGTTGTGCATTTTGGTCAGGTCGAAATAGAACAATCTCATCCTTTTCCGTACGAAAAGCCTTTAACCCCTCGAACACGGCTTGCCCATAATGAAAAACCATCGCTGAAGGATCATGGGAAATGCGCCCATAAGGGATAATACGCGGATCGTGCCAGCCCTTTCCTTCCTCGAAATCCATCATAAACATATGATCGGTAAAATGACGCCCAAACCCTAAGTCCTCTTCAAAGCGGGGCTTTGTTTTACAACTCAGATTGTGTTCGATTCGAATCTGTCCATACATCGCCATCAACCACCTTTTCGAATGTTCTTACTTGTTATCGTTACTATAGATAAATAACAATCATTGATCAATTACAAATAATCAATTACCATCATAGTTAATAACTATGATCGGAGGCATACCAAGATGGAGCATCGATTGTTGGAATACTTTTTAGCGGTATGCGAAGAACTTCACTTCACGAAGGCAGCGGAAAAGCTCGGCATCAGCCAACCCACACTTAGCCAACAGATTCGTTTGTTGGAGCATCGGGTAGGATCACCCCTTTTTCAGCGAATCGGAAAAAAGATTTACATCACAGAAGCAGGCGAGATCCTTCATAAACACAGCAGGAACATGTTCCACGAGTTGGATCAAGCTCAGGCGGCTATTAATGAGATCCAGGGTATGCAGCGGGGACGGCTGCGTATTGGCTGCTCCGGTAATCATTTGCTCACCGAGACGATTATTGCCTTCCATGCCCTCTACCCGAAGATCGAGCTATCTGTGACAGAGCTCGCGACCGAGGAGACGAAGGAGCGTCTGCTGAGCAACCAGCTTGACATTGGTGTTGTTTTCCTGCCTGATGAAGATGAACAGTTCCATTACATTCCGTTGTACAATGAACAACTGCGGCTTGTTATTTCGGATAAGCATCCGCTTGCCCAGGCGAAAACCATTCGTTTGGCTGACTTGGCCCAGCTCCCAGTCGCTATGCTCCAGAGAAAGTTTTATGTTCGGCAAATGATGGATGATTGCTGTGAGGTGTCTGGCTTTGAATGGAAGCCGGCGATAGAGCTCTCAACATTGGAGTCACTACTTCAAATGGCCAAAAATAATGTAGGCGGAGCTATTTTGCCACAGTCTTATGTCGACAGCATCCGCAGCAACGGCATCAGGAGCATCCCGATTATAGACCCGATTCCCCAGAAGGACGTCGGCATTGTTTATCGTAAGGATATGTTCCTATGTAAGACGACGGATATGTTTATGAAGCAGTTGATGCAGCAGTTTTTGTAGACATAGGAAAGATAACAGAGAGCGGAAAATTGAAAGACATAAGGCAAAAGACAAAAGACATAAGACAAAAGGAAAAAGGCAAAAGGCAAAAGACAAAAGACATAAGACATAAGACAAAATAGATTTTGCCATTAACATGTAAAATGAGGGATGAAGCATGGAACATATATACGTATACGCCTGCCACGAAGACGAGCAGGCGCTGTGCCAGTTAGAGCTGCGCACCTTACTGGGCGCAGAGGCAGTGCTTGGCGCGCGCTACGCCGTTAGCGCGCGCCGTGTGGAGCCGAGCCGCAGCCCTTTTCTGAAGCTGCGGCTGGATGTTTTGTTCGAGGCCGGCAGTTTGCCGGAGCTGGCCTCGAGGGTGGAGACGTTGACCGTGCAGGGGTCAACGTTCAAGGTTGCGTTCGCGGAGACAGACGCTGCGGTCAGTACGGACCGCCAGCGCGAGGTCGCTCGCGAAATAGGCCGGCATCTCCGCGGCAAAGCCGAGATGCGACGGCCGGAGCAATGGTTCGCCGTGACGGAGCTGGGAGGCCGATGGTTGTTCGGCCACTGCAGCTACGGCGAAGCTGTGTGGCTTCAGCATCAGCAGAAGCCACAGAACTACTCCACCGCCCTGAGTACGCGCGTAGCGCGGGCGGTGGTGAACATTGCCGTGCCCGACGTAGCGGGCACGAAGGCCATTGACCCGTGCTGCGGCATCGGCACGGTGCTGGTGGAGGCGATGTCGATGGGGATCGACATCGTGGGCTGCGACATCAACCCGCTGGCGGTGCGCGGCGCGCGGGTGAATCTCGAGCACTTCGGCATGCCGAACGTGGTGAGCATCGCAGATATGCGGACCCTAGGCTTGGTAGGTGAGGAGGCTTCGTCACCGACCAGCCTTGGACGCATAGGCGAGCAGGTGACTCAGTCACCGACCAGCCTTGGATGCATAGGCGAGCAGGTGACTCAGTCACCGACCAGCCCGCTGCTCCGCTACGATGCGCTCATCCTAGACATGCCGTACAATCTCTGCTCGAAGCTGCCGGAGGACGAGCAGCTTCAAATGCTCCATAGCGCCCGCCGATTAGCGAAGCGCGCGATTATCGTTACGACGGAGCAGATCGATCCACTCATCGCGAAAGCAGGATTTTGCATCGCAGAGCGCTGCACCGTCAATAAAGGTAACTTCAGCAGACAAATTATCGTCTGCGTTTAGCATTAATAAATCATCTTACCAAGCGGTCCATCTTCAGCGATGATATCTTGAATGGCATATACAGAAATAGGAAAATACAAAAATCCATAGACATAAGCGGCCAGCTCATATACTTGAAAATAAATGACCAAAGCCTTATCAGCGATATAAAAATCCTGATCTGGTTTGATACTATTAAATTCTACCAACAAAGGAATATCCCGCGTTTTAAGCTCTGCCTTAATAATGGCACTAAGTTTGGCAACGTAATCGCTGCCGGGCTTAAACAGATCTTTGAGCGCATAGGCTTTGCCCGTTTCCGTGTTGAAGGTCAGTGCGTTTTGGATCGTTAGTCCATGGGCTCCGCCCGAAAAAGCATAATTCCATAAGGTCAAGCTAAGGATGCCGCGTTCATTCGCCTTAAGCTCATAATGAGCCGTCACATCTGTCTGCGGATTTTGTGGATAACCTTGCTCGCGAAGCTGCTTATTAACTGCGTTAACAATCGCTGTGTTCATTGCAAGCTCTGCCGTGTAAGGCGTATGTTTCACAACAGCTGGGTACAGCAGCTTTAATTTATCACGAAGCACTTTATACGTCTGTATACTAACGGGTTCATCTAATCCGTTCATCTTCATCATCCATCCATACGGTTTTGCTACAATTTATTCCGTGGGTGGGCGTTTGGTTCAACGTTATTGGGGATGTTGGGGAATAAGAGTCTCGAAAGGCTCCTATTGCGGAAAAAGTACTGCAAACAGAGGAATAGAAGCCTCCAAAGACTCCTATTTCCCCCATATACCCGTCACTCCACCCTTTTTTCGAGAATAAAAGTCTCTAAAGGCTTCTATTTTTATCATAAAGGATGAAATCGGTGAAATAGCGGCCTCTAGAAACTCTTATTGAATGGATACCCAAAAAAAGAGCTCTTCCTCGGTCTATATAGACCAGCAGGAAAAGCTCTTTTTGCAATACTTTATAGTTATCTAACGGTGCTAATACTTAATCATCTAAAATAATTTGCAGCGGATTACTCTTGTGAGGACGTATCTTCATTGGCGCTGGAGTTTGTTGCTGTACCTTGAAGCAAGGAGTTTAACTCCTCCACTTTTTGTTTAGATTCGCTATCTTCCGCGTTGGCTTGTGCGGCATTAATGCCATGGCTCACCACATCATCACTGCTGTTGTTCGTTGACATTTGAAATCACCTCCTCTAAGTTTCAGTTGATAAGTAAGTATAAGTTGGTAACTTATCTTACTTTGCATCAACCCTGACAAACGCACTCGTCCTAAAGGACAGCGTAAGCCGTTTATCTTTGACTATCTAAGTATGTCTCCATTTTCCAGTAAACATACAGGTTATTTATTTGATATTAGATTGCTATATCTCTAAATCATAGGTAATGACTATAAAGAATGTCTATTTTAACTATTTCACAAATATCGTAAGGGAGAGCATAATAGAAGAAAATGGAAAGGCGATGAGTCGCGTATGGGGAAATCATTTGAAGCACTGCTGCCGGAGCATGAAGCATTTATCGCGAAGCAGCACATTTTTTTTGTGGGGTCGGCACCGTTATCTGCGGAAGGGCACGTTAATCTTTCTCCGAAGGGTCATGATGTGCTGCGTATTTTATCAGCGAATGAAGTGGCCTATTTGGACTTAACGGGGAGCGGGAATGAGACAAGTGCGCATTTGGAGGAAAATGGCCGAATTACGTTGATGTTCACGGCCGTGGAAGGACCTCCTATGATACTGCGCCTATATGGGAAGGGGCAAGTTGTTTTACCAGGGACCCCAGAGTGGGAGAAACTGTCTCCGCGTTTTACGCTGCTGCCTGGAGCTCGGCAAATCATCGTCGTCCACGTTCATGAGGTCAAATCATCATGCGGCTACAGTGTTCCCTTTTATACCTATGAAGGAGAGCGGAAAACCCTGCAGAATTGGGCGACGAAACAAGGCGAGCAAGGGCTGAATGACTATTGGCAAGAAAGAAACGTGACAAGCATGGACGGACTGCTGACAACAATCGGTCAAAAGTTATCCACAGACACTGTGTAAGATCGCATTTTTTTTATTCAAAATGTTTCCGCAACGCCTCCGGCGCTTCTCGGCTTTTACGCGTCGTGCTATCCATCGTTACGCTGGTGACAAGGGCGTCAGCACATAGCTCGCCTTGCTTGTTGAAAATTTCTTGCTTCAGCACGTAGCTGGAGCGTCCCATTTTGTCAGGGCGGCAGGTGACCGTTAGATGATCTCCCTGTTTGCATTCTTTTTTATAATTGATGGTGATGTTCACGGTAACAGTTTGAATCCCCATCGCACCAAAGGTTTCATAGGATAGCTGGGACTGCTCATACCATTCCTCGCGCCCCCATTCTAGGTACTCCAAATATTTGGCATTATTGACGTGTCCATTCACATCAATTTCCGTTGATCTGACGATAATATCGAGTTTGGATTCCATGAAAATGAGCTCCTTCTATACACCTGACATGGGCAGGTGTTTTTGTTCATTATAGCTCGTCTACGGGTGTGAAAACCAGTAAAAGGCTCATACTGCTGCATAACGTGGGCAAACTATGCCATGCGTGTTTGATGATGTCAGTAGATTGGTTAATTTATTTTATCTGCACAAAAAGCTAGGTAACAGGAGGCGGTATAAAATGGCACAAGATTATCGCATTGAAAAGGATACGATGGGTGAAATCAGAGTACCTGTGGATAAGTTATGGGGGGCTCAGACGCAGCGCAGCTATGAGAATTTTAAGATTGGCACAGAACGGATGCCGGTGCGGTTGATTGGGGCTTTTGCCTTGTTGAAAAAGGCCGCTGCGCAGGTGAACCGCGAGCTTGCCGGGTTAACGCCCGAGAAGGCGGCGGCGATTGCGCAGGCGGCTGATGAAATTGTGGAGGGTCGCTGGAACGACGAGTTCCCGCTCGTCGTCTGGCAGACGGGCAGCGGCACGCAGTCGAACATGAACGTCAATGAGGTGATTGCTCACCGCGGCAGCGAACTGCTGGGGGATGGAGGCGAACGCATACATCCTAACGATGATGTGAATCGTTCGCAAAGCTCGAACGATACGTTCCCAACCGCGATGCATGTCGCTGGCGTCATCGCGGTAGAGGAGGAGCTTTTGCCTGCGATGGCGCTTTTGCAGGCTACGCTCCATAGCAAGATGACGGCCTTCGCCGACATCGTGAAAATAGGCCGCACCCACCTGCAGGATGCCACCCCGCTGACGCTGGGGCAGGAGATCAGTGGCTGGTGGGCGATGCTAGAGCAGACGGCGCGCATGGTGCGCAGCAGCGTCGATACGATGCGCGAGCTGGCTATCGGCGGCACCGCTGTCGGCACCGGGCTGAACGCGCATCCCGAGTTCGGCGCACGCGTCGCCGAAGCTTTGTCTCGCGAGACGGGCACGCGCTTCGTCTCAGCCGCGAACAAGTATCATGCGCTGACCAGCCATGATCAGATCGTTTACGCCCACGGCGCGCTGAAGGCGCTGGCGGCGAACTTAATGAAGATAGCCAACGATGTGCGGTGGCTATCGAGCGGTCCCCGCTGCGGGATCGGTGAAATCACGATTCCGGAGAACGAGCCCGGCAGCTCGATCATGCCGGGCAAGGTCAACCCCACGCAGAGCGAAGCGATGACGATGGTCGTTTGCCAGGTGATGGGCAACGATGCGGCCATCGGCTTCGCCGCCAGCCAGGGCAACTTCGAGCTGAACGTGTTCAAGCCCGTGATCATACACAACTTCCTGCAGTCCGTGCGGCTGCTGGCTGATAGTATGCGCTCGTTCAACGATAACTGTCTCGTTGGCATGGAGCCGAATCGCGAGGTCATTCAGCGCAATCTCGAGCAATCCCTCATGCTGGTTACAGCGCTCAACCCGTATATCGGGTATGAGAAAGCAGCCAGCATCGCGAAGCAAGCCCACAAAGAAGGGCTGACACTTAAGGAGTCAGCCGTGCGCAGCGGCTACTTAACGGCTGAGCAGTTTGACAGCTACGTGCGTCCGGAAGACATGGTACATCCGAAGACAACGTGAATAGTAACGGGGGAGACGGAGGGAGTGCCTCCCACCACAAAAGAGGTTGGGTCGCAGTTTAAAACTGCTGCTCAACCTCTTTTTGTGCCTGTCCCGCCCGCACTCAACTGTACGAAATGCAGCAAAATCCCCAAATGCGCTCTATTCTACGAATTTAACTGCACAAAATGCAGCTTTTACTCGCAAAGCTGGCTTTTGAAGTGATTTGCAGGATCGGACGTTGGCGGTGGGTGCTTCAGACATGGTGTACAGGGTATCAGACGGAGGTTGCAGCAGGAATCAGCTGTGATGTGTAGGTTATCAGATGTAGGTTGCAACAGCAATCAGCTATGGTGTACAGGTTATCAGACGGAGGTTGCAGCATTAATCAGATGTGGTGTGCAGTGTACTAGACGTAGGTTGCAGCAGGAATCTTTTATGGTTTGCAAGGTATCAGATGCAGGCGGCAGCTGATATCCAATGTTGTTCACAGGGTTTCAGCAATCTTTTGCAATAGGCTTCAAATGTCGTTTGCATAGGTCTTCAGCCGTCTGTCACAGTTAGCCCAATAACCCCACCCACCTTTTCCCTTCACATGTAGTTATGCATGTTTAATTTTCGTTATATAACGGAATATAAGAATCAAGTACTCTTAGATATGTAAGCACATACATTTTCAGATTACCTGGGAGGTCACATATCAGATGAAAAAATCATTGAAACAATGGGTCGGTGTTGGAACGACAGTTATCATGGCAGCAACGGTTGTTGCAGGATGCGGGAGCACGCCGGAGAAAACGCAGCAACCAACCCCTGCAGCTGGCGCAACTGCTAATGCGAAGCCTTTTGCAGGAAAGACGATCTCTTTAGTAGCAGCGAACCATCCTTGGGCAGATGCGATCAAGCCTTTGCTGCCTGACTTCGAGAAGGAAACGGGCATCAAGGTCAACGTAGAGAGCTTCTTCGAGGATCAGCTAACACAAAAATTAACTGTACAATTTACATCCGGTTCTGCGACACCAGACGTTTTCATGTATCGTCCGCTTCAGGAGGGCAAGCTTTTCTATAAAAACGGTTGGGTTCAACCGCTTGATGATTACGCTCAAAAAGCAAAGAACTATGACTTCGCCGATTTTGCTAAATCCGCTGTTGGTTCCACAACGGTTGATGCGAAGCTAGCTGGTATTCCGATTATTACTGAGCAAGAAATTTTGTACTACCGCAAAGATCTGCTGCAAAAAGCTGGTATTGCGGTACCGAAAACGTTAGATGAGCTGCAAGCAGCAGTTAAGAAGCTGCATGATCCGAAGAACGAAATGTACGGTTTTGTGGCTAGGGGCCAACGTTCACCGCTAGTTACGCAAGTATCTTCCTTCTTATACTCAGAAGGTGCAGACTTCACGAATGGCGACAAAGCGTCGATTAACACGCCAGAAGCAATCAAAGCATTTACAACATACGGCACTCTACTTAAAGATTATGCGCCACCAGGCGTACTCAATATGTCTTGGCCGCAAGCTTTCGGTATTTTCGCTCAAGGGAAAGTTGCTTTCTTAACAGATGCGAACTCACTCTACAAAAATGCGACTGACCCAGCGAAGTCCCAAATCGCCGATCAAGTTGGTTTTGCCGTTATGCCAGGTGGTAAAGCAGGTTCTAAGCCTTACAGTATTACATCTTGGGGTCTTGCAATGAACGCCAAATCGGGTAACAAAGATGCGACTTGGGCATTCATTGAATGGGCGACAAGCAAAGATATCGTGTTGAAAACGCAGCAAAAAGGGAACCCAGGCGCTCGCGCATCGGTATGGGATAAACCAGAAGGTACGACAGGCTTCCCAGCGGATCTTGTTCCTATCATTAAAGAAAGCTCCAAAAACGGTGTTGACCACGACCGTCCAACAGTAATTAGTGTAGGTGAAGCTCGTGATGCCGTTGGTGAAATCGTACAAAAATTAATGACTGGTGAAACGAACATTCAGCCAGTAGCAGACAAAGCGAATGCAGCTTTGCAAGCGATTATGGATAAAGATAAAACGAAATAAATACAGCACGAATGCAACAAATGAGGGTCATCTCAAGTGGCCCTCTTCACCCTTTGCATAAGGGTACAATTTCATCAGGAAGGGTGAATGAAGTCATGCAATATAGTTGGTTTAACCGCAATTTAAAATGGATTTATACACTTCCGGCGGTCATCTTCGTCCTGTTGATGATGCTGTTTCCAATCATCTATACATTCCGAATCAGCTTCTATGAGTGGAGCATGTCCGCAACAACACCGCCACTTTTTGTAGGGTTGTCGAATTATATCGCCTTATTCAAAGATGAGCGCTTTTGGCATGCAACAGGTTCAACGTTCTACTTCACGATCATGGCCCTTGGGCTTGAAGTTATCCTGGGGATCGCGATTGCCTTGCTGCTGTCGAGGGAATTCAAAGGAAAAAACATCGTAAAAACGGTATTCCTACTGCCCATGGTAGCAACACCGGTAGCTATGGGCTTGGTGTGGATGCTCATCTATGAGCCGACCATTGGGGTAGCTAATATGATGCTCAAATCGATGGGCTTGAAGCCTTTACTATGGCTAGCCTCACCTAATCAGGTTATACCTTCCTTGGTTATTGTAGACGTCTGGCAATGGACACCGATGATTGCTCTAATTATTATGGCAGGCTTAGCTACACTTCCAACCGATCCTTATGAGGCGGCGGATGTAGACGGTGCAACGGCATGGAGAAAATTCGTTTCCATTACGCTACCCTTGCTGAAACCAACGATCATTGTAGCAGCGATGCTTCGCTTAATCGATGTGTTGAAGACGTTCGATATTATTTATGCGACCACACAAGGCGGACCGAATTTTGCTTCAGAGACATTGAACTTGTATGGCTATGTGCTCGGATTCCAATACTTTAAGTTGGGTATGGCTTCATCGTTACTTGTTATCTTCTTTGCTCTGGTGATGGGACTGACTTTATTTATGATTTGGATGCGCAAACGATTGGAGGGAACCTCATCATGAAGCCAAAGAAGGGCTTAAGATTTATACAAATGCTGCTAACGTTCCTAGTCCTAATCGCTTTTGGTTTTCCATTTATCTGGATGTTATTGGCTTCTTTTAAGACGCAATCACAGATTTTATCGACAGGCGATATCTTCTTTTTCAAACCGACTTTTCATAACTATGTCAGTGTATTCAAAGAGTACAATTTCCTGAAGTTTATTTGGAATAGTTTCCTTGTTGCTGCTGGTTCGACGCTTTTGTCCCTCATTTTAGGGCTTCCTGCAGCTTATGCCATTGCAAGACATCACCTTCACAAGCTGGGACTTCTCATCTTAGTTGCGAGAATTATTCCGGGAATCACATTCTTGATTCCTTGGTTCATCCTGTTCTCCAAGATCCATTTGGTAGACACGTATACAGCTTTAATTCTAAGTCATATGCTTGTTGGATTACCGTTTATTATTTGGATTATGATTTCATTTTTCGAGGCACTTCCTACGGAAATTGAAGAATCTGGGCTTATCGATGGATGTACGCATCATCAAGTGTTTCTGCGCATTATTTTGCCTATCTCAGGACCAGGTGTCATTACAGCATCGCTGCTCTCGTTCATTTTTTCGTGGAACAATTTTATGTTCTCGGTTATCTTGGCAGGGGACAAAACCAAAACATTACCAATCGCAGTGTTTAACTTTATGTCCTATTCCGAAATCAATTGGGGTGCGCTGATGGCTGCTGCCTGCATCATTACACTCCCAGTTCTGATCATTGCTTTAGTGTCTCAACGCTACGTGGTAAGCGGACTTTCTGCTGGTGCAGTTAAAGGCTAATAACGAAGACATAACGAATACGAGGGAAGTCGTCGCCTTTTCTTTGCATGACTTCTCTCGTATAGTTAACTCTAAGTTAGAAAGCTTAGCAGAAGCATGGAAGGTGAGCCCAGCGTGCCGTATAAACTTAATATTTTTAGCAAAATTCTCATTCTATTGGTTCTACTCCTTATCCCTATTGTGCTGCTCTACAGCTATACGAATCGGATAACGAATAACGTTGTTCAAGACCAGATTCAGTCATCGAATTTAAACCAGCTGTCTTTCTTCATGCATCAATTGGATGGGGACGTGGAGCGATTAGCGATGTCTCCCGTTATTCTTGGCAGCGATCCTTACATAAGGGAATTTATCGACAGGAATGAGTCGCCCGATTATGACATGCTGAAAGAACAGTCGCGTATTATACAAAAACTTAGCCTTCAAAGTGTATCCAGTGGATGGGTGAATGAACTGACCATTGCCATTCCACATGGGAAGCAAGTGTTATCTTCCAGTATTTTTGTGAATGGGACGGATACTTGGCCTTGGGATAGCCCGATAAAGCGAACATGGACGTATGAGGAACGCAAGGGTGACAATGGGGTAGGGTCGTTCGTTAGGGAAATTAGTGAGCCAATACGTGCCCAGGTTGCCGGTCAAGCTAATGTGCTGTATCAAGTAAGGTTCAGCGTGCAGAATATGATTCAACTGCTGGATGTGTACAAGCAAGATAAACGAAGCGATCCTTTTTTGGTTGATGGGCAAAATAGGGCGGTTTTCAACAGCTCGTCGAATCCGTCGATTACACATACAATTCATGAAAGAATGGCTGGTCAAAGCTTACCGCTTACCGGCCAAGTTCAATTTGAAATCGCGAATCAACAGTATTTGATCAGCTTTGTCAAATCGGAACAGTTGGATTGGTACTTGGTTGATTATGTACCTGTGCAGAAGATACTTTCTCCTATTACCATGACGCGTAAATTGTTTTATGTTTCTATTGCTCTGCTGCTTGTGATGAGTATTCTGGCTTCTTTCTTGCTGTATCGCAACGTGCAAATTCCGATTGGCAAGATGATTCAAAGTGTACAGCAAGTGAAGCGAGGCGATTTATCAGCTCGGATCGTCTATAGAGCCAAAAATGAATTTGATTTCCTCATTCAGCGATTTAATGAGATGGCTGAGCAAATTCAAGTGCTTGTAGAGGATGTTTATGCGGAGAAAATACGTTCACGTGAAGCGACCTTGAAGCAGCTGCAATCGCAGATTCACCCGCATTTTCTATATAACTCCTTATTCTTCATTATCAATTCAGCAGAGATGGAAGATAAAGAATCAGTCGTAGCCATGTCGCAGAATTTAGCTGAGTTTTACCGTTACACGACGAGAGTCGAAAAACAAAGCGTGCGATTGCGAGATGAGCTTGATTTGGTAGGCCATTATTTAACGATTCAGAATCTCCGCATACACCGGTTGAAATATGAGATAAATGTGCCGGAAGAGATGTTGGACGAATGGGTTCCCCGACTTATTTTGCAGCCGTTAGTAGAGAATGCCATTGTCCATGGAATTGAGCGCAGCGCAGAGGGTGATCGAATCACGATCACGGGTGAGCAGAAAGACGGTTGGAATCGTCTGATTGTTGAAGATAACGGTGGAGGGTTGGATGAAGCGGGCTTAGACAAGCTGCTTAAACAGCTGGAGGCTCCAATGTCTGATGAGATTGGCTGTGGAACATGGAATGTCCACCACCGTTTGTATTATCAGTTCGGGGAAGGCTCCGGACTTACTTTTGAACGAGTACATGACGGTGGTTTAAGGGCCGTACTGACTTGGAAACACAACTCGCAGGAGAGTGATCTAGCCACCGAGGTGATAAAACGATGATTCAACTATTGATTGTCGATGACGAAGCGCATGTCGTGGATCGGCTTCAGTCTACGATTGACTGGGCATCTATCGGGATTGAGCAGGTTTTTAAGGCTTATTCCGGTAAAGAAGCGCTGGAGCTGCTCGAACAAATGTCGATTAATATCGTGATTACGGACATTCAGATGCCAGGTATCTCCGGTTTGCAATTAATTGCTGAGATCAACCGTCGTTGGGCGAAGACCAAGTGTATTCTCTTGTCCGGATACTCGGACTTCAACTATGCCAAAGAAGCGATTCTACAGGGTTCGGAGGATTATTTGCTCAAGCCTGTCACTGAACAAGCTTTACTGGCTACTGTAAGCCGGGTGATGGAAAAGCTGCAGAAGGAATGGGAGACCGTCATCTCTACGCAGCGTCTTACGTATACTCTCAAGGAAAACCTCCCTCTGCTAAGGGGGAATTTATTGAATGATTTACTTCAAGGGCACAAAATATCGGAGCATTCACTTCGAGAAAAAATGCAGATTCTAGAGCTCCCTGATTACCATGAGCATGCTTGCGTATTGATGATGGTTAGGTTGGAATCGGATTTTCTGGAATATGATACCGGACATTTGTCGTTAATGGAATATGCGATTAGCAATATGGCCGACGAATTATTTGCGGAGAAATTCGATAGCTGGAATACGAAGGATGCTCACGATTATTTGGTATTTGTGATGAAGCATAAGCAGGAAACATCCGACAAGGAAGACGCTGCTTGGCTGGAACGTACGGCTGCTGATCTCCAATCAGCCGTGAACAATTATTTGAAAGGCAAAATTTCCATCCTTCTGAGCAGTTGGGGCGAGTTCCCGGTCGAAATAAATGCGCTATACAATAGCTCGCTTAGCGCCTTTCGCAAACGTATCGGGAGTGAGCACGAGCTGTTCATGCGGCTTGGCGATGAGTCTGTTCAGACCGAACTATCAGCCTTGCAAAGGCTGTACGAGCCGCCAACACTTAATCATTTGTTGGAAGCAGCAAGATGGGAAGATACAGAGGAAAAGCTGTCCCTGATTTTTGATGAAATGGAAGTTAGATTTTCTGAATCTCAGGAACATCTATTAGAGGTTTATTTCTCGATAGCATCCGCTTTTGCTTATATTGCACATAAGAATGGCCGACAGCTGCATCAGCTCATTGGCGGTGATTACGAACGAATGATGGAAGGTATACCTTTTCGTACGGTGAATCAGCTGCGCGAATGGTCGATTCGTTCTTTACATCGCATGAAGGAGGATATGGATCAAGAAAGGCAGGACAGCCGTGCAACGCTGATCAAGGATATTAGGTCTTTCATCGATCAGCATCTGGCTAGCGACGTCTCCTTACAATCGATTGCCGATCATGTGTACATGCATCCGGTTTATATATCGAAGATCTATAAACTTGAAACGGGTGAAAATTTAAGCGACTACGTCAATCATGCCCGGATGGATAAAGCTGCGTACTTGCTGAAGAATGGTCAGGATAAGATTTATGAAATTGCCGCACAGCTTGGGTATCAACGCCCACATTCCTTTAACCATGCGTTCAAGAAGCATTATGGCATGACTCCGCAAGAGTATCGAGATCAATATTCGTAGCGAACAAATCGTGCTGATTGGTGAGAGGAGTTTGGTCTTGCCCAGCGAATTCAACAAGGGAAAGAGGAGGACGATAATCATGAAAATTACGAAGTTGGAACTGTTTAAGGTGCCACCAAGATGGTTATTTCTGAAAATCGAGACGGATGAAGGCATTACGGGATGGGGAGAGCCAGTTGTAGAGGGCAAGGCGGATACGGTTGCAGCAGCGGTGATGGAAATGAGCGATCACATCATTGGCAAGGATCCGATGCGGATTGAGGATATGTTCCAAGTACTGTACCGCGGCGGCTTCTACCGCGGAGGACCCATCTTGACCAGCGCAATCTCAGGCATTGAGCAAGCGCTCTGGGACATTAAGGGCAAATTCTACAATGCGCCTGTCTATGATCTGCTTGGCGGCGCTTGCCGCGATAAGACGCGTGTCTATTCGTGGATCGGCGGAGACCGCCCGAGCGACGTAGGTCAAGCGGCCAAACAGCAGGTCGCAGCTGGATTTACGGCGGTGAAAATGAACGCCACCGAAGAAATGCACTACATCGACTCCATCAGCAAAGTAGATGAAGCTATTGCGCGCATTGCCGCGGTACGTGAAGCCGTCGGCAAGGACGTTGGTATCGGCATCGATTTCCACGGCCGCGTGCACAAGTCGATGGCCAAAATCATCGTCAAGGAACTAGAGCAGTACCGGCCAATGTTCATTGAAGAGCCTGTTTTGCCTGAAAATAATGAAGCGCTTAAAGAGATCGCTCGTTACACCTCGTGTCCGATTGCCACGGGAGAGCGGATGTATACGCGCTGGGGCTTCAAAGAGCTGCTGGCCCAAGGAATCGTGGACATTATCCAACCCGATCTTTCCCATGCTGGAGGCATCTTGGAAACACGCAAAATCGCCGCGATGGCGGAAGCCTACGATATTGCAATTGCGCCGCACTGTCCTTTAGGCCCTATCGCTTTGGCAGCATGCCTACAGCTGGATACGTGCTCTCCGAATGCTTTCATTCAGGAGCAAAGTCTCGGCATTCACTACAATCAAGGCAGTGATTTGCTCGATTATTTGAAAGATCCTTCAGTATTTAAGTATGAAGATGGCTTCGTTGCCAATCTAACTGCTCCTGGTCTTGGTATCGAGATCAATGAAGATAAAGTACGAGAGATGGCTGGAATTGGTCATAATTGGAAAAATCCGGTTTGGCGTCAAGCCGATGGTACAGTAGCCGAGTGGTAAGTGAAAGAGCGTGAAAGAGCAAGAAAGAGCATGAAAGAGCATGAAAGAGCCTCAACTCCATTTTCATGGAATTGAGGCTCTTTTTGTTTTTGTAAAGGAATTTATGATTTTCGCAGTTTGTGGATATGGTGCTTAATCTGCATGGACGCGCGGGATGATCTGCCGAGAAGTCGATTTCCGACTTCTCAGACTCAGTTGGCGGGCTTCGGCTCGCATAGCTCTGGCTGTAAGGGCGGTTTTCGCACTTATTTGCTCTGGCGCTCCTGATTAAGCGCGTTTTCCGCGCTTAATCAGCTTTGATGCGCGGGATGATCTGTCTGAGAAGTCGATTTCCGACTTCTCAGACTCAGTTGGCGGGCATCGGCTCGCATAGCTCTGGCTGTAAGCGCGGAAAACGCGCTTATTTGCTCTGGCGCTCCAGATTAAGCGCGTTTTCCACGCTTAATCAGCTTTGATGCGCGGGATGATCTGCCGAGAAGTCGATTTCCGAATTCTCAGACTCAGTAGGCGGGCATCGGCTCGCATAGTTCAGGCTGTAAGCGCGGTTTTCGTGCTTATTTGCTCTGGTGCTCCATATTAAGCACGTTTTCCACGCTTACTTGCTTATCCTTAACCTACTGAATCGGATCAGGAATCATATTCTTTTCCAGCAGTTCGCTATTCGTCTTCATATGCTTCATTTCATTACCCAACTTCTTCATCTCATCCATATCCTGCGCCATGGAGCCATTGTTGGCTTCTGCCAAGGATCTGCTGGCTGATCCATTACAGAGTCGCTCTAATTCAATTAGTTTGTCCAGCGCCGTCCGGCGAACTTGCAGAGGAACGAATTCGTTCTCTTGAAAGTCGGCTTCATGGAAATGAACGGTTGTGTTCCCATGCTCAGAGGTGAATGTAGTTAACGTAAGCGGGTAGGCAGCTGATGTGGCATCGTGATAAATATCGAATTTATAGACCGATTTCTCCGTGTACTCGATACGTTCCAACCCCAAATCGGTTAACTGTTGATGCAAGGTGCCTTTATCCATCGTAATCTACTCCTTTCAAGCAAGCGGAAATCGTTAATCCGTCCTTACGAATCTATGTGATACCCTTAGTGTTGATTGTTTTGGTAATTCGTTTTGGCAGCCTGTAAAGACTCATCTACAAGCTGTTTGCTTTCTTTGACCTTATCAACGGCTTCTGATGCTTGATGGCTAACGGAGCCCGCCATATCCTTTGTTTTCTCACTGACTCCTGAAGCAACTTCCTGTGTCTTCTCACTAACAGCTGACGCGATATCTTGTGTTTTGTCACTTACGGTCGAGACAATGTCCTGTGTTTTCTGACCTACAGCGGAAGCCAATTGGCTTGTTTTATCATTGAACGTGCGATACGTATTCGACAAGTCTTCACGCAGCTCCGACCCGGCTTTAGGGGCTAATAACAATGAGGTTATTGCGCCTACAGCGCCGCCGATTACTAAACCTAACAATAGTCCGCCTTTGTTTGTTCCGACTGCTTCACTCATGAGTCATCTCTCCTTTAGTTTGGGTGTTGTGGTGTTGCCATGCTTCATACTAGGATGTAACCTTCTTTCTTTTATTTGAAACACAAAAAGCTCATTTTTATTTCCGTTTCATTAATATAAGCGAGGAAGCCCGAGCATCCTTGTGATTGAATTTTTTTCAAATGGGTAGTAAATAAAATAAACGATCAACATGTTTGATAATAAATTATGGTAAACTACGATGAGGGTTTCCGCTAACTTTTACCCGAAAGGGGTTTGAGCAATGAGTATTGTGATAGTAGACGATAACGCGACAAATTTACTTATTATTGAAAAAATCCTGCTTAAAGCCGGTTACACCGATTTAGTTATGGTGTCTTCTGCCAGAGAGCTGTATCAATTATTAGATATGGATTCGCCAAGCACGGTTGAAGTGCCGGTTGATTTGATTTTGATGGATATGATGATGCCGGAAATTGATGGGGTGGAAGCTTGTCGAACGGTGCAAGCCGACGAAAGGTTCCGAGATATTCCGATTATTTTCGTAACGGCGATGGGGGATTCCAATAAGCTGGCTGAAGCTCTGGATGCTGGAGCACTCGATTATGTGATGAAGCCGATTAACAAGGTGGAGCTGCTTGCGCGTATTCGTTCTACGCTCCGCTTGAAATATGAGAAGGATTGGCACAAAGAGCGGGACAAGCGGATTAAATATGAGCTTGATTTGGCCAAACAAGTACAGCTTAGTGTACTGAGCAGCCCCATTAAGGATGAGCACATCCAGATCTCCGCAGTCTATAAGCCCTCTTCTGAGCTCGCGGGTGACTTCTATGCCTGGTATCCGATTGGACCCAATCGGCAAGGGATCATTTTGCTGGATATGATGGGGCACGGCATTTCGTCTTCGCTTGTCTGCATGTATATTTACTCTGCTTTGAAGGATACCATCACGAACATCTGTGATCCGGAAGGCGTGATGCGTGAGCTGAATGGGCGGATGAATCAACTGCATCAATCAGATAACCTGATTAATTACTATTTTACGGCGATTTATATGGTCCTCGACACGGAACGACGTACGATTGAGTATGTGAATGCCGGACATCCTGCAGGTATCGCCCTTCTGGATGGTGAAGTGAAATTAATGACAGAAGGCTGTTGTGCCCTTGGCTTTTTTGAGGGGATTGAGATTACCAAAGGTGTTATTCCCTATGAGAAGGATGCTCGAATTGTCTTGTTCACTGACGGTCTGTCGGAGTGGCTCGATGATGAACAGGAGGACGGCATCACCAAAATCATGGGAAGCTTGAAGGAGACGACGACGCACGATCCCGATGGCTTGGTTGAGCGTATTTATCCTTATGCCAAAACGGGTTCTCCGCAAGACGATATGTGCTTGGTTATGATTACGACGTAGTAGTTAACGATGAAAAACATCGTTTCAGCCAGCCGATTGGCGAAGAATGGTCTATAAGAAAAAACGCACAAGTTTTATCCCAAATAGGGAATAAAACTTGTGCGTTTTTTGTTTCAATAGACCCGAAGGCGTGTAATAAGGAGTATTAGAGTCCAACACGTTGGGAGGAATTGGGATGGCGACATTGGCATCGGAAGCCAGTTCAGACGCTTTGTATTTGTTACATGAGGGTACGCAGTATCAAAGTTATCATTTTCTGGGTTCCCATGTGGAAGAGCGCAGCGGTCAGATGGGGGTTAACTTCGCAGTTTGGGCGCCAAATGCCAAGCAGGTTAACGTTTCAGGCAGCTTCAATGGATGGGATGGCAGCAATCACCAGATGTCGCTAGCAGATGGCGTATGGACGCTGTTCATTCCGGAACTCGGTGAAGGCACGCTATATAAATATGAAATCGTCACATTAGACGATGAATGCTATCTGAAGTCAGATCCTTATGCGTTTCATTCCGAGCTTCGGCCCGGAACGGCTTCCATTGTTACCTCATTGGAAGGTTATGAATGGCAGGACGAGGAGTGGCTGGCGAACAACACGTCAAACCAATTCTTACAACAGCCGCTCCTGATCTACGAGGTGCATTTGGGCAGTTGGAAGCGCAAGGAAGACGGCGGGTTCTACAGTTATGTGGAACTAGCTGACGAGCTGGTCGATTATGTGCATGAACGGGGCTATACCCATATTGAGCTGATGCCATTAGAAGAACATCCTCTGGATGCGTCTTGGGGCTATCAGGTAACCAGCTATTTCTCAGTGACGAGCAGGTTTGGATCACCGAAGGACTTCATGTACTTCGTAGACCGCTGCCACCAGAAGGGGATTGGCGTCATTATGGATTGGGTGCCCGCGCATTTCTGCAAAGACGCTCACGGCTTGACCCGATTCGATGGGACACCGCTTTATGAATATGCAGACATCCGAAAAGGTGAACATCCTACTTGGGGGACACAGGTATTCGATTATGCGAAGCCGGAAGTTCTTAGTTTCTTAATCTCCAATGCCCTATTTTGGATGGATGTCTATCATATTGATGGGTTAAGAGTGGATGCTGTTTATAGCATATTATCGCTAAATTTTGATCGAGAAGAAGAGGACCGTATTGTAAATGAACAAGGCGGCGATGAGAATCTCGAAGGAATTGCCTTCCTCCAGAAGCTGAATGCCGTCGTATTCTCTAGGTATCCCAATGCACTGATGATGGCGGAGGATACGAGCTCTTATCAAGGTGTAACGGCTCCTGTCGAGAATGGCGGACTAGGCTTTAATTACAAATGGAACTTAGGCTTTACTTGGAACACGCTTGCGTATATGAAGAAAAATCAGGAAGAACGCAGCAGTCAGGAAGAACAATTAACGAATTCGCTGCTAAATGCTTGGGATGAGAATTATATTCTCCCCTATGCGCATGATGAAGTGGTTCATTCCAGTAAATCCCTTCTCGGTAAAATGTCAGGTGACGACAACTGGCAGCGTTTCGCTAATTTGCGAGTGCTGTACACCTATATGATGGGTCATCCGGGCAAAAAGCTGCTTTTCATGGGGAATGAATTCGGTCAGATCGATGATTGGAATTCGGAAGCTTCGCTGGAATGGGATTTACTGAAATTCGAAGAACATCAACAATTTGAGCATTTTGTAAAAACGATGAATCACTTCTACATAGCGGAGAGAGCCTTATGGGAGTTGGATTATGAACCGAGCGGCTTCGAACCGATTAACGCTGAGGATAAAAACGATGGACTGGTGTCCTTCATTCGGAACGCGGAAAACGGCGATGAACAGCTCGTCATTCTCTGTAATTTCAAGCCTGAGGCTCATGAGGGATATCGACTAGGGGTGATGAGGCCCGGGCGTTATCAGGAGGTCTTTAATAGTGATAAGCAAGAATTCGGCGGATCGGGTGTGACGAACGACAATACGTTAGTCTCCGAAGAGTGGACATGTCAGGATTGTCCATACAGCATAACGGTATCAATACCTCCCCTTGCAGCAATCGTAATCAAATATATTCCTTCGGAAGGATGAGATGACTATGAAAAAGCAGGAATGTGTAGCCATGCTATTAGCTGGCGGTGAAGGTACTAGACTAGGTCCTCTAACTAAAAATATCGCTAAACCGGCTGTTCATTTTGGCGGAAAATATAGAATTATCGACTTTACCTTGAGCAATTGCCGTAATTCCGGTATCGATACGGTCGGGGTGCTGACGCAGTACAAGCCAGCTGTTTTGCATGCCCATATTGGCAATGGGGAAGCCTGGGGCATGGCGAGTGAAAGCGGCGGCATCTCCATTCTGGAGAGGCAGGCTGGCACGCCGAATGCTTATTCGGGAACAGCGGATGCCATCTATCAAAATATATCCTACCTTCGTAAACATGATCCAAGCTACGTGTTAATTATTTCTGGTGATCATATCTATAATATGGATTACAGAGCTATGCTCGAGCATCATAAAACTTCTGGTGCCGATGCAACGCTTTCGGTTATTCCAGTGAGATGGGAAGAAGCAAGCCGGTTCGGTATTATGAGCACGGATGAGCATCACCGGATTACCGGATTTGCTGAGAAACCGCTCAAACCTGTTAGCAATCTAGCTTCTATGGGCGTTTATATATTTAATTGGGATGTGCTAAAGACGTGCCTGGAACAAGATGCGAAAGATATGACATCTAGTCATGATTTTGGTCATGATATTATTCCTGGACTGTTGACTGCAGGGGCCCATTTATCCGCCTATCCGTTTGAAGGGTATTGGAAAGATGTCGGTACGATCGAAAGTCTATGGGAATCCCATATGGATTTACTAGGTTATACGCCAAGGCTGCAATGGGATCACGAAACATGGCCTGTGCTGACCCAAGAGCGTGATCTTCCGAAAAGCCATGTCGCCCTAAATGCCAGAGTGAACAATGCGGTGATAGGAGACGGCGCAGCCATTCATGGTAATGTAAGTCATTCTGTACTATTTGATGGCGTTAGGATTGGAGAAAATAGTAGAGTCTTGAACAGTGTCATCATGCCGGGCGTTCAGATTGGAAAAAATGCACTTATTCTTAATGCCGTTATTGGAGAAGGATCCATTATTAAAGATGGAGCTATTGTTGGTAAGCCAGGTGGTGCAGAGATTATTGCAGTAGGTGAGAAAACAGTGGTAGGACGCCATTATCCAGCTGCGATACCTGCTATGCTGACGGATACGAGGCTGAATTTCGGCTAATCGGACGTAGTAAATGCTTACGATGCAAGTCTTGCTAAAGCAAGACTCAGTGAATGCTTACGAAGCTAGTTTTGCTAACGCAAAACTCAGTTAATGCTTACGATGCAAGTCTTGCTAAAGCAAGACTCTGAGGAGGAGTGTATGATGAAAAATGTTCTTGGCATGATCAATCTCATGAATGAACAGGATGATTTATCAACGCTTACACGCAATCGTTGTGTCGCTGCTGTGCCTTTTGCCGGTCGGTATCGACTGGTCGATTTCGCGCTTTCCAATATGAGCAATTCGGGCATTCAGAAAGTCGTCGTTCTGGCCAATTCGAAGGCGGATTCGCTGCTTGAACATGTGGGTGACGGGCATCACTGGGGTTTAGATGCTTCGGATGCAGGAGGGGTCTCAATTCTCCCTCCTTTCTCCCTATGGATTGATCCCGCGAGTGATACGCGGACCCTCGACCATGGCGACCTCCTTCATCTATACAGTCATCTCGATTATTTAAAGTCGTGCACCGAAACCTATATTTTACTAGCGCCTAGCAGTGTTATTTATCGCTCTAATTTCGAAAATATGGTCGACTATCACCTCAGCAGCGGCGCAGAAATTACAGTCCTTTTTAAGCATTTGACTGAAATTGACCGTCATGCGCATATTGGTCACGCTTACAACTTGGAGATGAATGATCAAGGACGCGTTATCAGCGCCTCTCCCACTTATCACGCTCTGCCATGCATAACACCGCAAAATATCGATTTGGATACGATGGTTATGGAGCGGAAGCTACTGATTAGTCTTATTGAGCAAGGCTTGAAGCGCGGAAGCGAGATCTATCTGAAAGAGGTCATCTGGGCTCATCTGGCCGATATTCATGTACAAGGTTATGCCAATCATGGGTATATGGCGATTATGGATTCCATAGACAGTTATTATGTGCACAGCATGGATCTCCTGCAACCGCAAGGCTGGAAGCAATTCATGATTAATCAAGAGTTTGTCTATACGCGGAAAGTGGAAGAACAAGAAACGGCCTGTAACCATGACGCGCTGATCCGCAATTCGTTCGTCTCTCATGGCTGCCAGATTGAAGGCTATGTGGAGAACAGCATCTTGTTTCCAGGTGTGACGGTAAGCAAAGGCGCCAGTGTTAAGAATAGTGTCATCATGCATGACTGTGCAATTGAAGCAAGCGTGTATTTGGACCGAGTTATTTTGGACAAGCAGGTCGTAGTAGAGCAAGGGGCCGTGTTATGCGGTCAGTACGCACACCCCTTTGTGGCTGAGAAAAGTGAAGTGATCTAATCCAAAGGTGCGAGAGTAGGAGGATCAGATATGAACGTAATGTTACGTGATAAAGGTGCTAAGCTGCTAACACACATGACAGGCTACCGCAGCCGTGTCTATAAGCTAGCTTTGTTCTTACTAGTCGTTATTCTAGCGATGATTATCGTCAGATGGACAACTTCTGAACAAATCGGTGAACCTGAGATTATCCTTTCACCGGAGATCATCAGTCTGAATCCGGAAGGATCAGATAACACTTTCGTCCCCGTCCTGCCGCCTACTCTCGCCGCTGTCCAAGCGGAGTCTAGCAGTGATAGTAGTGTTAATTTACAGGTAGCTGAAGCTAACTCATTGGTTCCTATGCTCAATAGCCTAGAGGGAATCTCACTTTATGATGATACAGAGTCAGTCATTGCCAAGAAAGGGTACCCACTAACGTTTGTCCAGGATCCCAACTTTGTAGAAGCCTTTACGTATGAATACCCGGATATGAATATTGGCTTCCAAGATGATATCGTGACTTTTGTTCAAATTCCAGCCAAGGTTGGGCACGTTCAAATCAATGATCAACGGATTCCGTTGACGATAACGGATGTGAAGCGGCTGCTAGGAGAACCCGATTATGTGGCGGAGGACGGTATCGTCTTTCAGCGGAGAGAAGCATTAATTAAGCTTTTTATTGAACCAGAGACACAAGAACTGATATCCATCGATTATTATCATCTTTCAAGTACCTAATGTCTGCAGCTGGCCCTATGGTCAGCTTGAAGGCATATGCAGGGAGATCATCCTATTTTAGGCAAAGCTTGTGTAAAAGGTAGAGGCTTGTTACTATTTAGAGAAAGAATAACGTAAGGGAGTGTGGCTGATGTCAGCAGAGAAGTTCCAAGTTGATCAGGAAGAATTGGAGAAATCTATACAGCTTCGTATCAGTGGGGAGCTCGATTTGGCTGCGGCCTTAACGTTCCGTCATGCGCTCGAAGCAGTTGTTCATCGGGCGGATAAGGCGTTAATTCTCGATGTGGGGCAGTTGAGGTATATTGATAGCACGGGGATTGGTATTGTAGTCTCGGCATTGAAAATTCGGGATGAGTTGAAAGCGCCGTTCACGGTCAGTAATATCCCGGCCGGCATTAAGCGGCTGTTTGATCTTACGGGAATCTCTGGATTCCTGAACGAAGGGATCGAAGGAAGCGCATGAATGTGATTCGTTTACAAATACCCGCGGCAGGGGAATACTTGGATATCGTAAGACTCAGTCTTTTTGGGGTTGCTACCAAGTTAGGTTTCTCTTATGAAGATATCGAGGATATGAAGGTAGCGGTTTCGGAGGCTTGCAACAACGCTGTACTTCACGGGGAACCGCAGAGTGGCAGTGGGCAAATCGAAATTAGCTATGAGCCCGGAGACGACAGATTGACTGTGAAAGTGAAAGATGATGGCACAGGCTTTAATTATCAAGAACGCGACGAGCATACGGTGCCATTTTCAGGGGCTTCGCCCAGCGAGCTAGAGTCTGGAGGCCTCGGGATTTATCTCATGCAAGCGCTGATGGATGAGGTTATCGTGAACACAGACCGAGGAACCGAAGTCACGCTCGTCAAATATGTCCAAAACAAAACCACGGATTGACGGGAAAACCGCCGATCCGTGGTTTTTTGTTAAGCTAGGTGAGAGTGTGATACAAGCATGATCTCTCAGTAAGAGAATATATTCTCCTGGATTTTTGTTTTCTGGTTCTTAGGAAAATGGCCAATCAGATAGGCAAGTTGTACAACGTACAACAATTTCCTTGATTACTTCTTGAAAAACTCAGGATGTTGTAGTTTATACAACAATTAATCCCTTTTGTAGGCTGTAGAGCTACTTTAGGCTGGAATTGTTGTATTTTCTGCAACAATCGTACGGAAAACGCGGATTAGATTGCTTAATGTTGTACAAAGTACATCAAGTACACGATAAGCAAAAGAATGAAGATACGTTTTGGGCGCCATAACTTACTTGCACCAACCATTACACACTCACGACCAAGTATGGCCTAAGCCGGTGTTTTTATTTGCCAAGATACGCATCCAGCATCCAGCTGTGCTTCTCAAGCGATGCGCGAATCCCGATGAGCAGATCGGCTGTCGGTTGATCCTTTTGCTCTTCAGCAAGTTCAATTCCCTCAGTCAGCTCCGAGCAAATGCGGGTGAAATCACTCACCAGCTGCTTCACCATTTGCTCAGCCGTCTCCTCATTTTTAGCTTCCTTAATGGACGCTGTGGCCAAATGTTCCTGCAAGGTTGCTGTCGGAATCGTACGAAGAGATAGCATTCTCTCCGCGATAACGTCTAGATGCAAGGCAACCTCTGTATATAATTCTTCGAATTTGATATGGAGGGTAAAGAAATTCTCGCCTTTCACATACCAATGATAATTATGCAGCTTCATATAAAGAACCGAAAAGTTAGCGACCTGCTTGTCAAGAATCTCTGTAATCGGACTTGCTTTCGTTGCAGCTTTGACCATTGTAAAATCCCTCCACTTAATTGGTATAGTTGTGCATACGTATATGTACCCTGCCTTATGCCTCTTGAAACAGAAAGGAAAGTAAATCGAAAATTTCTGCATAAATTGTTTCAGATGCCAAGAACAGGGGTAAGCAATAAGTAATTAAGCAGATAGGGGTGATTGAAATGTTAGTACAAATTAGTGCGATCATTGCAGCCGTTGCGTTTGTGTTCCTTGTCTTCTATTTGATTCAAACTTTGAAATCACTGAAAAACTCATTAGATGAGATCACATTAACGATGGGCCAAATGAAGGATGAGGTCACACAGATCAGTTCGGAAGTACAGGACGTTATTCTCAATACCAATGAGATGGCCATAGATGTGCGTGTGAAGCTGTCGAAGCTTAATCATTTGTTCAGCTCGGTTAACGATGTAGGGCAAGTGATTCACGAGTTAACATCGTCGGTGAAACAATCAGCTACGAGCCTAATCACAGCAGTTAAACAAACGAATTTAACCCAACAAACTCAGCCGCTTAGTACGAAATGGAAGACGATTTTGCAAGGAGTAGCCATCTCGTATGAGATGTTGCAAAAAATGAAAGCCAAGAAATCACCGCAAACTGGAATTACGAAATAGGAAGGGGTCATCTTGTGAACGCTATACGTAAATTTACTGTCTACAAACAATCGAATGGGAAAGAAAATATCATATACTTAAGTGGAGAACTTGATTTATCTGCTGCATCGGAGTTAGCCACAGTGCTTGACTCGGTCGTTCATAAAGGAAATGAGATTCTAACGTTGGATTTAAAAGAGTTGCGTTATATTGACAGTACCGGAATTGGTATGATTGTCTCCGTGCTTAAAGTGAGAGCTGCGATGAAGGCAGCCTTCCATATACATCACATTCCTGCCAAAGTTCAGCGATTATTCGAACTAACCGGCATTGCCCGCTATTTGGTAGATCGTGAAGACCAAAGTCAAAACCAAGGTGTAACAGAAAGGAAAGAAGAAATCATATGAGCCCATACATTGGCCTTACGATACCGGCAAAGGCGGAATATCTAGATATTGTTCGACTCACTTTATATGGCGTTGCCACCAAAGCGGGCTTTTCCTTCGAAGAAATTGAAGACATGAAGGTTGCTGTGGCAGAAGCTTGCAACAATGCGATCCTGCATGCTTACTCTCATGACCAGTCAGGAACCGTGGAGGTTCAATTTGAGCACAGCAGCGGCTTTTTGAGAATTTCTGTGAAGGATGAAGGCAATAGCTTTAATTACGTTCAAACAGATGCCGAAGCTGCCTCGCTGCACCATAAATCCATCAGTGAAGCGACGGTGGGGGGACTAGGTTTGTTCCTGATGCAAGCTTTAATGGATGATGTACAAGTATTGACGCATAGCGGTAAAGGAACCGAGGTTATTCTGACGAAGCAACTGGCAAGCCAGCTGAATAGAAAAGAGGAAATGGTATGAATGCGAATGCATCATCCTCGAAACCGTTATATGAAATGTATTCGAAAATGAAGATTTATCGGGAAACCTCATGTCAAGAGACGGCTACGGCTCTGCTGCTGCACTATGAACCCATTGTTCGTATGGCAGTAGGTAAGATGTCGCGGAGCCGTCCTGATTTATATGAGGATTTATTTCAAGTTGGACAGATGTCGATGCTGCGGCTTTTTGTACAGTATGATAGCACCATGGAGATTCCGTTTGAAGCCTATGCAATGAAAAGCTTAATTGGTCACCTGAAAAATTATTTGCGTGACAAGTCATGGTACATACAGGTTCCAAGACGAATTAAGGAGAAAGGTTCGCTTGTCCAGCGTGCCCTAGATGAGCTAACTGTGAAGTTCGAACGTTCGCCGAGTATCGATGAGATTGCGGCTTATTTAGAGCTGAGTCCGGAAGAAACGATTGAAATTCTAGCAGGCCGCGATTATTATAATTACACATCATTGGATACTCCGCTCACGAGTGATGGGGATAGTGCGACGATTGGTGATATGATCGCCGGTCCAACGGATGACTTTCAAACCCTCGAGAGACGTATGGATCTCGAAGAGGCGATGACTTGTTTGAAAGAGGAAGAACGTACGGTTATTGGTCTCATTTATCATGAAGGACAATCGCAAAGGCACATTGCTGACCAATTAGGGATTTCTCAGATGAGTGTATCCCGGATTCAGAAACGGGCGATTGATAAGCTGAAGACTGTATTAAACCAGAGCACGTAAGGAGGCTACCCGATGCCGGGCAACCATTTTCAATTGGAGTACGGGAAGAAAGTACGCTTAGAAAGCATTGATCCTAATGAAACCGGAGCCCTTCACGATCGTGAAGAGGCCGAACCGAATATAGAACGTCTGAGCGAACGATTAGAAACCTTGCAAAATATCCTGTACGCCGAGAAGAAACAGTCTGTTCTTTTTGTGATTCAGGGCATGGATTGCAGCGGCAAAGACGGCGTCGTTAAGCGTGCGCTCGGAAGACTCCATCCACAGGGCTTTCAAGTAAGCAGCTTCAGAACGCCTACTGAAGAGGAAACGGCTCATGATTTCTTGTGGCGCGCTCATAAGGTTGTGCCTGCGAAAGGAATGATCGGGGCCTTCATTCGGTCTTATTATGAGGATGTACTGATAACCCGAGTACACAACTCGATTAGTGATTCAGAAGCGAAAAAGCGATTCAAACACATTAATCGATTTGAGAAATTGCTGGAGAGCAGCGGTGTGAAAATCGTTAAGATTTTCCTGCATATCTCCAAGGATTTTCAACTTGCAAAGCTGCGGAATCGGCTAACGGATCCAACGAAACGTTGGAAATTCGACAAGAATGATCTCGTGGAGCGAGAATCCTGGGACGAATACCAGAAGGCTTATGAAGATGTGTTTAAGCAGTGCAGCACACCTTCTGCTCCGTGGTATATCGTGCCTGCTAATCATCGCTGGTACCGAGATTGGGCCGTTCTGCAAATTGCTGTAGAAGTGTTGGAAAGCATGAATTTAGCTTATCCAGAATCCGATCCGGAGCTCGATCAGTTACTTGATCAGTTATAGAAGCAAGCTCAAACTATCTCTCTAGCTCTCTTAATGTGGTATAGTGAGAATAGTAGAATGTTAACATAACATTCTCTACGAACTGTACTAGGAGGCACACATGTTTAAATCTATTCCTATCAACATAAAGACGAAAATCACGTTAGGATATGTCTGTATTATTCTATGTTTAGGGGCTGCCCTCTTAGTAGTGAGTGATCGAATAACCTCTCTTCAGAAGGAAGTAGACTACATATCCACGCATGATATTGAAGTGCGCGATCTCCTTAACGTTATACAGAAAAACATGACCGATATGGAAACGGGGATGCGAGGCTACATCATTACAGGGGATGAGCAGTACCTGGATCCCTATGAGGCCGGCAGCCGAGCATGGCTCGATAATTATAATAAGCTGCATTTATTAATAAGTGATAATCCTGCACAGCAGAAAAGTTTGGAGCAGATCAAACCGACGATTCAGAACTGGATCAAGAATGCTGGCGATAACGTTGTTAAGTTGAAAAAAGAAAACAATACTGCAGCCATTAATGATTTTTTTAAACAAAACTCAGGAAAAAAATTGATGGATCAGCTGCGCACGCAGTTTGATTCCTTTCTTAGGGTTGAACAGCAGTTAACGGCTGCAAGAGTCGATCAATTAGCAAAAAGCAACTATAATCTTAGAGTTGTGCTTTTTACCGTTTTGGGCATTACTTCTATTTTTGCGGTTCTGGTGGCTGTATTTTTGTCCAATTCAATAACTAGCACGATCAATCGAGTTATTAAGACAATTCGAGATATTACAGCTGCTGAAGGAAATCTAGACGCAAGAATTGAAGTGAGAACCAATGACGAGATAAGAGTGCTGGCAGAAGCAACGAATGATTTGCTGGCAAGCTTAGACAAGCAAAACTGGATTCAAACCAATATAACCGAAGTATCAACTTTGTATCAGGGGATTAGCGATATCACGGAATTGAGTGAAACTTTCGTGAGTAAGCTAGCTCCTATGCTGGATGCCGTCTATGGTGTTGTTTACCTCCGTAATAACGCTGGGGGCGAGACTCGGTATGTGAAAATAGCAGGGTATGCGGCATCCGGGGTGGATCCCTCAACTGCTAGCTTTCGGTTAGGGGAAGGCTTAGTCGGTCAATGTGCCATAGATAAGAGGATTTTCCTGATGGACAATCTTCCGGAGAACCATGTTAAACTAACGTCAGGTTTAGGCGTTTCCCCACCTCGAAGCTTATTGGTTGCTCCTATCATGGTGGAAGGCAAAGCAGAGGCAGTTATTGAATTAGCTTCACTTCAACCCTTCCAATCGAAGCATCTTACTTTGGTCGATTCGCTGCAAGAGAAATTCGGAACGGCGATTACGAGTGTGCGAAGCCGAATGGAAGTAGAGCGTCTGCTTTCGGAGTCACAGATGTTGACGGAAGAATTGCAGGCACAATCGGAAGAGCTGCAGACACAGTCTGAAGAACTCCAGATGCAGCAAGAACAGCTGCGGATGACGAATGAGTTCCTAGAGGAACAGAACCATTTCGCGGAGCAGAAAGCGTTAGAGTTGAAGAAAGCAAAAGATGAGCTGGAAGAGTTCTCGCTTAAGCTTCAGACGAGTTCGCGGTACAAGTCCGATTTTCTAGCGAATATGTCCCATGAGCTGCGAACACCGCTCAATAGCATAATGATTTTGTCGCAAATGCTTGCGGAAAATAACGGTGACATACAAATGTCGGAGGTTGTGGATTATTCGCGTGTCGTTTATGCCGCAGGCAATGATCTGCTCACGCTGATTGACGATATTCTTGATTTATCCAAAGTAGAAGCGGGTAAAATGGAAATTATGACGGACGAGGTCAATGTGACCGAAATTCCGCAATTAATGAAGCTGATGTTTGATCCCGTAGCGGATAAGAAGGGGCTGGATTTCGAGGTCATTTTGGAGCCTAATGTGCCTAATGTGATTTTGACGGATGGCCAACGCATGCTGCAAATCGTGAAGAATCTGTTATCTAACGCATTTAAATTTACTGAGCAAGGCTTTGTAACCATGAAAATTGCGCTCGCTGACCCTTCCCGAGTCAAAGAGCTGCTTCATAGAGATCCGGAAGAAACCGTACTGGCTATTTCGGTTACAGATACCGGAATAGGTATCCCGATCGATAAGCAACAGGTTATTTTCGAAGCGTTCCAGCAGGTGGATGGTACAACGAATCGTCAATACGGCGGAACGGGACTTGGTTTATCGATATGCCGCGAGTTTACGCGTTTGCTTGGTGGATCCATTGTCGTGAAAAGCGAGCTTCACAAGGGCAGCACGTTCACCCTCTATATGCCTAATGCGCGTGAATTGGAGCCTGAGGTCCAAGAGAACGATCATCCGCGGGGGGAAATTGCAGCAGCTATAGAGGAATTGAAACTAGATACCACTGTAACAGTTTCGACGGAACCTAGTGCCTTAATAGCAGACCAGCAAATGGCTGAGCCCATAAGCTCTGATTCGCAATTGTTTCACGGTAAAAGGGTGCTTCTCGTAGACGATGATGCGCGTAATGTTTTCGCGCTTGTCACAGCACTTGAGACGAAGGGAGTTACCGTGGAGATTGCTGATCACGGCAAGCATGCCCTGGAGCTTTTATCCGTAGATTCCGACTACGACCTTGTGTTAATGGACATTATGATGCCGGTCATGGGGGGCTATGATGCGATGAAAGCGATTCGCGGTCAGCTGCAGCTGAACGATTTACCCATCATTGCACTAACGGCGAAAGCAATGAAGAGTGAGAAAGAGAAATGTCTGGAGTCCGGCGCTTCCGACTATATCACCAAGCCGCTGAATATGGATCAGCTATTCTCGCTTATGCGGGTATGGTTGACGAAGCAGGTGAAGAAACATTGATTCGCCAGTCCTTAGATAATTACTCGGAATTAGAAGAACTGCCCTACGATGAGCTGCAAAATATCGAGATTAATCTGCTCTTGGAAGGCCTATATCAAATGTATGGGTTCGATTTCCGCCATTATGTGCGCTCATCCTTACGCAGGAGAATTCTCAATCGCATGAAAGCAGAGAAATTGCCATCCATCACAGCGCTGCTAGAAAAAGTCCTGCACAAACCCGGCTTCGTGGAACAATTACTGAACGACATGTCGATCCGAGTGACAGAAATGTTCAGAGATCCAAGCTTTTTCAGCGCTTTTCGTAATCAGGTAGTTCCCGAGCTAAGGAAGTATCCTGAGATTCGGATTTGGCATGCAGGCTGTGCGACCGGAGAAGAAGTGTACGCGATGGCGATCCTGATGCAGGAAGAAGGCTTGGCCGAGAGAACGAAGATATATGCGACGGATATGAATGAGAAAGCGATTGAGAGCGCGCAAAAGGGCGCTTTCCCGCTGAAGCAGATGCAGGTCTATACGAAGAACTACTTGGAATCTGGCGGGACCAAAGCCTTCTCCGAATACTATACAACAGACCATCAATATGCTTATTTTCAGCCGCTGATGAAAGAAAATCTGATGTTTGCACAGCACAATCTCGTAACGGACGGCTCCTTTAATGAATTCCATGTCATCCTGTGCCGCAATGTCATGATCTATTTCGATACGAAGCTGCAGCAGCAAGTGCACAGCCTATTTCATGGCAGTTTAATTCCAGGTGGATACCTAGGCTTAGGAAAAAAAGAATCCATCCTTTTCGTGCCTGAAGGTGTGCAATATGATGACTTCGTACCGCAGGAACGAATTTATCGTAAGAGATAATTTTGCTGGACACTCTCCGTTGGAGAGTGTTTTTTGTTTTGAATAGGGGGGAGGCGGAGTCTATTCTACGCGAGCAAATAATGGGGATTTCTGCGGGGAGTACAACTAAATCGATTAAGTTTGCTGTGCTTTATGCATCTTTCTGTTCGGCAACAGACGCGTAAGATACAATGCCCGTACGTGTAATCGCGTAGCGCCAACCTCTGCGGAACGTAGATACCTTATTTCGCTCGAAACCGCGTATTTCATGGTTTCGCGGAACGAGGAGTCGCTATTTCATGATTCAGAAGTGTAAAACTGCAAAAACACCAAAATAGCGTACCCACGTTCCGCATATGGGCTCGATATCGACATATTAACCGAAATAGTGGATCCTCGTTCCCCGTCAGCCTCAGATCAGCAGCTTAGTACCGAGATTTTAGTTGTTCATATGTATTTGAACAAAATCATATCTATTTACCTGCCCTCGCACTCTCCTTTTTACTACAACCCCCATAACGGAGCACGTCCACTGGTCTATACAGGTAATAGGGACCCACATCCCCCTACAATGCTCAGAGTCCTGCTATCTATATCCTCGACTCGACCCAACCCAACCCAACTCGCATGCTGATTATGGTTTTATTGTTGGGAAAATAAGAGTTGTTTCATCAGCAGCGGGGAACGTTTACATATAAAGTAGCTTGTACTTTAGAGCAGAAAGAAGGGAAACGAATGGAAACAGATATCGATGAGAAGAAATCTACAGACGATTGCACGCCTGAGAAGTTGTTTCAGGAACTGGACAACGATCCGAGCACCAAGCTAGATAATGACCAGTTAGATCGCATAACGGCCATGGTGAATGAATATCAAGGGAATATTAAGTCCCATTTGATTGAACAGCAGGAGAAGAAGTCTTCAAGGGCTGATCGTCTTGCTGATCATATCGCCTCTTTTGGCGGCAGTTGGACATTTATAGTGCTGTTTTGCACTTTTTTGGGCATTTGGATGATCATTAATCTGATGAGCTTCGCATTTGATAAACCGCCGTTTATCCTGCTTAACTTGATTCTATCTTGCGTTTCGGCTTTGCAGGCACCGGTTATTCTGATGAGTCAGAATCGTCAAGCGGCGCGAGATAAGCAGGAGGCGATCCTTGATTTCGCGATCAATTACCGAGCCGAACAAGAGAATATGGAGTTAAAGGTACTGCTCGAACGTCTAGATAAAAGGCTGGTAAGAATTGAACAGATGGGCTTAACACGGCAAGCTGAAAGAGAAGAAAACAATGGATGAGATCCTATTTTTCAGTTGAAAAGTGTTTCATTACTAGGCGAAGTGGTTAATAGATAACATAGCAAGAACAACCAATATCCGATGATAAGAAAGGGTGTTTCCTATGTTAGGTTGGGCAATTATGTTTCTAATCATTGCGCTTGTAGCCGGTGTTTTTGGATTTTTTGGGATTGTCTCGGCAGCGGTAGGGATTGCCAAAGTCTTATTCTTCGTATTCCTGATTATGTTCGTCGTATCCTTGATTTTCGGAAGACGAAGAGGCTTTTAGCAAAAGTTTAATACATCACTAACCCAATAAATAATAGCCAAAGAGGAGGAAATACCATGAATACTTATACCAGAGTGAGTGTGACATCGAATCTTCAAGAGGCACAGAATAAAGTGCAGCAATTGTACAGAGAAGGCTTTGAGCGAGAGCATATTTATGTGCTGACGCATAGTGCTGAAGGTACTGATTACGTTGCTAACTATACGGGCGCTGAGCAGATCACCATAGCGGAAGAGGGGGTGCTGACGTCGATCGCTAATCTGTTCCGTTCTCGCGGCGATGAGCTGCGGGCGAAGATGAGGGCACTCGGTGTGCCTGATGTGGAGGCCGGTCGTTTGGAAGGCGAGTTGGATAAAGGAAAAATCCTTGTTCTGGCTACCCCTTCAAACGAGGTTAGAGAATATAATGGCGAAGACTTTCAACGCACTATTTTATGATAAAGGGATGAAAAAAGGGACTCCTTCCTTCAAGGAGTCTCTTTTCTGTGTAGATAAGAAAGTATAAGTTTTATACTTTTGCTTCGCATCTACCTTGACAAACGCGCTCGTCCCTAAGGACGACGGAGTCGTGTATCCTTGCCTCATGAAAAAATAAAAACAAAAAACCCTAAACGCCTCCATTCGAAGACGCTAGGGTTTCTCGTGAAATCAATTGCTACCTTCTTGCATTCATCGCCTGCTGCTTGTGTTCGATAAGGTTGGGAGCATCTTTAAATCCTTGACCATGGATGAATTGCAAATTGGACATGCAGGACTATCAGCGAATGAAAAATTATCTCTCATCCAGCATGAGCACTGTTCTGTGCTGCAGGTCCAGATGCTGGTTTGCTCCTCGGGGACAGGTTCCAACGATTTCTTTGAAAAGTACAATCGAACTCCTCCTTGTCATAGTAGACTCAGACTCGCAAGCAGTTAAAGCAATATGTGGTGAAGGACTACAGCTTGACTACATTTTCAGCTTGCGGTCCGCGGTTACCTTGAACAACTTCAAACTGTACGCTTTGGCCTTCATCCAAGCTTTTGAAGCCTTCCCCAGTAATAGCGCTGAAGTGAACGAAGACATCTTTGCCGCCTTCCATTTCAATGAAACCAAAACCTTTTTCTGCATTAAACCATTTAACCGTGCCTGTTTCCATGTATACAAAAACCTCCAACAATAATTTGTGCCTGCGCTACTGTTTCCGAAGACCACGTAGATCCCGATAGCTTGTTAACGCAGCTTTGATAATATATCCATTTATAGGGGAGCTTATTCCATTTTTACTAAAAATTCATTTATCGAAAAATGTATCACAAGGTCGTTACATCGATAAATATTGACGTACCGCCATTCTCTGCTCTATACTGGGGCTAATTGTAAGCCGATAGACACAACTTCATAGTTCGTATAACCTCGATAATTCGGTTCGGGGGCTCTACTGGGAACCTAAATCCTAACTACGAACACAATATATGCTCATATATTGTGTTTGTTGTTAGGATTTTTTTGGTTTCCTCATTTACGTTGAGGAGGAAGATGGATGGGTTCATTGTTGATTCGTGGTGCAAAAGCAATTATAACGGTGGATGCGGAGGATCGTGTGCTGGAACAGGCGAATATCCTGATTGAAGACAATCGGATAGTGAAGATGGGGAAAGACTTGTATGAGGCAGACCAGGTGATTGATGCTTCACAGATGTTCGTGTATCCCGGTCTCATTAACGTACATCATCATTTATATCAAACGTTCACACGCAATCTGCCGCAGGTGCAGAAGCTGGAGTTATTCGACTGGCTGCGTTATCTCTACGAAATTTGGAGAGGAATTACGCTAGACGCCGTGTATCATAGTTCGCTTACGGGGATTGCTGATCTGATGAAGAACGGTTGTACGACAGTTTTCGACCATCATTATGTGTTTCCACAGCAAAATAGTGCCCATTTTATAGATAAACAGTTCGAAGCCGCGGAGCGCCTTGGTATCCGTTTCGTCGCTTCGAGAGGATCCATGACGCTGGGCAAGGATCAGGGAGGGCTGCCTCCCATGAGCGTTGTTCAGGACATAAATACGATTCTAGTCGATAGTGAGAGGCTAATTGATCTCTACCATGATGCCAGCGCGGGTTCAATGCGGCAGGTAGTGCTCGCTCCGTGTTCACCGTTCAGCGTATCCGCGGATATCATGCTTGAATCGGCAAAGCTCGCCAGGTCGAAGGGTGTGCGGCTGCACACGCATCTAGCTGAGACGAAGAACGAGGAAGCCTACACGCTCGAACGTTTCGGGATGAGGCCTTTGGCCTACATGGAAAGTCTCGGCTGGTTAGGCTCCGATGTGTGGTATGCGCATGGTATATATTTTAACGATGACGAAATGAAGTTGCTTGCACATACCAAAACAGGAGTCGCGCATTGCCCGATTTCGAACATGAAGCTTTCGTCCGGCATAGCCAGGGTTCCCGAAATGCTTGCGATGGGGATTCCCGTAGGCTTAGCCGTTGATGGGAGCGCCTCAAACGATGGCTCGAATCTGCTAGAGGAACTCCGAGTCTCGTATCTCTTGCACAGACTTCAGTCTAGCAGTCAGGCACCGACCGGATATGATCTCTTGAAGGTAGCAACCAGAGGCGGCGCAGAAATATTAGGAAGAAGCGACATTGGGTCGCTTGAGATTGGTAAGACAGCAGACTTGTTCATGGTGCGTGTAGATCAAATTGATGCTGTGGGGACTCTAACAGATCCAAAGTCGTGGCTAGGTACGGTAGGACTCAAACGTCCGGTAGATTATACAATTGTGAATGGGAAGGTTGTTGTCGAGAACGGCAGACTGGTTGGAGCTGATGAGGAGAAATTAGCTAGAGAATGTCAGGATTCGTTCGAAAGATTCATTCAGCAATGAGAAAAGCTCGCTCCACACTGGTCATATAGACCGATGAGGGCGAGCTTTTGGCTTCAGGAGCAGGCTATTCTCTTGTAATGGTTACACTACCCGTTTTATTGTCGAAACCAACCTTACAGCCAAGCTGCTCGGCGATAAAACGAAGCGGTACGAAAGTGGAGCCATTCTTCAGGATCGGGGCGCTGTCCAATTGAACAGATGATCCGTTAACACTCGTTGTTTTACTGTTAAGGGTCAGAATAATCGTCTTGTCGTTAAGTTGATCTTTCACTGTGATTTGATTTGAGGCTGCGTTCCACTTCACTTCAGCCCCCAGTCTCTCCGAAATGAATCGAACGGGCACCATGGACACTTGATCCTCATTGATAAAAGGATGGGAGGAATCGAACTCGTAGTCGTCATCGTCCTGACTCATCAGCAAGTGAATGTCTTTTTTGGCGATTTTCAAATCTTCTCTCAGAAATGAATAGAACTTAGAATCTTTATTGAAATAGGTTAGGAAGGAATCGTTGTTGGCTGTTACCTCGCTCAGGTTCAATACCCCTCCAGAGGTATCAATGACACTAGCTGTAACAGGCTTATTAATATTCCATATTTCACTGGTGTATGTAAATTTAAGCGCACTGACTCCGGCACTAACCTCTGTGATGGGGAGTGTAAGCTCTGCATTTATTTTACGAATCTGTTTATCGTTATCGATGAAGAAGTCTGTCTTAAGTACGGTTTTATCACTCAGTAATGCCTTCACTTGGGAGTCGGATACAGAAGAAAGTGTGTCCTGCATGTTCTTATCCCACTCGTTGAGAGCTTTCCGAAGAAATTGCTGAATGGTTGTATAAACAAACTCAACAGCTAACGTCTTGTTATCAAGGTAAGCCATCATAAGGTCTGGTAATTCAGAACTTAACCCACTCTTAGAAGGGGAAGCTTTCATTTCTTCTTTAATAATAGGCACCAATGCATCATAGAGCTGACCAATCAATTCCTTCATTCCCTTTTCATCAGCGAGGATGTTCGTTAGGAATGCTTTCAGAAGGCCTACGAGCTCATTGCCTTTAATCTCTATGTGGGCCTTTTGCATGGAAAGTGGTTCACTATTCACAGGCTCGGACACGGAAGAAACGGCGAAATGTTCCGGATTGGGAGCATTGGTTAAGAAGAATTTGAGCAATGAAGGCCATAATTCTTCTGCTTTCTTGAGAAGCTGCTGCTGCATATCCGATGATAGCGCTGCAGAAGACGAACCAGCTAAGCCAGCTTGCGCTGCCATCAGATCAAAGAAAAGTGGTTTCTTAGCACCTTCGATATATATAGTGAATTTGGTCCCATTTAAATTGAGCTGGAAGGGGATAGATCCCTTGCTGTAAAAAGTAAGTGCACCATCTACAGTGATGTGCTGCTTATCTTGCATTTTAACGCTCTTCAGCTCTAATTTCACATGATTCAAGACGTCAATCATCCGTTTCTCGTCAGCGGGCAAGCCATCGGTGTTACCTGTGATGATGTCCATTTGAAGCGAGCCTTTGGATTCGGCGGATTGAATGCTGGCACTATTTTGAATAGCTTGCTCCAAATCTAACCCTTGAACAGCCTGACACCCCGTTAACGCCAAAAGCATAATAACTAATGCAGTGGAAATCCACCAAGTAAATCTCTTTCTTTGCATCTACAAATCTACTCCTTAGATATAATAGCTAGTAAAAAATAGCAGTGATAGATTATACGCACAAAAAGAGGGAAAGATGCGCTTGTATTAGAAAAATTTAACAATGTCGTTACGTGCACCTAATAGAAAAGCTCGTTTCTCAAAGGTCTCAATGACCTGATGAGAACGAGCTTTGTCTTAAGCTAGCAGTAAAATCACCAATAGTTCGAAGAGCACAAGCGTTATGATTTGGTTGTATTGAGCTGGCGTATAGATGGGTCTATGCTGACCATGAGGATGCCCATGCGGATTTACTTGAAGGTATGCATGGTGTCCATCCACGTTAACCAAAACACCTTCATACGTATGTCCTTCTAACGTTGTGACACGAATAGTACGACCGATATGAGGGTGGAGTGCACCTACAATCGTATCTCTTTTCTGCCTTAACATGTGCTGCCAATTTTGATCTGCCTGGAAAAGAACATGAGGCCCGTGATGACCGGGATGTACAGGGTGAACAGGATGAACAGGGTGTTGCGATGGATTCGTATACATACGGTTTCGCTCCTTTTTCGTGCGGCTGCGCTTAGCAGCAGGCTTTTTGCCTAGGTTCACTACTAGACTATTCAGCCGCCCAAAAAAGGTGTATCGCCAACTCGTGTCAATTCAACAGGTTAGTCGCGTTTAATCGTAACTACGCGCGTATCGTCATTGAAGGAGACTTTGCCTCCAAGCTGCTCCACGATGAATCGAATCGGCACGAAAGTGGATCCGTTATGGAGCGTAGCCGCGCTTTCCAACTCGATAGAAGCGCCGTTCACGCTTGCGTTCTTACTGTCTAGCTTCAGGATGATCGTTGCACCTGACAAGAGGTCTTTGATGGTAACCTGCTGAAGATCTCCGTTCCAGCCAACCTCAGCGCCAAGCTTTTCGGAAATAAATCTCACAGGCACCATCGTTTTGTTATCTGAATTAATAAAAGGCTGTGGGGTATCGGATTCAGCCCCGGAAGCACTATCGTTCAACTTCAGATTGACTTCTTTTTTCGTTACTTTCAAATCATCTTTGAGCAGCTTGTAAATGAGAGACTGCTTATCTAGGTTATTCAATAAGCTGTAGATAGAAGAAGCTTCAAGACCTACATTTAGCGCACCGCCAGAAATGTTGATGGTATTCGCCGTGACCGGTTTATTGATATTCCACGTCTCACCTACGTAAGACAGCTTGAGTGCAGCAACGCCTGAGTTCGTATTCGTAAGAGGAACATTCAACGCAAGGCTTTGCTTGCGAACTTGCTTATCAGCGTCTGTGTAGATATCTGCTTGAAGGGTTGATTTACTGTTAAATAAATCCTGAACCGGCAGAATGCCCGGCTCGTTGGAAGCATCTCCAGCAATCATTTTATCCAAGGACGCAGCTGTTTTCTTCAGGAAATCTTGAACAGGTGGATAGACAAGTCCAACAGCTAACTGTTTATTACTTAAAATCTTTAGAGAAAAGTCGGTTGATCCGCCCTTGATTTGCTCCTCAATAATGGGTGAGAGGGCATCGTACAATTGGCTAATCAGTTCTTTCAATCCAGCTTCATCAGCGAGAACATTACTCAGCAGCTTTTTGAGAAGGGAAGCCAGTTCCGTGCCGCTAAGCTCGATATGCGCTTTTTGCAAAGAGAGGGACTCGCCATTCACTTTGTCCGTGACAGGTGTGACGGATATGTTCGATGGATTAGGCGTATTAGCTAAAATAAGTCCAATAATCGCAGATTTAATATCTGCAATTTTGTTGCCGAACTGTTCCTGCACAGCTGTTGGTAACAGTTTCGTAAACGATAAATTAGAACCTCCTAAGACATCGAGAACAATCGGTTTCTTCGCGCCCTCGACACTCAAAATGAACTTGGTGCCCTCAGTTGCAAGTTTGAAAGGAATTGTGCCTTTACTGTATGTAATCGTACCATCTGCCGAAAGGTGCTGTGCATCTTGAGTTTTCACATTGGTGAGTTCGATTTTCACGTTTTGCAGAGCGGTTAGTGCCTTCTGCTCCTCAGCGGATAGCTTAGAAGTGTCGCCGGGCACAAACTCGAGCTGCAGGGTGCCTTTGGATTCTGAGGACTTCACGGCCCAGTCATTCTGAATCGCCCCAGCAAGGTCTAATCCTTGCACAGCCTGGCAGCCTGATAAAGTTAACATCATTAAAACCATTGCGGCGGAGATCCACCAAGTCAATTTCTTTTTGTACATGTGATAATCTACTCCTTAGGTTTAATAGAAATAGTAAAAGACGTTCAATGATTATACGCGAAATAAAGACGAAGGATTCGCTGTTAGGAGTAAATTTTTTTGAACGAAACCTTTTATTACCAAATTCGTCTATATTTATAAGGCATACTGCGTACAAGGTAAATTTGCTAAAGCAAAACTCTTAGGAGGTAATTGTCTATGATGACGTTGTTTGCCATATGTTTCTTTGTAGGCCTTGTACTCACGGTACTTGTTACGTTTTTTGGCGGTGAGTTTCATGCGGAAAACGGGGCTACCCATGCCCATGGTGGACCGTCTTTTTTTAACTTATCTTCCATTTTAGCTAGTTTGACGGTGTTTGGCGGCATTGGGTATATGCTGAATCAAGTTGGGATGACAAGTAGTTTACTTATTCTGCTTATCGCAATCGGTGCCGGTCTCTTCGTAGGATGGCTCTTCTTCCTTCTCTACGCCAAAGTTATTTATAAGCATGACCACAGCATGAAAGAGAGCGATTTTGATCTGAGTGGTCAGTTAGGAAAGCTGTCTGTGCCGATTAATGGGAAGGGTACGGGCGAAATGATGTTTGTGATGCATGGCACTACGCGTTCCATCAGTGTTCGTTCTGAGAATGGGGAGTCCATTCCGAAGGGGACGAAGGTCGTCGTTTTGCACATGAATAAAGGGATTGCGACGGTAACGAGGTTTAACCAATAATAGCAGCTGCAATTAACTACTGGGAGGTTATGCGTTTATGTTGGGGATTTTGTATACGGTTGTTGCGATTGTTGTTGTCGTTTTCATCTTACTGGCTTCCATTGTGAGAGCGTACAAGAAAGTACCGCCGAATGAAGCGATGATTGTGTATGGTTTAGGTGGTAAAAGGGTCGTTCAAGGCGGAGGGACGTTCGTCATCCCTGGTTTTCAAAGCTATAAAACAATCTCCATGATGCTCATGAGCTTCGATGTGAAGCCGGATCAACCTATGTTTTCCCAACAGGGGATACGGCTCAAGATTGAGGCGGTGGCTCAGATCAAGATTCAAAGTGATCCAATTGCGATTGGCACAGCCTCGGAGCAGTTTCTTGACCACACACTTTTAGAGCGGGAAATGATGATTTTGCATTCTGTAGAAGGGCATCTTCGTGGGTTGGTTGGGCAGCTGCCGGTTGAATCTATTCTCAAGAATCCGGATGAACTTAACAGCAAGATGAGGGAAACGTGCTCTGAGGATTTGGATAAAATGGGGCTGAGCCTTATCTCCTTTGTGCTCAAACGAGTGGCCGATGATCAAGGATACATTGAGAATCTGGGCGTACCAGAAGTGGAACGTATCCGCAAAAGTGCTAGTATTGCCAGAGCTGAAGTGGAACGGGATATCCAAATTCGTCAGGCAGATACGGAGAAGGAATCCGCGATTCGTCGAGCGGAAGCCCATCAGTTAAAAATTGAAGCGGAGAGCGCCGCTTCGGCGAAGGAAGCGCAGTATCGCAAAGAGCTAAGCATGAAGGAAGCGGAGTTCAAGCAAGAAACGACAAGCCGGCAGGCTGAAGCGGATTTGGCTTATGAGTTGAAGCAGAAGCAGATTCAACAGTCGCTCGTGACTGAACAGGTGAAGATCAGACAGATGGAAGCGGAGGCGAACAAGACCGTTCGCCAGATTGAAGTCGAGCTGAAGGAGAAAGAGCTCGAAGCGTCGGTCATTAAGCCGGCTGAGGCGGAGAAGCTAGCTGCCATTATGCGCGCCGAAGTCAATAAACAGAGGCAAATTCTCGAAGCGGAGGCGGATGCCGAGTCGACGAGAAAACGCGGCGAAGCGACGGCCGAAGCGGAGCTCGCGAAAGGGAAAGCGAATGCGGAAGTCGTCCGCTTGGCGGGGCTTGCGGAGGCTGAAGCGCTGGAGAAGAAAGCGGAGGCTTACAAGCAGTATACGCAGGCGGCGGTTACGGTGGAGATTCTTCGGATACTGCCGGAATTGGCTGAGAAAATTGCGGCTCCGCTGAGCAATGTAGATAAAATTACGGTGATTTCACAAGATGGAACGACCTCAGGCGTGAATCGGATTACAGGCGATATTGCCAAAATGATCGCGCAAGTGCCGGAAATTACACAGACACTAACAGGCAAAAGCGTGACAGATCTTGCGCGTGCATTTCTAGGTAAGGATAATGAACTTATTAAGAATAAGGAATCGGAATAACGTGAATGAACCATGTAAATGAGCAATGTAAATGAGCAAGTCCTCAGCTTCCGGGCTGAGGATTTTTTTTGTTAAGAATGGTTTAGATTTAAAGCGCAAATGGTTGAATTGCTATACAATTAGAAAAACACTAGATTTCAGTGCAATGATTGATAGCTTCAAAGAGATGAGGATCCTACATCGTGGAGATATACAGAAAGTTTCTAAGGAATTTATTACTAAATTATATAATGGGCTCTGGGATCGCTGTTATTGTGGTAGGTGGAGTCATCATTCCTACAACACTAACGATTTCGAATGCGGAAATGGTTCGCGTATTCATCATTATGGTCACCTCGCTATGCGTGATGATGCTTGCTGAAATCGCGGTGTTTCGTAGGCACATGAAGCCGATTCGCGAGATGCTGGAGCAGGAGACTCCAGATCTAGCAACCATCCGAGAAGCCTATCTACAAACGCATCGGTTTCCGGCGCTTTCGGTGATGCGGATCATGGGACCGCACTTTCTTGGCTTATCGATCCCTGCTATGACGATGGCTAGCATCGGGATTGCGAGAGGTTGGTTATCTCTTCCGGTTTTTTACATTGGACTTGCCGGTATTGGCGCAGTTCTTGTGGCTAGCATGCATGCGTTACTAGAGTTCTTCACGACAGCTCAGGCCATCAGGCCGGTGCTCATACATATTCGGGAATTGGGAAGGCGCATATACGGTGAAGATGTTTCCTTGGATGGACGTGTCATCGTTTCGATTCAACGAAAGTTTCAGCTTAGCGCTTTCCTAATTGGAACTATGCCGCTCTTTCTGTTTAGTCTAGCAACTCAAATTCGTTTGATTTCGCAGTCCTCGGATATGACGGTCGATTATTGGAAATGGGCGGGTATCATTCTACTGCTTGGCGTCGGCTTTTCCTCTTTAGGGGCGCGAATGCTGGCAAGAGACATCCAGCAGCCAATTGGAGATTTATATAGGGCAATGAAAGAAGTCCAATCCGGCGATCTGCAGGTAAGAGCCTCAGACTTATATTCAGATGAATTTTCGCGGCTTGTTGCTGGCTTCAACCACATGGTTAAGGGTCTTGAAACGCGTGAACAGATGAACAACCAACTGCTGCAGAGCTATTATTCCACATTAGCTGCTGCACTCGATGCTCGGGATGCTTATACAGCAGGTCATTCGACGCGTGTGGCCAAGTATTCCATGTTGATTGGACGAGCTGTAGATTTGAACGAGCAGGAGCTCGATCTTTTAAACAAGACCGCCTTGCTACATGATATCGGCAAAATTGGTGTGCGCGACGATGTGCTGCTGAAGGAAAGTCGGCTCACCGACGAGGAGTTCGAGCAAATCAAGCTGCACCCCGTGCTTGGCGAATCGATTTTGAAGCAAATCGAGCCTGCTGAGGCTATGGCGCCCCTGCTTCCAGGCGTGCGCTCTCATCATGAGCGCTATGATGGCGGCGGGTATCCGGATGGCCTGAAGGGCCTGGATATCCCTGAATTCGGCCGCATCATTGCGGTAGCCGATGCCTTCGATGCCATGACCTCCGATCGTCCCTATCGGAAAGGGATGCCGATCGAGAAGGCACTCGCCATTCTCGCTGAGGGAAAGGGAACCCAGTGGGATTCCCGGTTCGCTCAAAGGTTCATTGATGTTTATAAGGTTTAAAATGTATGAAGGAAGGGTCCTACAGCCGCAGGAATTGCGAGGTGTGAGGCCTTTTTTTATTGTTGGATTGTGGTGAGGAAGTTGAGTTGAAGTAGATGGCGAGTGAGAGAGAAGGGGAGTTTGGCGACTTTAGTGATGTTTTACATCGCTAAAGTGAGAGTTGACTAGCTAGCTGGTGAGTTAGCGATGTTTTGTAGCGTTAATGTAGCCGATGGGTGGTGGAAAGAGGGCGTCCGGCGACTTTAGTGATGTTTTACATCGCTAAAGTGAGAGTTGACTAGCTAGCTGGTGAGTTAGCGATGTTTTGTAGCGTTAATGTAGCCGATGGGTGGTGGAGAGAGCGTATCCGACGCTTTGTAGCGCTTTACTTCAACATCGTGGGCAGTCTAGCAAAACTCCGCTATAATAGAGAAAAAGATGCTGGAGGTCTGGTTATTATGGATGAGTTACGCTACCCTATTGGAATGTTTGCACACGAAGGAGAAATTTCACGGGAGCAGTTGCAAGAGTGGATGGCTGACATCGAGTCGACGCCAAGTAGGCTGCGTGACGCGGTTGCTGGGCTGTCTGACGAGCAGCTAGATACGCCTTATCGCCCAGGAGGGTGGACGCTGCGACAAGTCGTGCATCACGTCGCAGACAGCCATATGAACAGCTACACAAGGTTTAAGCTGGCGCTGACGGAGGAAGAGCCGACGATCAGACCGTACTACGAGGATCGCTGGGCTGAGCTCAGCGATGGCAAGTCTGCTCCGATAGAGTTATCGCTTACCTTACTTGACGCTTTGCACAGCCGCTGGATGATTGTTCTGCGAGCCATGCAGCATGAGCAGTTTGCGCGTGCATTTGTACATCCAGAATCTGGGGATACGATTCGACTGGATTGGAACGTTGGCAATTACGCATGGCATGGTAATCATCATATTGCCCACATCACGAGCTTGCGCGCTCGCAGGGGCTGGTAAGCAACGAAAACCCGTTAAGTCACAGGACTTAGCGGGTTTTTTCAACTCTACCATTATCCATTTCGTCACTGATGCTCGATTCAGCCTGACCATCATTCAAATAGCGGCCGACTTTATCGATCCACTCTTGTACGTAGTGATCGGTTGCCCACTGCGCCATAACGAGTTTCTCGCCCGGTTGGAGGTCCAAGGTTAGTTGTGGATCATTCCCCGGCGCCTGCCCGTAAGGGTAGAACTTGAGCTTGCCGTTCTCGAAAATCACGATCATATCATTCATCGGCGATGTTAATGCATCGGTTGCTAACGGCCACGAGGACTGAATAGCGCTCCATGAGCAGCAAAGATCATCATGATTGATGACTTTATCAGGCAGCTCGCGCGGGAAGTCGTGCAGAACGTAGCTATCAGGCGTCGCTGCATTAATTCGCGGTGTCTCAGCGACCTTGCCGACCCAGCGGCCTGGTTCACGCTGGACGGTCCAGCTTTGGCCTGTAATCTCACCAAGCAATTTGGTAGAGCTGCTCGGTACATTTGTAAGAATGCTGCTACTGCTGCCATATAAATCGGTGATCGAAACGTGGTTCTTGTCCACCGGTTTGTTATAGAACTGCACAGTATGCCCTTCTTTTAATTGAGGGAGGGTACGAACCCAGATGCGTTCCGCTTGATAAGGGGCATTACCTCGCCAAGCCTCCTCCGATTCAGCGATGGAAACATATTGATTCCCAGCAAATAACAGGGTCTCCACGCGATTTAACTGTTCGTCCGCTTGATCGGGGAATACTTCTGGCTTCACGGGCTGATCAGCTAGATGAGCAGATAAATAGTGGAACTCATCTGTTTTCGTTTTATGAACCAAGGAATCGATTTTCCAAAAATTTTGCTTATAAGGCATGAGAATTCCAGTGCCCTCGGACGTCTTCTGCAGTTGGCCGCGAACCGGCGCTATAAGCATTGTTCGATAAGTACTATAACGAATGGGTCCTAAAGCATGCTGCGCCTCTGTATTGTTAGATTCACGCTCGGTCCTTAGCCCAATAAGCAGTGCGGTGCTTATTGGGGCAGGGGACGAACTAGTGGACGCCGCAGTCGTAACAGAAGCATCCATTGGAGGAGCTGCGTCACTTTGCGTATGGATTGTACGCCATGGAAAGAGCAGTAACGCTGCAGCTATTGCACCGATTCCGGCGAAACAGAGTAGGGGCTTTACCTTCGGTTTCGCTCTTTCCTTCCGCTCAATGGCTTCCTCGATCTCGCCTTGAAGCTTGGAAGTGAAGCCAGATTGCTTAAGCGGTCCTGATTCCAATTGCTTATGTAAATCATCCGGATCAGGAGTTTTCAAGCGCTTCACGCTCCTTCAAACTGATCACCTTGAGTCTGGCGTGGTGAAGTCGGGATTTAACGGTTCCCTCCGAGATGTTAAGGATGGCAGCCATTTCTTTCGTTGAGAGCTGATAATGGGCATGCAAAATTAAGATTTCTCTGTATTTTGGAGACAGAGAAATCACTTTTTTCCATATATCACTAGCATATAATTTCTCCATCGCTTCTGTTTCTGCCGATTGTGATGTGCCAGCAGATTGAATGAAGCCAACAAGTGTAACTTTGCGCCAAAATGCTTTACGTAGGTAGTCATAAGCGGTATTACGTGTAATGGTAAGCAGCCAGGTTTTGACCGAAGCTTCACCGCGGAATGTAGTAAGATTGCGATATACTTTCAAGAAAGCATCCTGCGTAATGTCATCAGCTAAATCTGAATTACGACAAATGCTAAACGCATAATTCCATACATCATTCCCATAAGTTTCCATTATATTGCGAAGGATCACTTTCTGATCCGTTGTTTCAGATACGTACTTTAAGTAATCAAATACATGGACACCGGTCGTCTCCATTCTCTCACCTCTCTGAATTAGACGTTACAAGTACAAAAAAGTTCGCATTTTTATAAAAAAAATCATACTTTATAGGGTTCGAAAGTGAACTGGCAGATGAGTCGGACTTCTACGTGTAATTTGAAAAATAGCTATAGCTCGAAATCTGGAGGAGATTTGCTTCAAGGGAGAGAATCGAAGAGAGACAACAATAAAGAGAGTATTCAGAAATACCAAGAGAACAAGAAGACATTTTAAATGGTAGAAAGTGTTAGCACCTACATGATTAAAGAGGCCGAGAAAGTAAACTCGTTCATGATGTGTCTTGACAATAGAAGGCCTTAACACGCAATATGAAGAAAGGACACTGGATGAAAGATCAGGTCCTTCGGAGAGGGAGAACACCATGAATTTCGTTGAGCATATAGTGGATCATTTGCGGTCTGGACAAATTAAAAACTTTCCGCAGCCGATTGCTCTGAACTTGGGCTTAGTTTATACAGTTAAACTGGAAGACAGGAAGACGAATTTAATTTGGCTGCCTTTCGAATTTACAGGTCTCGCTTACATTGATACGGGGCAACTAGTGAACGTACATCCCTACTATCGAGGCGTTATTATCGAGGAAATCGAACTCTCGCGCGGAACGGATCTACATAAGCCGCAAACGGAGGAAGCTTTCATTAAAGCTATATTTCAGAAAAGCTGGGAGATGCATCAACTGCTGCAGCAGGAAAAGTATGCGAGTTTGCAGGGAAATGCGCCAGACTTCCTGACCAAAATGTTATACATAACAGATTGGCTGCGCTACTATAATTCAGTTATAACCGTGGGTGCTGGGAAAAAGATCGGCTAAATAAGCCGTTTTTCATTGGAAAGTAGGGACTGTATTTTCTACATGTGTAGAAAGCACGGTCCTTTTTTGTACCCATTCCTATGGCTATAGTCCCATGGTGGATAGTTCTTGGCCACTTGGATCACTAGGCTTTAAGCCTGTTCTCAAAGCATTGTAGAAGGCTTATCCTAAAGACTGGTGTAAACGATGCCAAAAACTCATGGAGAAGCGGAGAGTAATAAGATGTTACAGCTCAATAAATGGCTTACAATTGCAACGGTATGTTGCGTAATGACAATAGGTGTCGTACAAGGGAAGAGTGAAGCGGCCGGTATGACGGACGTTCGAGGCCATTGGGCGGAGCAGACGATTAATCAGATGGTGCAGCAGGGGTTACTAGACGGCTTTCCTGATGGGACTTTTCGACCAGATGATTCTGTGACTGCTGATCAATTTGTGAAAATTGTCTTGCTCGCTTTTACAGATAAATATCCGAATGGTGAGCGTAAATGGAAATCGAGCTTTATGCAAACGCTTAGCGCGAGCAACCAAAGTATTTTGCAGCAGGATTATCGGGATTTCACGTTCAAACCTAACACAGTCGGTTATTGGGCAAAGCCTTATTTGGATTTGGCTAGTGATCTTCATTTTATAAGCAAAGGTCAGTTCAGTGACTACAAGGCGATGCTAAAACGCGAAGATGTAGCCGAAATTCTGTACTATTTACTCAAGGAAACGGAGTATTTGGAAGACGAAGTGTACAGTCTCAAAGCAGCTTCACAATTCGGTGATCTTCAAAGTGCGACGGCCAGACAGCAGAAATTCATTGGCGAGGCCATGACGAAGGGAATCATGGAAGGCTACCCCAACGGTTACTTCGGCGTTGGACGAACGGTTACCCGAGCTGAAGCACTTCAAATCATTGCTCGTTTACAGACGAAGTCGAAGCGCATCAGTGTGAACAGCGGAAGTGAAGCGTTCATCAAAGTCGTACCTACGAAGGATGGCAGCTATAAGAAGCTGATATTCCCCGATCAGCGAATGCTGCAAGCCTACGATGTAATGGAGGAAGCGGGCAAGCTGCGAGGTTCGAATTACGACCTTGAAGAAACAACGCTGCGACTATTCCGAGATGCCGAGGCTAAAGGGTTGGCCATGAGCGGTGCGACCACCGAGGTGCGCAATAGCAATGAAGTGTCCTTATGGTTAGATCCACAGTTTACGACCTACGGTGTGACTGTTCACCTAGAAAACGGGACACTAGCCCGCAATACGGAGAGCATCCGGAAATTCACGGATTTCCTTTTTGGCTATGACGCAGACATCTTCTATCGCCAGTTTACTGACGCTTGTGAACGTGCAGCGGCTAAGGGTGTTCTCGAAACTACAACGAAACAAATCGGCAGCTACTCTGTTGAAACACGGTTAGAAGCGGATGGGAAAACGATCATTTTTTCAATTATTCATTCCTAGATATACATAAAACGTGTGTACAAGCTGTACATACAAGTAACCGTAAAAAACTTTATATCACCGATATCTAGATTACATGTACGTACAAGTGTATAATATGAAATCATATATACATTTTATCGGAAGGTGTTGATATCAGGTGCTAGAGAACTTGAAGCGTGCGGTGTTGGAAGCCAATTTGGATTTGCCAAAATATCGGCTTGTCACATTTACCTGGGGCAATGTTAGCGGGATTGATCGTGAGCGAGGCCTTGTTGTGATTAAGCCTAGTGGCGTACCTTATGAGGAGTTAAGAGCGGAAGACCTCGTTGTCGTTGATCTGGAAGGGAAAATCGTTGAAGGCAAGCTGAAGCCTTCCTCGGATACACCGACACATCTTGCGCTATACCGTTCTTTCCCTACAATTGGCGGTATAGTTCACACACATTCAGCTTGGGCAACAAGCTGGGCACAGGCAGGAAGAGGCATACCTGCACTTGGTACAACACATGCGGATTATTTCTACGGGGGAGTGCCATGCACACGTCTAATGACAGAGACTGAGATTAATGGAGCCTACGAGCTGGAAACGGGAAATGTCATTATCGAGACGTTCAAGGAATTGAAATTGAATCCGGCGATGGTCCCAAGCGTGTTGGTGAATTGCCATGCACCTTTCAGTTGGGGCAAGGATCCTCACAATGCGGTTCATAATGCAGTTGTACTGGAAGAGGTAGCGAAGATTGCCTACCGTACTTACAATTTAAACCCATCGGTAGAGCAAATGGACCAAACGCTGCTGGATCGGCACTTCCTGAGAAAACACGGAGCGAACGCGTATTACGGGCAGTAAGGATAAACGACTCCGCGTCCTTTGGGGACGTGTGGGGAGGAAGTATACATCATTAAGAAAAGGGCAGTTGGGCTCTATGCCAACTGTCTTTTTTGCTTTGAAAGCGCGGAAACCGAGGCGAGGTTAGGTTTTATAAGTTGGGAAGTCGATTTCCGAACATATGGCAACGGTGGATACCGATTCGCCCTTTTTTTGCATTTGGGTAGGAAGGTTATCTTTTGGTATGATAAGCAGGTAGGAATGATTTGGGGAAGAGGGATGATGAGAGATGTTTGCGAAATCAAGTTATGAGGGAACAAGAGAACATAATTATGCCTTGCTGATTCAGCAAGTTGAAGCTTTGATACATGATGAACCGAATCGCATTGCGAATTTGGCTAACGCCGCTGCGCTGCTGGGGCAGTTTCTGAGCGATGTGAATTGGGTAGGTTTTTATTTGTTAGATGAGACAAGTGACAAGAAGGAGCTCGTACTGGGGCCGTTCCAAGGACTTCCGGCTTGTGTACGGATTCCACTGGGTAAAGGTGTTTGCGGTACATCGGCTGAACGTCGGGAAACGGTACTTGTTCCAGATGTGCATGCATTTCCAGGTCACATTGCCTGCGATGCGGCATCACAATCGGAGATCGTGGTACCGATCCTTGTAGGAAACGAGCTTATCGGGGTGCTGGATATTGATAGTCCTATCAAGAGCCGATTTGATGACATCGATCAGCAGTACTTGGAACAATTTGTACAGAAGCTTGCAGCTGCTATGTAATCTCATAGGTGGCAGAGAAAATATCTGCCATATCTTCATCGGAACAGAAGCTGCAGCTGGCCAGCATGTTGTTATGTTTTAACCGAGCACCTAATAAGATCAGATGACTGGTAAGCTGCTGTTCCATAATTGGATCTGCGATGCTGAATTCGATCCCGTATTCATAGAGGGATGGCTTCAGCATCGTTTTTCGTGTGAGGACACCTAATACTTTGATCTCTTGATGAAAAAGATGAAAAGTGAATTCCAGCAGCAAGCTCATATCGATAGGAAGATTCAATGGGGTGTGAATACGTATACCGCCTGAGCTTATATCTCTTATCATAATTTTAGAATGTTTGGTGTCAGCTGCCTTGTTTTTGATACCTATGATTTTGAACAAGGCTGATAAAGGAATTTGAAGGTTGAGTCGGAAGCTGGAGCGCTTATTTGCTTGTGACATACTTACTGCTCCTCATGGTTGATAGGTCTATTATACTATATTGATGATTAATTTGAACTACCTTTCATTTGATGAATTTGAAAATAAAGCTGCCTAATCGTATGCAGAAAGCTTGCGGATGAATGATTTCAGGCCTTCTTCTCCGTTAATAAAAAGCCTTTTGAGCAGATAAGGGGACTGCTGGTTTGTGGCATTGCCTTGTTCTATCGTAAATGCATAACGAAATCCATGATCCTTAAGGAGCTTCAACGTCGTTTTGTTATATTCGCCATAAGGGTAGCAATATACATCGGCTTTGGTTCCGAGCTTTTCCTCGATTTGTTTTCTGGCTTCTAAGATTTCGAAGGCTTGTTGATCCGCGGAAAGCTGGGGGAGATGAGGGTGTGTCATCCCATGAGGTTGAATGTCCCAGCCAGCTTCTTGCAGTTTCTTGATCTGTTCCCAGTTCAGGTATCCTTCCTGATCGCTCATACCAGGTGATATAAAGAGGGTAGCTGGGAAGGAGTATTTGGCAAGAAGAGGCATCGCTTGCTCATAATTATCGATGTATCCGTCGTCAAAAGTTAGCAGCACTGGTTTCTCTGGAGCCGCCTCGACGTCTTTTCCTTCGATAAGGCTAATAAAAGTAGATAGAGAGACCGGGGTGTAACCATGGTCGTGAAGATACATCAGCTGCTCTTCAAGCTTGGCTGGGGAAATAACGACAACATTCCCTGGATCAATCGTGACACTGTGGTAGTTGAGAACGGGAATGCTGATTTTGGACGGCAGAGGTGTTGGTCTTGTTGAAGACTGAACTGCCCCTTTAACTGCCAAAGCAGAAGGGGAAGCGGGAATGGGGACGTAAGTATTCAAAGTAACCGTTGAGGCCGCAGGCAATTTAGGTTCCTCTTGGAGCGGAGGTTCTGGTGTTATTTCTAAGCTTGGAGCGGGTTTGTCCTCTACAAAAGTATAGTCCTCGACCGGAGCTTGGGATGGAGATTCGACGATCTGAGCATCGACCTGATGAGGGATCAATGCCGGAGTTGGTGAGGATCCCTCTAATTGATACCCCGAGGAGTCAAGGCTGATGGACACGAGTAGGAGAAGTATAGTAAATAGACCTGCTAGCACCGAATAAACAAGGATTCTCTTTCTTTGGTAGTTCATAGGCACACCAACCATTTCTAGAGGAATAATCTATTACTCTATTTGTAAGCAAAGGTTGGGAGAAATATACCTAGTTAAGCCAGTTAGAGAGATTCCCTCATATAAAAAACTGCTATCCAAACTGTCTCCAGTTCGAATAGCAGTATTTGGCGCGTGCGTTAAACCGCGTTGCTGATGATGGCAGCTAGAAGCTTGCGCATCGATCGAGTTCCGACTTTATCCATAATTTTATCAATATGGACTTTAACTGTTTTTTCGCTAATGTTGCAGTGATCAGCTATTTCTTTGTTACTGTAACCATGGAGCGCGATAAGACCTATAATTTCGGATTCTCGGTTCGTAAGTAAATGTATGGCTGCAAATTGGGTTATGACGGATTGCACACTCTTATGATGAAGGTTCATTACCGGATTCTCTTGCACATGCTGCATGCTTGAACGACCTCAATATCTTAATTAATGTATGGCGTACAGTTCATTGTACCAGAGTTATCCCCTCTAGGATTCATATGAGATTGTCTAATTTAAAAATTTTTTGCTTTAATCTTTACTTTGGATAACAAGTAATAAGCCTGTTTGGAGTTCGATGAGGCCTTCCGATTCCTTAAGTACATTACTAATTCCAAGGGACTGTCCAATCTGAAGAGTTGCTTGCTGAAGCGGATATTGGAAACCATGCAGCGTAATGCCGGTTACTTCCAAACTAAGCGGCAGCAGCGATATATGTGTATAGCTCCCCCGTAATATACGAGTGGATTGGTTAATGGCAATGATTTGGTTGTTAGCATCCACAATGGAACAGGAGACGCCTTGCTCTGTGCCTTTGCGTAGCAGATGCACATTGGCTAACGAGTGATCAAAGCGTGTGCCTAGCGCGCCAAGCAGGACGATATGATCAGGTTGCTGATCCAGTGCCCAGTTAAAGGCCATTTCGGTGTCTGTTAAATCCTTGAAGACCGGATCGCAATCGATGAAAGTGAGACTGGAAGAGCGAATACGGCTCAACTCTTCGTCAGTGACAGAATCGAAATCACCGAGTGAAATATGCGGCGTATAGCCGTGTTGAATCAGATATAGGGCACCACGGTCCGACCCTACGAGAACGTCATCTTCATGAATGTCTCCAAGTGCCCAATCCCCGAGTGTCCCTCCGGTTACAATGATAATTCGTTTTCCGTTCATGCTTGTTCCCCCAACGCTTGATATATCATCCCCTTAGTATATCATACGCAGGCAAAAACCGAGCTGCAATTCATCGCAGCCCGGTTCTATGATTAGGTTCTCGCGTCCACACGCTTGCGCATAGGGTTAAGCTCAGACTGATCATGATCGATCACGGCTTCATCGGCGAAGCCCTTCATTTCCCAAGTCGTTCGTCCCAAAACAAGATCAGCGGGAAACTCGTCGCCGCGCTTGAGCGTAACCTCTCGTCCTGCTTCATTGGCATAAATACCGTCCGTCTCAACCGTGTCGCCAGTCATGGGATCCATCGATTTGTCATTAGACATGCTGTATTCCTCCTTTCCTGTTGCTTATTCATACCATTTCCAATGATGGAGGAAATTATGAGCGGAATCATGTAGAATGAGAAGGTTGTCACAGACTAGAAGGCAGAAAGGGAATGAATCAACATGGCTTTATGGGGGACGATTGTGAATGCAATCGCCATTATTATTGGGGGATTATTAGGAATGATGCTGCCCCGCATCTCGGAAGGCATAAAAAGCACAGTTATGCAGGGCCTTGGGCTCGCCATTACTGTGCTGGGCATTACTATGGCATTAAAGTCGAATCAAATCGTACTAGTTATTATGAGCGTGGTTATTGGAGGTATCATTGGAGAACTGCTGCGAATCGAGTACAGGCTAGAGCAGCTTGGTGACTGGTTGCAGGTGAAACTTCGCAAAGGCTCTTCTGCTCATCCTACAAGCAGTATCTCGCAAGGCTTCGTGACATGTACGTTGGTTTATTGCATTGGAGCTATGGCTATTCTGGGTCCTTTGGATGGCGGCCTTAGGCATAATCATGATATTTTATATACCAAATCATTGCTGGACGGGTTCTTATCCATTATCTTCGCGTCTACTCTTGGGATAGGTGTGATTTTCTCGGCGGTGTCCGTGTTCGTGATGCAAGGGGTCATCGCTCTGGCAGCGACTTTTATAGCCATGGCATTCAGCCAAGCGTCTCTAGATGCTATGATCGTCCAAATTACAGCCGTGGGTGGCGTCCTGGTGATTGGCGTTGGCCTCAACATTCTCCAAATTAAAAAAATGAATGTTGCCAACATGCTTCCGGCACTTGTCATAGCGGCGGCAGCGGTTCCTCTGCAGCATTATTTTACCGTATGGTTTAGCCGACTGTTCTAAACAGCCGAACCGTTAAATTTGTATCCGACACCACGAACCGTAATAATGTAGCGAGGCTCTGCTGGGTTAGATTCAATTTTCTTACGTAGATTACTAATATGTACAATGAGTGTTCGTGGATCGCCCATGCTATCCAGGCTCCATATAAGTTCAAACAGATGCTCGATTTTGTATACTCGATTAGGCGTCTTAGCCATTAAGGAAAGCAAATCGAATTCTTTGGCCGATAACGATATAGTCTGTCCATTCACGCGAACGATGTGGCTAACCAGATCGATTTCGAGGCCAGGGAATTTCACCAACTGGGGATCATCCTGATGCTGCTCTCGAATGGAATTTCGACGTAAATGAGCTTTGACTCTAGCGACGAGCTGACTAGGGCTGAAAGGCTTCGTCATATAATCATCGCCACCCATGCTTAATCCGAGAATAATATCGATATCCTCGCTCTTACAGGAGATGAACAGGATCGGCGTATTGCTCGTTTTGCGAAGCTGTCGGCAAACTTCTATACCATCAAGTCCTGGCAATAGAATGTCCAGAATAATAAGATCGGGCTTATGTTCCTTCACGATCTCAAACACATCGTGACCGTTATTGGCGCTGATGACTTTATAGCCTTCCCGCGCTAGGTAAAGTTGAATCAATTGGACAATTTCTTGCTCGTCATCTACGACTAAAATAGTTTCTCCTGCCATACTAGAAATCCTCCTCAGTAACGGAACAGCTTGGTAGAAAGAACGGTGTTCCCGCTCTAACATGTTACCTTCATTATAGAACGATTCTCCTAGATATTTCTATCCTTTTATTGACAGATAAAGAGATTTGGTACGGTTCATACTCCGAAGTAGGTAATTTGATCTGCTTCTAAATCCCGGAACATGTGAAAAGTATGAAAAAAGAGTCATATTTCGACTTCAATTGACGAAAATTTTGGTTGAACTTAATTGAATCTTTATGTTCCCATGCTAAGCTACCTAAGTCTCTATGTAAAAAGTACGAGAGGGGCTGCGAAGTAATGAGTCATAAGGCTGAGTCGGATATTGCCAAACATTCATCGTTACAGAAGGATACATTCGTACGCCAATTCATCGAGCAAGCATGGGATCTGTTTAGCATATTTGATGTTTATGGAAATTTGACCTACGCCTCCAAGAGTTTTAGTGAGGTGATAGGATTTATACCTAGTGACTTTCAGCAAGTGGTAGACTTTATCGATTCTGAATATGGTATGGATTTACATAAAATGTTTATCAAAACCTTGCAAACATGCAGCAGCAGTAAGCTAGAATTTCGAGCGAGAAGTGCAAGTAAGAATATCATCTGGTTTGAGTGCACCGCCATTCCAATTCGTAACGACGAGGGTGTTCTAGCTGAGATTTCTTTCGTTCTAACGGATATCACGCTGCGCAAAAATCAAGAGAGCCGTCTTATTGCCATGGCTTTTCATGATCCTCTGACAGGTTTGCCTAATCGGCGAATGTTTAAGGAGCATCTGCAGCAAATGCTTTTGCAAGCCAATCGAACGAAGAGACCGTTTGGACTTTTATACCTAGACATAGATGATTTCAAAGTGATAAATGATACGATGGGCCATGATGTAGGAGATGCATTCTTGCAGGATTTTACTCACCGCATCAAAGGATGTCTCCGTGAGGTTGATATGTTCGCCCGCATGGGAGGCGACGAGTTCACTATTTTATTACCCGCGGTTGATTGTAAGGAACACGTGGAAAGCGTCGCTAAGCGCATCATTCAGTGTTTTGAACAGCCATGGGACATACAGGGGCAGCAGTTTCGAGCAACAGTGAGTATGGGGATTACGATGTACCGCTCGGATGAAAGCGATGCGACTAGTATGATGAAAGAAGTAGATATTGCTCTATACAAAGTGAAGGGCAAAGGCCGTAACCACTACCAGTTTTATTAGAAACCGTTACTCGGAGCTGTATGCTCTAAGTAACGGTTTTTTGGTATCACCAATATTTACCATGGCACATTCGATTTCTTTCTAGCAGAATAAAGGAAGCAGCTAGATGCTAGAAATGGGAGGTGGCCGATGAATAAAACCAAAAATCGATGGAACAAATTCGTGATTATACTAGCCGCGGCGGGGCTTTTGACAATAGCAACAAGCTCAGAACCTAGTGTTAAGGCTGAAGCTAGCTCGTCTCAAGGGAAATTTACGATGTCTTATCTCTTTTTTGGCAATTCAAATTCCTATACCTCGCAAGTAGATAAAAGCGGTCAAACACTCGATGTTGTCTTGCCTAGCTATTTTCATATCAATGCAGATGGTAGTTTGCAATTATCTGATTCTCTATTGGACTCGTTCATTACCGATATGCACCAGCGAGGGAAGAAGGTTGTCCCTTTTCTTAGTAACGATTTTGATAGGACCCTAGGTGAGAAAGCCATTGATAATCGAGAAGCGCTTGTGAATCAAATAGTTGAGGCTATCAAGGACCATAAGTTGGACGGCATCAATATGGATATCGAAAATGTGGATGCAGCTTACCGTGATAAATATACGGATTTGGTCAAAATGCTGCGCGATAAACTCCCAAGCGGGATGGAAGTATCAGTAGCTGTAGCGGCGAATCCTACAGGAGCAACGAAAAGCTGGATTGCTTTGTATGATTACAAGGCATTAGCCGCGGTGAGTGATTACTTAATGGTCATGGCTTACGATGAAAGCTATCCTGGAGATCCGACCCCGGGACCTGTGGCAAGTTTACCCTTTGTCGAGAAATCGATTCAATACGCAGTAGCGCAAGCACCAGCCGATAAAATAGTTCTTGGCGTTCCGTTCTACGGGCGGTACTGGAATCAAAATGCTGCCGTTAATGGCTCAGGTGTATCCGCTCAGGCGCTAATGATGCTGATTGACACCTATAAAGGGACTGTGCGGTATGATGCTGCTAGTCAATCACCAGTAGCTACTTTCACGATAAGTCCAACCAATGCAGCGTCTAGCGTATATGGCAATAACCTCGGAGCCGGTGACTACACGGTGTGGTTCGAGAACGAACAGTCGCTCAAAGAAAAGCTGAAATTGGTAGGCAAGTATAACTTGAAAGGGACTGGAAGCTGGAGCCTGAATCAGGAGACGACTGATACATGGGACTATTACAGCCTATGGTCCGATGGGTTTTACTTCGCCGACATGCAGAAGCATTGGGCGCAGGCTGACGTGTTAACCGCGGCGAACCGTGGCTGGATGCTCGGCATAGCCTCTGACCGGTTCGCGCCGGACGCGGCGCTCACGCGGGCTGAAGCCGCGACGATTATCGTGCGCGTGCTGGGCTTGAAGGGCGAGGCGGCAGCGCTCAGCGCCTCGTTCAGTGATGTCCCTGCCACCCACTGGGCGTGGCAGGATATCCGGTTCGCGAAGATGAGCGGGCTGATCCAAGGGATCAGCAGCGATCGCTTCGTGCCGGATCAGATCATGACGCGGGAGCAGATGAGTGTGCTGCTGTCCCGCGCTTTGCAGTTGACTTCGCAGGCTGGCGGTGGAGCCGCTGCGAAGGGCTTTACCGACGTGCCGGCAGGAAGCTGGTCGGCGGGGGCCATCGCTGCGATGAGCAGCAATGGCCTTGTCGACGGCTTCGCGGACGGCACGTTCCGCCCGCGCGCGTCACTGACGCGCGGGGAGATGGCGGCGCTGCTCAGCCGCGCCCAGACGCTGCTCACGAAGTGAGCCGGCTCTAGCAGAGAACCGCACCCTACTCAGGCTTGTCGAGTGGGGTGCGGTTCTTTGTTTTGCTTATCCGTAGCTGCTAAAGCTTGGGTTACTGCCTTGCTTCGTCGCTAATTCTCGATTGTCACCAGATAGCGCCGCCATTGTAAGGATCAGCAAAGAAGCGAATAGCGCCTTTAACGTTAGAACCAACAATTAGCATATAGCACCTCCAACGTCTGAGCCAGCAATGAAGCAAATAGCGCCTTTAACGTCAAACCAGCAATGAGCATATACCGCCTCCGACCCAATTACCAGCGTTCCCAGTATACTGGCTCCCCGCAGCTAATAACAAATTTGATTTAAGTCATTCAGCAGTGTTGTAATTACTACAACAATTCGCACGCCAAAAGGCTATTTTGCAACTTGAAGTTGCAGTTCGTACAACATTTTGAACCCATTTGTGGCAAAATGACCTGTATAGGGTCCAATTGTTGTACATTATGCAACATTGAAGAGGGAGCGCCGGGATAAAGGCCGCAATTGTTGCACTTTCTGCAACATCTCTAATCTTCAACCGAGAATGTGGATTCATTCATCCCATCCCGCTTGGGAGCAGCCTCGAAGAAACCGATGCCTTCTTCTTTGCCCAGTTTGACAAAGGTTGTCTTTTCCTTGGGCCCGGGTTTATCTGTGACGAATTGGCGGATGTTTTTGATGTGTGTTTCGGCACTGGTGATACGATTACAGCCGATCTGCAGCACAGCGGACGAGGAAACGCCTAGAATACGGATATTCTGCACACGAATAAATGAGCCTAAGTTATCCACAGACATTGTGAAGGGTTCCGGAGGCTGGGGGATGGGAAAGGGTCTTTGATAAAAGGGATAAGCCTTGAAGCTCCCCTCATTCCCATAATAGAAGGGAACTTCACGCTGGACAGCGAAGACTCTTGTTTTTAGAGCTGTGTTGATGTTATCGCCAACATGCATGATACTACTCGAGCTTAAGTCGTTGATATAGACATTGCCGACGATGGATAGGCGAACCATGGGTCATTCCTCCGCTGGAAGAGGTACGAATGGTGAAATGATGACCGATTCGGGAGGCGTGTCGAACATGGAGGACAATGAAATGACTTCTGTATCGCCAATGAGAAATACCGAGGAACTGGCTACCCCGATGATTCTCACGTCACCTACGAAAAGTTGTTTGTTTTCCACATGTAAGTTCAGCATATTTTAGCCTTCCTTCCTTGGTAAACTGGATATGTAACTCTCAATTGCACTGATTATGTCTTTTTTTGTTTTCTCAAAGATGCTGGTTGTAACGGCCTCCATCGGTTCTTTGAAACCAACGCCGCGATACTGATTGACATAAAGCTGAATGCGGGTGTCTAGCTGTTTACGGATATCATCGATAATGAGGGCTTTGTAATCCTCGTCCAGTGGATACTGATATTTGTTCTCCAGATTTTGCATATCGGCATGAACACCATATTGCAAATATTGTTCTATCCCGCTAGAGATCTCCTGTTGCATGCCAAAACCAGAAGTATTTCCTTGTCCCTGATCTGGTCTTTGATGCCCCGTCCCTTGACCTTGACCTTGACCTTGACCTTGACCCTGATCTTGCCCTTGCTCTTGTGGTCTCTGCCCTATTCCATACCATTGACTTATTCCTTGCCCTTGCCCTTGCATTTGCCCTTGCATTTGCCCTTGCCCTTGCCCTTGCCCCTGAAAAAAAGCATTCGCATCAGCTCCAGCATTTTTGCCCACGGAGGCACCATTCACTGTAAGGTCATCGATATGGTCAAGTAAGCTGGGGCTGATACCGATTGTTAAGGTTCCGTCGAGCTTTTCGACTTTGAGTTGATCGAATTTATATTCAATTTTATCGATGTGGACGCCCTTCTGATTTTTCAAGGCGTTAAGGTCCGTTTGCAGTTTGGTTACGGTTTGTTCGAGCTTATCGATTCGCTGTTTCTGCATTTCAATATAGGCGGTGACCTGCTGAGCCCATTGCTGCCAAGTTATACAATTATTCATCTAGGAAAGGCACCTCCTTCCATTTTCAATCAGCTTGTAACTTCGCGTTGGGGTATATATTAAGTTGGCGGTGGTAAAGGAACCAGAGAAACTGGGTTGATTGCGCTTGCTCCCATCTCTGGAGCGGATTCAACGAAGCCGCCTGTATTGTAAAGATTAGATAATGATCGGATAGATCCGGCGGTGCCAATTTGCAGAACGGAGGAGTTAGCCACTGAGTCCACTTTTAAATGCTGAATCATAATGGTCTGATGGATGGTCCAGTTCATTTTGGATGAACACCTCGCTCAGGTTAATAGATGAATTGATTTAAATGATTATTCCGCTGGCATTGTTTTCGATAAGGTCGGAATCGTTGGTTACGGTGGTGCTATAGGCATTATAGATACGAGGGAAGTCCCCGGTATTAAATGAGCCTGCTCCGGCAAAAGTTTTGGAGGAGCTGTTAGGTGCGATGATGAAGGAATCGCCGAAATGGACGACGGAGCTCGGCCCCACGCTGATGATTTTGACATTCCCTACGATAGATGGCATAGTCGATCCCCCTTGCGCTTATCACAACTATAGTATATGAGGGTATTCGCCTAGAGGTGCCCTGTTTTTCGTTTGGGTGTCACATCAGGGAGTAGGCACATATACTGCTAGTGAAAATGAGGTGATGGGCTTGAGCGGGTTTAATCGCCATCCTTGGCTAAAGTGGGAGCAAGTTGAGAAGTTTCTTGGGCAAAAGCTGCCTTTCGGTGAAAATGGGCAGACCTTTCTAGATAATATGACGTGGGCCGAGGGATATGTACAGGACATGCTGAAAAAAGCGATGCCGGGTTTGGATGCCAATCTCTCTTCCCAGAGATATGCGGGCTCAGAAACCTTTGAGACGCATGAACATGTCATCATTAAAGTGAAGATTGCCAAAGATGAAGATCCAAGAGCGCTTCAGGTGTTTGTGAAATCCAATCAGATTAAGCTTACCGGCTTTCTCAGCGGCAAGAACCGAATCATTAAGCTACCGACCCTTGTGCAGCCAAGGACGGCTAGAGTGAGCTACAAACAACGTCTGCTGCAGATCAAGGTGCGCAAGCGAGGCTTAAAGGAGAACTATGTTGAGGCGTACATCCGTTACTAGCGAGTCAGGAAGGCGGAATACTTTTTGTCCTTCTGATTCGTAGGTGAAAAACAAAAACCCTCAAGCCATATGGCTTGAGGGTTATCCTTATTGTACTATAGGACGCGGCGAGCGGTCATGTAACGGGAAGACCAAGTTCCGCTGTGAATGTTAGTAATACGGACTCCGCCTGCACCATATGTTTGCAGCAGGTTGCCGTTACCCATATAGATGGCTACATGGTTAATGACGCCGGGTTTACCAGGAATAGAGAAGAACACGAGATCGCCTGTGCGAAGGTTGCTTCTGGATACGTAGCTTCCGACATGGGATTGCTGTTTAGAAGTCCGCGGCAGGTTTACGCCAACCCGCTTGAACACGTATTGAGTGAAGGAAGAGCAGTCAAATGTTCGCGTTTGACCCGCTTTTGCACCGAATTTATAAGGTCTTCCCAAATAGTTTTTACCGATCGAAATTACTTGACTGCCGCGAGAAGTTGCTGTGATTGAGGCATCAATGGCTCCCGCTGCCCCGGCTTGATGAGGCGCACTCACCATTCCTGCAGAAAGTCCTATGGAAACGGTCAAAGCCGCTACGACTAGTTTCTTATACCATGTTTGTTGTTGGTTTTTCATCTGGTTTGCCTCCTTAGAGTTTTCGCAAGAAAACTTGCGTTGTAAGCTTATGCTGAGTTTTCATTAGAAAACTGGCTTCGCATGACTCTTCTACTGAGCTAACTTGTGGGGTGTTCGTCCACCTAAGCCCAAGTATACCAGATGAAATTCAACCTAATATTTACCTTGCAACCCTGAGGCCAGTGGGATCAAAGGTGTTAAGGTGAATTCTGAGAATATGATGAGAATCCCATTATAATGTTCTTATTGACACGTTTTTGGCAGCGTAATCAAAACGGTAGTTCCTTGGCCTAAGCAACTTTTGAGCTGAATGGTCCCCTCGTGCTTCTGAACGATATGTTGCGCAATAGCCAGTCCCAGACCCACTCCGCCTTGCTTACGATTCCTTGCTTTATCCGCCCGATAGAAGCGGTCAAAAAGGTGGGGTAAGTCACTTTCCGCGATGCCAATGCCTTGATCAATGACTTCGATGGTAACCCACTTGTTCTCTGTAGCGCCGATTTTCAACACAACCATTTGCTGGCTGTATTTGAGCGCGTTATCTAGCAATATAATAAGAAGCTGCCTGATCTTATAAGGATCTCCGATCATATGAAGCTCTTTCAAGTCTTGCTCAATCTGTACCTCAATCTCTCTGCAAGAGGTGACTCTAAGAGAGGCTGCGGTTTGCTCTACAATCGGAAGGAGATCGAAGGAGGTCCTTTGTTCACAGTTCTCTCGCCGATTATCGGTAAGGGAAAGCAGGTTTTGCGTAAGAATCTTTAATTGGGCTGATTCGGAGACGATGGCTTCGAGCGCTTCTTCACGCAACTTATCATCCCGGAAAGCCCATCTACGCAGTAAACTAGCATAGCTCTCAATGATCGTAAGCGGTGTACGCAGCTCGTGTGAGGCATCTGCAAGGAATTGCTCCTGCTTTTGAAACATCTCCTGCAGCCTATCAATCATCCTATTAAATGTTGCACCAAGCATCGTTAATTCATCATTTGTGAGCTTGTCAGGCATGGCGATGTGCTTGAATGAGCCGCTTTTCTCAATGTTTTGCATAGTGGTGACTAAATGCTGAAGCGGACGAAAAAGAGCATTCGTGTAGAAATAACCCCCAAGGAGAGCAAGAATAAGAGCACCTATGGAAGTTAATAAAAGAATAGAGATGAGCATATTTGAATATTCGCCCAACCTTCGCAGGCTGCGTCCAATTTCTAAAATAGCGACCTGATGACCTTCTTTGAACACAGGCGTTTTCACAAATATAAAAATACCGTCCGACGCTGTTTCTAAGATTACCGTTTCTTTGTTTACATAACTGGGAGAAAAGTGAAGCAGCTTCGGGTCGGAATATAATTGATAAACGACTTTCGAATCGGGAGCAATATACCGAAGCATTTCTTGCGGAATGAGGAGCTCATCCATCAGCGAGTTGTTCTGCCAATACTCAGGGTGGCTAGGTAAATCCTTCAGAATTAGAGTGCGGGCCTTTTCTTTCAGCAGCTCCACTTCACCCTTGGTCGTAACTCGGATGAACATGTAGTAGACAAAAGTGAAGCTGAAAAAGAGGATCAACATCAGTCCTGCAGAAACCCACAGTGTGATTTTCAGCTTAAGGCTCATGAGGGCGTCTGCCTATCTTTAGGGACAGCTTCACCAGCTGAATCGTCCGCCTCTTTGCTTGTGGAAGGTTCAACCTTCAGCAAGTAGCCGATACCGCGTATCGTCTGAATGAGCTTGGAGGAGAAGGGCTTGTCCACCTTCTGCCGCAAATATCGGATATACACGTCAACCACATTCGTATCTCCTATGAAATCATATCCCCAAACCTCAGAAATGATCTGCTCCCGCGACATCACTTCGTCCTTGTGTTGAATCAAGAAGCGCAGTAAATCAAATTCCGTAGGCGTTAATTCGATCGATGTACCTTCTCGGGTAACGGCTCTACTCTTCAAATCCATGCTCAGATCGTCCACTTTAAGTAAATAAGGCTGCTCTGCCGGCTGATCCTGCAGGCTTCTCTGCCGGAGTAAGCTGCGAATGCGAGCAAGCAGTTCAATTGTGGCAAAAGGCTTTGTCACATAGTCATTAGCGCCTTGGTCGAGTCCGCTGACTCGGTCCCGGACGTCATCGCGTGCCGTCAACAGGATAATGGGAAGGGTAGCGTTTACCTGCCTTATTCGGCGAAGCACCTCTAGACCGCTCAACTCCGGAAGCATGACGTCAAGCAGGATAAGCTCCCAGTCCTCCGACTCGTTTAAGGCTGCATTCAGTCCCGAGCGCCCATCTGCTCTTGTATGTACCTCATAGCCTTCATGCTCCAGCTCCAGCTGAAGCACCCTAGCGATGCGTTCTTCGTCCTCAATTAGCAATATGCGGCTCATGGCGGATAGATTTCACTCCTAACGGCTCGCTGATGGTCAGCGGTGTCGACTCGTTCTTTATTTTCTCTATTCGGTACATTTACATACATATGTGAAAAGCCCAGTCTTTGGGGGAGTGTCTCGTTAGCGTTCATCTGCCTATTCCGCATTCCTTCTTTGTGACATAAGATAACGCATAATAGACTGATGAAGGAGTAGGACAGATGAGTATATCCCCGAAAAAGAAGGTGCACATCAAAACTAACCAGAAAGTAGCGATTTTACTGCAAGACCACGATGCTACCGCAAGAGTCTATGTGGAGATTCAAGGGGAGCTCAAATCGCGGGAGGTTATGGTTGAGGCGCTAAAACGGTTAGAAGACGGATTGATCTATGCAGACGAGAATTGTACGGAGTTAATCGAGAGTGAGTATATTGAAGTTTTCCCTAAAAAAACCCCCTATCGCCGAGAAGAAGAGGATTTCGTTTTCCTCATTGATCGTGCGTATGCAGAAGACTACCTCGTATCAGCCAAAATCATCAAATAATGTTTAGATTAGAGCATATGAAAAACCCCTTATCGATAGTTCTGAAGGCCGAAGCCTTCGAGAACTGTTAATAAGGGGTCTTTTTCAATTGAGACTATTAGTTTTTATGAACAATAGGAGCTGTTTCTACTGAAGTCAAACGGTCATAGAAATCTACAAAGTTATTTCTTTCATCTGAGCTAAGCTGAGCCATAGCAGTACGCGGATGCTCATCAAGCGCTCCTACGATCATGTAAGGAATGAGATAGCCCCAATCCCATTTTTGACGCATAGTAATCATGTGTTTCTCGATAATTTCAAGTACGGGACGAATGTCGTAACGTGCTCCTTTTAAATAGCTAAGAAGTAGCTCCGTCGTACAATTCCCTGCTGCGCGGCCCATTCCATAAACGGAGGAATCAAGGAAAGTCACGCCTTTGGATGCACCGGCAATTGTATTTGCGAAAGCAAGCTGCAGGTTGTTGTGCATATGTAAGCCGAGTTCTTTCTCAGGAAGCAGACGTTGGAACTTCGTTACGAGGTACTCAATATCTTTATGATCCATACTGCCGTAGGAGTCTACGATATAGACAACGTCAACTGGGCTTTTATTGATTTCTTCGAAAGCTTCAACCAGCTCATTTTCCATAACGTGGGAAAGCGCCATAATGTTAAGAGACGTTTCGTAGCCCATGTTATTGAACTTTTGAACAAGCTCAAGGCCTTTATCAACGTCTTTGATGTAACAAGCAACGCGGATCAGGTCAAGTAAGCTGTCTTCACGAGGTAAAATGTCATTCTCATCGACACGGCCGATATCTACAAGAGCAGATAGTTTCGTATCGGTCTTTTTGGTAATAACGTCACGAAGGAAGGATTCATTCAAGAATCTCCAAGGACCGGATGCTCCGCCTTTAAGCAGTTTTTCCGAGTTTTTATAACCAATTTCCATATATTCTACACCGGCTGCACTTAAGCCGCGATACATGTCTTGGACAAATTCCACGCTAAAATCCCAATCGTTCACCAAACCGCCGTCCCGAATCGTACAATCCAAAATCTTGTGCTGATGCTGCTTAACCATACTCGTATTGCCCCTTTCGACTGCTTATATCGCTTCTGATTTTGCTATATTATCACTTATGTAGAGGCTGCTTGTCAATGCAGCAGTGTGCGTTTGTGACAACTTTCGCAGGGAGGATATGGTAAAATATGAAGAGGAGTACTAGATTACTTGAAGGGGCCTAATTGAATGAATCGTAACGAGTGGTCATTAGCAAGAGAGGTTGCTGTTGAAGCGGCAATGAAAGCAGGAGAACTGGCAAGAGAGCGTTTCGGAGGTAAGCTGACCATTCAGCATAAGGATGATCGTGGCGATTTGGTCACCGAAGTAGATGTGCAGGCGGATCGTTTGATTGTGGAAGACATCCTGGCGGTATTTCCGAGTCATCGTATATATAGTGAAGAAGCAGGTGAAGGAGGGGAAGCCAGCGATTGGGTATGGCATGTCGATCCTTTGGATGGAACGAATAATTTCGCATTGGGCATACCGCTTTATGGAGTTTGCATCTCTTTGAGCTATCAGGGACAAATTGTCCTAGGGGTAATCCGTGATTCGGCCTTGGGGCTAAATTACGTGGCTGTTAAGGACGAAGGTGCTTGGCAGGAGGATGTGAAGCTTGAGGCGAAGCCGAAAGGTCCGTTGATCAAGTCAACAATTTCATGGATTCAAGGCCATGGGGTTGGTAAGGACAATCACAGAGCGTTGGGACTAAGGCATCATCTAGAGCATTCGGTTAAAAGAGTGCTGCGCTTGTGGGCACCGTCTTTGACCTGGGCAATGCTGGCCAGAGGCGACCTGCATGGTGTCGTGCTGTACAACTCCGAAGGTGAGGATTTGTACGCGGGCTTGCTGCTCGCGCAGGAGGCCGGCGTGAAGGTGACGGATTTCGCGGGTAATCCGGTAGCTATGCTTGGGGGCTCGGGTGCGAGTGCAAATGCAGGTGTAAGTACAAGCTCCGAAGTTGGGATAGAGATGGCACAGGCGGTTTACTTGGTGGCTGCTGTACCAGAATATCATGCGGAGCTGCTGACATTCGTGCAGAAAGCCATCAAAGTAGAATAATGTGGGAACAATATGCAGATGATAATGGCATACTTTGCATGATGAGGAAGAAAGGATGCTATGCGATGAAGAGCTTTGTTCCTATATTTTTTGAATTTGATAAGGAGCGGGATGCGCTCCTTGCGCTTGATACGCTGGACGAGCTCGGCTACAAGCCGGAACTACTGGGCGGAGATATGTCCACTGTGCACATCCATCTTGATGCACAGGAGATAACATCTGCGCTAGAAATTGCCCAATCGCACGGCGGGCGCTTAATGGATCGCCCGCAGGTCGAGTCAGAGTCAGCGATATACAACATGGCGTATGATCTGGAGGGTTCCATCCGCATTCCGGCCCACACCGTGAATGAGGATTGGTCCGAGAGCTACGCCGAGGCGAACGTATCGCCCGTAACCGACGCAGTGCCGAGCGAGGAAGAGGCGGCCTTTGACCCGTCCGCTGACGATTACAACCATTTCAGCGCCGGTATCCGGATGTGAAATGGTGCGGGGGAGGCTGCGCGGAAGCGAAAGTAAGCAAACTCTGCGCGAATGAGTGAGCTTGTTGAGCGAGGTGCGAACAGGCTTGAGGCACGCGAAAGCAGAGAGATAGCGATGAAAAACATCGCTAACTCGCGCCCGCGGCCGAGCAACCCCGCCATAAGGATGAAAAACATCCTTATGAGGGGCGTAACCCGCGTGAGGCACGCGAAAGCGGAGCCATAGCGATGAAAAACATCGCTAACTCGCGCCCGCGGCCGAGCAACCCCGCCATAAGGATGAAAAACATCCTTATGAGGGGTGAAACCCGCGTGAGGCACGCGAAAGATGAGCCATAGCGATGAAAAACATCGCTAACTCGCGCCCGCGGCCGAGCAACCCCGCCATAAGGATGAAAAACATCCTTATGAGGGGTGAAACCCGCGTGAGACACGCGAAAGATGAGCCATAGCGATGAAATACATCGCTATCTCGGCACCGCGGCCGAGCAACCAGGCCAACCCTCACAAATCTCATATTCCCACTCATCCCGTGGACGCTCCCAAGCACTAACCGAACGAGGTTAGTGCTTTTTATGTATTCCCCTATCTGGATTTTTGGGGAAATTGGGGAATTTAAGGAAGGCAAGTTGTACAGCGTACAACAATTTTCTTAATTTCACCCCGGAAAGCTCAGAATGTTGTATGTTGTACAACAATTTATCCTTTTTATTGGCGATAGAGCCACTTTTGGCTGAAACTGTTGTATTTTCTGCAACAATCGCATGTATAAAGTGGATTTAGCTTGCTTATTGTTGTATAAAGTACAACAACACATGGCTAAGGCATCGAGTGTTTAAACATTCGATGCCTTAGTCGTACCATCAATTCAACCTTTGCAACAACTCTCGCCAAAGGACTGGGTAAGCCGATTATTCAGCTACAATTTCACTTTTTCAATACGATCTAGGCATGCGCCTTTTTATTGTAGATACCACAGAATTCGTAACCTTTACCATCATTACCGCGTCTGGTGAGATAAGGAAGTAAATTTGTGGAGGAGTGATTCGGATGAGACGCATGGTGGAGATCGTTTTGGTGGCAGCAATAATAAGTGTGATGACCGGATGCATGGATGAGCAAACAAAAGGTGCCACGGGTACAAGCAGCAGCAGTCCACAATCGACATCGATTGTCTCTCCTACAGCTTCTCCAGCACCGCCAGCGCCAACCTCCCCAACACCAGCACCAGCACTCACGCCTGCTCCAACAGTACAAGTGCCTCTCCCCACTGCTACGCCTAGTATCAAACCAAGTCCGACCTCGTTCGCCAAAGAAGCCGACGCGAAAAAAGCAATCGAAAGCCGAGCCAAAGAAACGATACAAGTGCTGAAGCAGCAAGACATGAAAAAGCTCACAGAGCTGATCCATCCGAAGAAAGGTGTACAATTCTCGCCGTACTCCTATATTCATGTGACGAGTGATGTCCAGGTTCTAGGCAGCGGGCTTGCAGCCCTTTGGGCAAATACCAGCACGACACACTGGGGCGATTACGACGGTTCAGGTGATCCCATTGATCTCACTTTTCCCGACTATTGGGATAAATTCGTATATAACGAAGATTTTGCAGCCGCACCACAAATAAGTTATAACATTATTCTTGGCAAAGGGAATATGATTAATAATGTATTCAGTGTATATCCGACGACTTCAGCGATTACGGTGGAGTATCATTATCCCGGTCTAGATCCGCAGTTTCAGGGGATGGACTGGACCAGTCTTAGGCTTGTTTACGAGAACTCAGGCACTCAGTGGTATTTAGTTGCTATTGTGCATGACCAGCATACAATGTAATTACATTTTCCAATTTAAATTAAACGTAAAAGCCGTATTAAACCTCGATTGATCCGTGGAATAGTTCGGTTTTTTCGTACTTTTTAAAATAAATCATTGACAGGTTCCGTCGAATGTCATATTCTTATCCCATAAAACCGAGTAACATCGTAGGAATTAAGGAGATGATTCTAGTGAACAACAATCTAGTGACCGCATTTCAATCCAACTGGGTCAGCCTAGTCGTATCAATTATCATTATCGGGGTCCTCGTCTTATTGGCGAAAAAAAGAGTTAGCTTTGGCAACCGTGTTTTCATTGGTTTAGGGCTTGGTTTAGTAGCAGGGGTAGCTTTTAATCAACTGGGGCTCCAATTTAAAAGTGTTAGTACGATCGGAACGATCTATGTAAATTTGATCAAAATGCTCGTTATGCCTTTAGTACTTATTCTAGTCATAAACAGTATTTCATCGTTATCCAGTCTAGGTCAGCTGCGTAAACTGGGTTTGAAAACGATCGGTTGGTTCTTGCTAACAACAGGGATCGCGGCGCTGATCGGTTTGGTTGTCGCCTTGGCGATTGATCCGGGTAACGGAATTGCACAGGCTGTACCGAAAGATTTTAAAGCAAGAGAAATTCCTACGTTCTCACAGGTTATTCTGGACTTGGTACCTTCCAATCCAATTAACGATATGGCGACTGGGAAAGTTGTACCGGTTCTGATCTTCGCGATTTTTGTTGCTGTGGCGATTGTGCATGTCGGTTCGAAAAAGCCGGAAAGTGTAGCAGCCGTTAAATCGTTTATTACATCAGCAACAGCTGTGATCCACCAAGTAGTTAAGTATGTTATTCGTCTGACACCTTATGGGGTGTACGCGTTAATCGCAGCGATGGCTGCCAAATATGGTTTGGATACACTTGCTCCTCTGGCTAAAATTATCCTAACTTCTTATGTAGCTTTGATCATTCACTTCGTGTTGATCTTCGGTGGTTTGGTTCTTTTCGTGGCAAAAGTAAACCCAATCAAGTTCTTCAAAAAGGCTTATCCGACAATTGCTGTCGCATTCACAACACGAAGCAGTTATGCAACGCTGCCTGTGAATTTGGAAGTAATTACGAAGCGCCTTCGTGTATCACCACGTATTGCAAGCTTCGTGGCACCGCTTGGGGCAACGATGAACTTCAATGGCTGTGGCGGGGTTTGGCCGGCGGTTGTGGCTATTTTCGTAGCAAAGGTCTACAATCTTCCGCTTGGCGTTCCTGAATACCTGATTCTTATCTTGGTTAGTGTGGTTTCCTCCATTGGTGTGGCCGGCGTTCCGGGTCCAGCTGCGATTTCGACAACAGTTGTACTTACAGCTTTAGGCTTGCCTTTGGAAGGTATGGGTCTTGTGCTTGGTGTTGAGGCACTGATCGACATGGGTCGTACAGCGGTTAATGCTACAGGTACAACAGTTACGGCATTGCTCGTGGCTGAGTCTGAGGGAGAATTCGATCGTGCAGCATTTGATCGTGACGAAGAAGATGACCTCGATGTGGCTACAGCATAATCAATGAACAAAAGGAAGAAGGACCTGCATCTTAGGATGAGGGTCCTTCTTTTTTTATGCCTGCTGAGCAGCATTTTTGCCAGCCATATAACCAGTAGAAAATGCCGCGGTAATGTTATAACCGCCTGTATAGCCGTGAATATCGAGGATCTCACCGCAGAAATAAAGCCCATTCACCAGCTTAGACTGCATCGTGCTTGGATCGATTTCTTTAAGCTGAACGCCGCCGCCTGTGACGAAAGCTTCCTCTATAGAGAGTGTTCCTTTGACGATAACAGGGAAGGCTTTCATCAGCTTGCAGAGCTCGAGCCATTTTTGCTTCGGGATGTTATCGTACGTAAGCTGATCATCTAAGCCAGACTTCTCGAGCATGATCGGGATTAATCGATCGGATAAAAGAGTCTTAAGCACGTTTTTGATCGCTTTCTTGGCGTCGGCTTTGGCGAGAGCCATGCTTTGGTTGTAAACGTCGTCCGTGCTTTGATCCGGGAAGAGGTCCACAGTGAGCAGGACTTCCTTGAGCTCTGACTTGTTGAGCTCTTTTACGACGAATTGACTACAGCGCAGCGCAATCGGCCCTGATAAGCCAAAATGAGTAAATAATAATCACCCCCAAATCTATTGAAATCAGCATACTCTATGAATATACTGGAAAAAGATTGATTATTAATACAGTTAAATATAGTAGGGGAATTGAAGTTATAGATGGTATCGTCGGATAAGGTGGGATAGCTTGGGGTATCAAGAACTTCTTAAATTGGTAAACATAATGGACAATAAATTAAGGTTAGAAAGTTTTGCTAGAATATACACAGTGAAAAAGTTGGAAGGATTACATTATGCTAGTTTTCTTCCAGATAAGAATATTCTCTCCATCTCAAGGCCTGACCATACAACAGTTCATGAAGCCACATCATTTCTTATTTCAAGGAGAAGTAGTGGTAAGGCAATTAATACAGTAAGAAATGAAGCGAATGATTTGAAAAAATTCTTAGACTTTATTTTGATTTGGGAGATTCAATTATTAGAATCGGATTTGTTAGTTGTATTAGAAGGGTTCACAGACTATTTACAGCTAATTAGAACTGATGTGGGCATAGAAGATGCTTTAGAGTGGGTAGCTCTAAATGCGATTCCTTTAAATAGCTGGGGGGAATCTGAAGGTAAAGTTACTAATATTCATAGAGATGAATTTGGAAAGCTACAGCGCTCTGTGACTAGTAGTTACTCAAGTACGAGTATAAATAAAATTGTGCGTACAACTGTGCAGTACCTTCAATTCTTGAAGAAGAAGTCGTCGTATTATGCTTCACTTCAAATTAACGAGTTACCACATAAGAGTAAAGTGTTGAGAGGTTTTGTTTCGAGTATTGCTGGAGAAAAGCGAGTTGCAACAATTGATATCTCATCAATAACTAGAGACGTAGGAGTTAAACCTCAATACTATGGTTTAAAAAGTTTGAAGGTAGACTCGATATTTACACTGGAACAAACAGATCAATTTATAGATATGGCAAGTAGTTATCAGGATAAGCTTCTTTTTAATATTTTGCGTTTCTTAGGTCCACGGGAAAGTGAAGCAGCAGGCATTTGGATAGATCCTAGTTCCCTTCCAAACAATTTACTAAGGATGGATTACCATAAGGCTAAAAGGCTAATAAAACAAGGCATAAAGGGCGACATAGACTTTTACGAAAAAGATAACAAGGGATTTTGGGTTTGCAAGATTAAGGATAGGGATAATCCGGATTTTAGGTCAGGGCATAAAAAGGATGGGGAATATAGGGAAGTACCATGGCTGTTTTCTCAAGAGGTATTCCTGAACTTACTTTATGAAGCCTTAAGAGAACGTCAAATATTAATGAGAAACATAGAAGTGGATCATGGATTTTTATTTGTATCTAGAGATAGAAAAAATCAAGGGCGCCCAATAACCGGGAAATCTGTAGCGAAGAAATATGAAAACATAAATAGACAACTGACTCGAGAAAGAAATATAGACCTTTCCGATTATAGTCCCCATACGTTTAGACATTTTTATGCTACATATCTATTAAAAAAACTGAATATTCAAATAGATGATGTGAGTAGATGGTTAGGACATAGAAGTACGGAAACGACTCGTACAACTTACTCACACTGGATTCCTAATACAAATAGTTCAGAAAGTGATGGAAAGGTACAAGACATCTTGGAGACCTTTAAAACAACAAAATAATAAGGGGGAGTGCACAAATGAGTTATCAATGGTTGTCATGGGAAGATTTTTCAAATCTTTATTTAGAGGCATTTACCGACGTAAACAAATATCCAGGTAAACATCGAAGAGCATATATTAATAGTAATTTGAAGCATCTGAAGTTAATCGTGGAACAACTTCACTGTAAATTTAACGATGGGAGAGAATGGTTAGAAGCTAGTCAAGAAGACAAAAGAGGCTTTAGGGAAGGACATTTCACCGAAATGTGTTACATAATTCCATGGTACCTAACTATTTATCGTGAGCATAAAAATGAAATCGATCTTGATATGATATTAAAGTATTTCCAATCAGATAATACTTCGTCGCAGATTCAGTATTATTGGTCCAAATTATATGGTTTAATAACAGATCATGAAGATCAGATGATTTCTAAAAGTACCGCCTTTACGCGTACTGGATTCAGAAAATTCCTAGCTATACATACTATAATCACAAATAAGCCATTCCATAGTTTTAACGACGATGATAGCAAATTTGCAACTATGATTAGTTATCCAAATATTAATCGATATAATCCAAAGGTATTACAAGACCTGCGTATTAGATTGGGCTACTCTAATGTTCGAATTATGCAGAAAAAAAGAACGGTTCTTGAGAGGCTCTTAAGCCATGAAAATCCAGTATGGGCGGAGCTCGTATCCAAATATTATAATTATTTGCAAGTTGCTGATGCTGGTGAATTTAATTTAAATAGAATGAGTAATATTTTAAATAAATTATTTGAATATCTAAAAGAAGAGAATAAAAATGATTGTACATCATTTGAAAAATGTGATTTCAGAAAATTAACTAGTAGGTTTAAGCATGGGCGTAAAAAAGAGGTAAGTAAAGCATATCTAATAAGTAAAGTGTTTCATTTAAAAAAGTTTTTTGAATGGGGAGTGGGTGCATTCCCTTTATTTTTCCCAACTCAATTGAATTTCCCAGATGAAGAATGGGCTAGTTTATCAAAGAAAGCCTCAAAGGCATATATAAACAGTGAAGGGTTTGCTCCCTCTTCCGATGAAGTTGCAAAGAAAATGGTAGAAGGTATTTATAATTATGTTCCTGAAAATGAAAGCGAAGCATTATGCAGATGGTTTTGGATGATAGTTGCTAGTGCACCTCCAAGATTTAGTTTTGTAATGAATCTAGAAAGCAAACAAGCTTTGAAACCGTTACCTAACCACCCTGAAGCTTTTGGATTATATTCACAAGATGAAGATAAGGCAGGAAACAAGTACGGACAATTCCCTATTCTAGATCCGATAGGTCTAGAAGCAATTACTGAAATGCAAAATAGAGCTGATCAACTCAAACTAAAACCAATTTGGAATAAAAAGTACAATAGAGAATTCGTACACTTGTTCCAGTTGGATCAACCACCATGGATGATTTCACAAGCTGCTGTTCGACGTTTTTTTGATAAAGTGAAATTAGAGGTACTAAATGAGGATGAACTATCTGAGCGTATAAGTGCTCATGGCTATAGAACTTATTTATTAACTCATATTGCAATGAAAACAGGCAGTCTTGAGGCTGTTCGTGTTGCTGCAGGACATAGAAATGAAGAAATGACAAGACTGTACTTAAAGAGCAGGGTTTCTAGGAACGCTTTACTTCATCGTGTGCTTTCAAAATATGAGCAAGGTGAGGTGAGTGGTAAATTCTATGTAAGGTTGCTTCAGTTTCTCACATCGGAGGATCCCCCAATCGAAGATATGATGAATGCGTTCACAACGGAAATGGCATTAGATGAATTTTTACTTAAATATGGAAAACGAGTGGAAATGGGCTTTTGTTTAAGTCAAGAATCTTGTGATAACTGGTATAAATGCTGGGGGTGTCAGCATTTTCTAATGCGCCGCGAGGAGATACAAGATGCAATAGTTGTTCTAGTTAAACAAATTATTAACATGAGGGCAATAATTAAGCATAGCACTAATTATACGTCCAAGAACTCCATAGCAGCTGGTCAAATGAGATCAATTTCTTTAATAATAAAGAGACTAACTGAACTTGGACTCAAGGAAGAGAAGATAGACGAAATGGTTTTGGAAACTCTAAATAAATACACAAAAAAGGAAGCTAAATAATGAGTTCAGTAGCTACTGTTGAAAGTATTCCAAAAATCATGTGTGAAGTAGGAGTTGATAGACACTTTACAAAAATGGAGTGGGAATTAATCTGCGCTGAATCCTGGAGTAAAATAGAATATCTCACAGAAATTCCAATACAAAAATTTAGTAATCTTACTTTTTATAAATCACTAAAAAAACCCGAAAAACGCTATGTTAATTATTTATTACTGTATCAAAGAGTAGTATTGTCATGGAAGGACACATTCTCATTTAATTTTTTTAACTTACCTATACAGAATATTCCTAATTTTGGACTGTTAAGCAATAATATTGAGGAGCATTTTGAATCATTATTTCAGCTAGAAATAAATAATGAATATAAACAGAAACAATTCGAAAATGCTATTTTGAATATGACTTTATGTATTTGGGCTGCTGGGTACGGGCTTTATAAAAGTGAGGGCAGAAAACAAGTCAATGATGAAATACTAGTGATTTTGAAAAAAAAATTTGAGGAGCGCAACGACAGGAAAAGGAGCAGTGCATTAGTTAAACTAAGCGTAATACTAGAAAAGGAAAAAGAATCACCTGTAACGAGCAGGATAAATACACGAAGGGTTCCAAAATCAAAAATGGAGCTTGAAAAGGATGGATGGGATATTATATTATGCGAATACGATTCAGAATTGACTAAAAGTTTTTATGAATTCGTATTTAGTTACAAGTTAAATCATGTAAAGGATTTAGATATAAAAGTCGCCACCAATAAGGTTGATTTTGCAAATAAAGTAAGAACTGCGACAAGACTAATAACATTATCTAGCTGGGCAAGTGAGTCTGCTATGATGAGAGGGTATTTAAAATATTTTAATAGTTTTGGACTAAATACACCTTCAGAATTAATTTCAGGGGGGATAGAGAAAATACTAATTCATGTTAGTCGTAAATGGGCTCGGCAAAAAATAGTTAATATTCGATATTTACTAAAACAATGGTTAACATTTTACATAGATAAATATGACCTGAATTTGGTTGTTAACACAGTGATTCCACACTCAATGAGAAGGAAACCAAAGCAGTTTGGAAAGGTACTAAATTTAGGTAACGCTTATACATTAATCGAAGCACTATTAGATGAGCAAACACCTTACATTAATGAGAATGTTTTATTAGAGTTTCGTTGTAGAAGAGTATGTCTAATCCAATTAGCGACGGGATCTAGGGTCACAGCGATATGTTTATTGCTAAAAGATTGCATATCAACAGACTATTATGGAAACAAGTGGTTGCATTTACATAAAACGAAAAACGGTAAGCCTCAGGTAGTCAAGGCTACTGACGATGTTCAAAATTGGGTGGAGCAATCCTCTAAGTTAGCTCCAAAAGACAAGGTGCTTTCTCCGAAAAACGATAGGTACTTCGGTGATGGTTTAACTGAGTATCGGTTATTCGCAAACAGAACCGAGATAGCTACTTTAACAATTAACCAAATAAGTAAATTCTTAGTTAAGATTCAAAAAAGACTTTGGCCTGATATTCCTAGAGATGAGTATTTCACGTCTCATGACTTTAGGAGAATGCATGCCATTTATATGGTTATGAAAAAGAAAAGCAAACATGAGATTCAAGATCAATTAGGCCACAGTAGCCCCAATTCATTAATTCCTTATTTAGCGACTTCTTCACCCGAGATTCAACAATATTATAGTGAGATTTATAAAGAAGGTATTTGGGGTAACGTTATAAATAAGCTAGAAGAGCCAACAGATCTTGAACTTGACCCACTTCTTGAACAAGCAGCAAAAGTTGTACAAACTGAAGATAAAGAGCAATTTGTGTCCTCTCTCATCGAGAAGTTCAAGGGCGAAGAAGCGGAGTTTGGCTTTTCTAACGATACTTCGTTTATACCAATAAATAATGTCTCTGCTGGATTTCCGAGATTCACTCATAACTGTGTCGCGCATGAAATGCTAAACTGTGGTCATACAGAACTTCATTGTTTTAAATGCAATTACTATAAACCTGATGACGATAAATATAACGAGCATATTGCCGAAATATTTAGGTTTATGTTACTGGCATTGCGCGGGGAAGAAATGGCGAAATCAAAACGTGATACCATACAGAAAGAACTAGTCAGTATACGTTCACACGACATCATTGAGCTAATTGACGAATCTTTTCCTAAGTTATTAGAGAAAAAATTCTCGATTAGCCCAAAAGAGATACCCAAACTGAAAAAAGGTTTATGGGACAAAGCCAAGAGTTACTGGAAAAAATATAAGCAAACCAAGCCAATATTAACTTTTGAAGAAGCACTTCAATACTTGAAAGAAGGAAAATTGGAATGGGTCGGAAAAGAAGCTTCACAATGAGTGAATTGAAATATGAAGCAGGGCAAGTTAAGAGGCATATTATAAACGAGTACAAAAAGGGTAGATTATTAAAAATAGTTAAAAAGGACGTATTTTTACTCATTGCAAATCGTCCTAAAATTAATTTGAAAAGTGACCGCACTCTATGGGAAGGCGAAGTTTGGATTTACCTTGACGAGTGGTACTCGAAGTTAGAAAAAGAAGTAGAAGAAATTAAGAGTACTCTAGATCAACAAGGTAATAGTCATGAAACTTCAGTTGATCATAAAGATTTAGCTGATCTTATGGATAAGAATCGTAAACAAAGGGATTTAATCTCTGAGTACAGAAAGGCTCTTCAAGTATTAAGAGAAGAGAATGAAAAATTAAGGATCTTACTAATTGAGAAGCATGGCTCTATAGACCTGGTATGAAGATAAGAGTCGGAGGAGGTAGCAATAATTAATAGAGAAGCATACTCAAATCAATTAAGCGAAGGAATATCAGAGATGGAAGCTACCGTTGAGAGACTTCGCGAAGAGATTAAGGAGTTACTAAAAGAGCGAGATGCTTTACTGATTGGAAATTCAACTTTGTATGAAAAACGATGTAAAGTGTTCCCTGATTTTTAAAAAGTGCCCCTTCTCTAGAAGAGCGAGGGGCACTTTTGCTTATTCAGATATAGACATCGCTGCATTTTTACCTGCAGTATAACCTGATGAAAAAGCTGCCGTAATGTTGTACCCACCGGTATATCCATGAATATCAAGGACTTCTCCACAAAAGTATAATCCATTCATGAGCTTGGATTGCATTGTTTTAGGATCGATCTCTTTTAGATTAACACCACCGCCTGTTACGAAGGCTTCTTCAATGGAGAGAGTACCTGATATTTTGATTGGAAAGGCCTTAATTAATTTGCTTAATGCCATCCAATTTTGTTTAGGTATATTATCATGTGTAAGTTGTTCATCGAGTTCAGCCTTCTGTAAAAGCAAAGGGATGAGCCGTTCATTCAGATACCCTCTGAGAACGTTTTTAATGGCCTTTTTAGGCTCGTTCTTAGTTAAAGCGAGGGTTTCATCATATACCTCGCCAAGCGCTTTATTTGGCTGGAAATCAACAGTAAGTATAGTATCTTTTAGGCCGCTCTTCGATAATTCTTTTACAACAAATTGACTACATCTCAATGCAATTGGTCCAGAAATACCAAAATGAGTGAATAGCATATCACCACTATGAGAAATTATTGGCTTGCCTTTACTATTCCATACCGTCAATGTTACGTCTCTAAGTGAAAGCCCCTGTAATTCGCGACTTTTGATAAATGTATCATTAGAGGTTAGAGGGACTTCGGTAGGAAACAGCTCGGTAATGGAATGACCTGCATCTTTGGCCCATAAATAACCGTCTCCAGTAGAACCCGTATGTGGGACGGATTTGCCGCCGGAAGCAACAATCACATTCTTGCTACGAATGGTTTCACCAGATTTTAAACGTACCCCAGAGACTGAGCCATTATTAAAATTGATGTTATCTACAGGGCTATTAATTCTTATATCAACACCTTGTTTCCGAACTTGATTAACAAGCGCGTCTACAACCGTTTTAGCTTTATCACTTACAGGGAACATGCGGCCGTTGTCTTCTTCTTTAAGACGAATTCCGAGATTTTCAAAAAACTCAATAATATCCTTGTTACTAAAATTACTGAATGCACTATGTAGAAAGCGACCATTGCCAGGAATATGTTTGATTAAATCATCTGTTTCTTTATTATTTGTAACGTTACATCTGCCCCCACCAGAGATCCCAAGCTTACGCCCTAATTTATCTCCCTTATCTAGGAGAAGAACTTTAGCTCCACTTAAGCTGGCAGCTATACTTGCCATTAAACCGGCAGATCCTCCACCGACCACAATTACATCATATGCCATACAAAACTCCTTGACTCATTTTTGCAAATTGTATCATTAATTAGAACTAAACCCAAATAAGATGAGAACTCACAACTATTTAAATAACAAGATATCCTTAATAATTCTGTATATCGTCTTCAACTCATCTAATTTAAGGTTAACCAAGAGAAGGTCTATTTTATTAAGGATTTCATTTTTTTCTTTAGTTGTTCTGTCTTTTTTTTCCTCAAATAATTGCGAGGGGTTAATATTCAACACTTCAGAAATTTTTTGTATCGTTTCAAGTGTCATATTTACTTCTCCTCGTTCTATTTTACCGAGATAGGATTGATCTATGTTTAATAGCGCTCCAAGTTCCTCTTGTGATAATTGTGCAGCTTTTCTGTAGAATCTAACTTTCTTTCCAACGCTTGCAAAGAACTTCGACATATCCTCACCTCTCTATTAACAGAGTAGGTAAGTCCATGTAAAGTATGAAGTGTAATATACTACTTAATACCATTTGAAAATAGGTGTTATATAACCTAAAATAAGGTTACACTAACCTATAAGGAGAATAACACCATGAGCAATTTGATGAGCCATCACGTTATTGAAAACGTGATTCAATATAAAATGCGTGGAAAAGTCGCTTATCTGGGTAACTTGTCTACGACATCTGCCTTACAACTCACCTATGTGAAGCCATTTGACCATCCTTCAGGTAAAGGATATCAACGTCCTGTTGATATTAAAAGATGTAATGATTTTGCTATGTACCTTTCAAAGGGGGATAATGCATTATTTACCCCGATTTTGTTGAATGCGGAAGCTAAATGGGAGTTCTCAACTTATGATAAAACTAGGCCGTCCTATGGTAGGCTAATATGCAAGGAAAAGGCATCACTAATGGATGGACAACATAGATTAGGTGGAATTAAACGTTATGCACAGGATACGAACTCAGAAATAAACGTTCCTTTCTTAGCATTTCACTTTCTCGATGAGGATGAAGAAATTCAGCTATTTGATACAATAAATACAAAGGCAAAAGGAATCGGCATTTCTCTAAGTAGATACTTACGCAGATATTCTGATGATTTCAGTTGGATAGCTACCGAGCTTATTGTTCGAAGCGATAGTCCATTTCATTTCATTGGTACGATTACTGGTAAACGGAGTACAGGTAGACATGTTACCTTGCAGAATTTATATAAAATATTAGAGTTTATGTTGAAGGCAAATCATGTAGCAAATTTATCTAAGGATGAAAAACTCATGATAGTCTTGGTGTACTTTAATGCTTTTAAAGAACATTTCAATATGGAATGGTTGGATTATAAGGAATATAGAATCACTCATATCGTTTGTTTAAATGCTCTTGCAATGGCAGGGGCTGTGATTTTTGCGAAATGTGTTTCTGAGGAAAAGAAGCAAATTGATTATAAACGAATGGCAAGCTATGTGAAGAAGCTTAAAGCTATAGATTGGTCCAGTTACGGTCCATTTAAGTATATTAAAGGTATAAGTGGATCTCGAACGTTATCGGCAGAATTGGTATCACAGATGTTATCGGAATAACTAGTAAAAGTTGATTGCCAGATAACATGGTGTCCATTCTAAGTCACTATAATATCACCTGCAAAACATCGAGCAATTGTGTTAAGAGGTAGGATATACTTAATAGATAATAAAATAACACCAGTGTAGGGGAATATCCGTTGTACTGGCCTTTGGGTGCCCGGTGCCAATGTAGATAACTACATTCAATCGGCGATAATCAAAGCGATTAAGTAGAGTAACTAAAAGCCGTAATCAATATGATTACGGCTTTTTCGATTCGAGCTCTGATTCGGGCTTGTTCGCTCAGGGATTCATCTTCCTTTAAGTGCGTAGAAAACTGGGAATGATATTGCAGCTGCAACACTAAAACAAACAATTGAACTGGATATTATTAATTTCTTCATTCTACAAGGCTCCTTACTTCCTTCAAGTTCCATTAGTCATAGATTCCTCTAAGGTGTACCATTATTATGGGTGATGAAGAAAATGTTTATTCCTCCAATGCTACTCCAATACAGTAAAAACAATCTGCCTTTTAATGATCCTTCCACTTTTGCAGAACTCAAGTGGGATGGGATACGTTTAATCGTTTCAAATATGGATGAACTACACTTATATACTAAAAACACGAATGCAACGTTCAAATATCCAGAACTACACAATCCGCCAATCCCAAAAGGAACTATTCTGGACGGTGAAATCGTGGTGCTAGACGAACATGGGAAGGCTAATTTTGAAGCGACGAATGCGGGTTTCCGTTCTAGTAAGAAGCGTAAACCAGTCGTATTTATGGCTTTTGATATCTTATACCACCGCGGCGTAGATGTTACCGCATTGCCCTTAGAGGTTCGCAAGGGATTACTTGAAGAAGCTGTGCAAGAAAATGAAAATTATAGGATAGTTCGGCCAATACAGGGCAGCACAACTGATTTCTTTAAACTTATTTGTCAACATGGCTTGGAAGGCATAGTCATAAAGAAAAAATCTTCTAAGTACGAGAAAGATACACGTTCCTGGTCATGGCAGAAGGTTATCAATTATCAGATGGCTGAATGTTTCATAACGGGGTACAGCAAGAAAGAACATTCATGGCTGCTAGGCTATCCAGATGGTGACAGGATCCGTCCGGTTGGAGCGATGGAACTAGGAATAACACCGTCAGCTCGGCAATCAATGTGGCCAGTATTTCAGGCATACAAAAGTGGAGAGAGCAAGGAATACGTCTACGTGCAGCCGTTAGTGCGTTGCAAAGTGAAATATCGGGACTGGTACAAGTCGGGAGCTATGCGATTACCGGTGTTCGAAGAGTTTATTGTTTAGGGGGGAGATCATGGAATACCGAGTGAAGCACAAGGGAACTGGTGAAGAGAAGACCCTGAGTCACTTTGAAGTGAATGATATGGTGTATGGTGAGGCCGGGCAGGTTATTGTTTTTGACACAGCAATGGTGGCATATGTACTTATTGTCGACGACGAGGATTTGATATGCTCTTGATTGTAAATATATAAAATAATAAAACAGCAAAGAAAATTAAGATATAAATCCAATTATTATAAATGAAAGCAAGTGTAATTAAGAAAACCCAAGCCATAATGTGTTCTACACACCTTTCCAGAACTACTAAAACTAAAAGCCCTATGGGATGCTTTCCCACAGGGCTTTCGTATTGTCCGTCCGGTGCTTCCGGTACAAGTTGATATTACCATCTATTTCCAAGTTTGTCGATTGTTTTTTATTTGAGGCTAATTCGGTTACTTCAAATTTTGAACTTAGACTGCCGCTGCCGTTGATTGATTAAGCTATCGTTCTCCGTTAGTTGAATGCTGCAACGATACCAATAGACCAAATGGCTAGGGCAAAAAATAAAGCGCACCAAAACATTTCAACGCCATAACTTCTTTTATTAACGATTTTTTCAATCGCTTTCAGTAAAGCAACAACAAAGAGAAACCCAAAAATAGGAAGAATATAAGCGGTGATAAAGCCAAAAATCACCATAACAGCACCTCCTCGATGGACTTTTAAGTCATTACCTTTACTACGCTTCCAACGAATGAATGTTGCGTCTTCCACCCAAATCGTATTGGCGTAAACTGCACGTTAGGTGAGCGAAAGGCTGCCGATCGTGCCGGCAGCCTCCCATTGCTGTGTATTGAAACAAACGTTCTGCTATATCTTAATACGCTATTCACTACTTCGTACAACTTCTCCAAATAATTTTGGTTTATTAATTTCAAACTGTTGAATTAAATCTCCGCCAAAGATACTAATTGTTTGTTCCCATGGATGCCCTAAATATCCCCATGTGAAATCTTTATTAATAAATAGATAATAATCACCATCTGGGTAAAAGGAAATGGTTCTCGGTGGACCCAAATGGGGAAAATATCGAAACGATTCGTGTTGCCAATCTAAGGCATACAGATATTCGTCAGGTTCAGTTACTGATTTAAGGCATGCAACGCACTTTCTCTCTAAATCGTCTATGTCGTCATCCGTATAACTAGTCAATTTATAAGTAATATTTGGCGATGGTAAACTAAAGGAAGGCCAATCACTACTATGAATACTTGGTTTAAAATTGAAATGTTCATAAAATTTATCCCATACTATTCGATAAAGATCATTTGATAAAGGAACCCAATTAATCATTAGCACACCTCGGATATACTCATCATTTAAATTCCAGATCAATACTAACATATTTTGTGCAATTTTAATGGATCTGTTTTCCACGCTATACTGCCCGATAGCTTAATGAGGCTGCGGATAAATTTCGCGGCAGCCTCATCAATCTACCTTTAGGCGCTAGATCGATGCGTTAATACAGTGTTATCTGATAGAGCCTTTTCCTCGAAAACCACCAAATCCCTATGAATTCATAATTTTATATCTAGTCTTTTCTATTAGCTTTATTCTCTTCTCGTTATTCAAGTAACGTCCTATAGTTAAGCCATTCGAATTACAGCAATGTGCGTAACTCTTAATTATCAATCCATCTTTCATAAGGATTTGATATTCACCTTCATGTGGTCCCTTACCTAAATAAAAATGAATGGTTCCTATTTCCTCTACTTTATATGCCTCAATTAATTTTATTTCAGATATTTTGATTTCGACATGCTTCATAAAAAATATGTATTTACTAATTTTCTCACCTTCAATTACCCAGTAATATCCGAATTGGAAAACCATAAAAAATAAAAAAATAACAGAAAACAAAACAAATGCCTCAATAACAAAACCGGCCATTAAGTAAAAAAGAAACAGAAATATAGGATAGATAACCAATGTAATTATGATTGTCTTCTTTAAATGAAATTTCATCCTTGATTTAGCTCCATATAATATATTAGTTAGCCTCTTTATTTACGAAGTTCTCAGATATCTTTAACGAATGTATTCGAGAAGTGATTTAATCTATCCTTCCGATATTAATTTCGCGGCAGCCTTAAAAAGGAGCTGATGCCGGTCACTGCGATCAGCTCCCTGATTATTCAACTATCGTTCTCCGTTAGCGTAGCAACTACACAAAAGTCAGTATATTATGGGGAACTATTTGTGAATTTTTCGACTAATTCCCTAAGTATTTTGTTACGCTCTTTCATACCTCTAACATAAGAAACGGCAAACCAAATGATGAAAATTGGACCACCAATACCTAGTAAAAAATAATAAATAATACTTAACCATGATAAAGTTGCAAACGCATTCATCCTATAACCTCCTAACCCAAATTAATTACGTTACTGGAACTAAGCAATTGTTTCTCGTTAGCTAAATAAAATGTGTAATCTCGCTAAAATCATTACACCCTAAAGACTATATAAGTACCCATCTCACTGATCTTAAATGGCTTGCTATATTCCTTGAACACTAATTCAATTCCTGATATATCGTCAGATAGTGGAGGTGATACTACGTAATTATAAGATGAATGCCCTGAAGTGCTTCCACCATTAACCATTCGGCAGTCATAACGTTCTCCTAAATACAACTCAAAATGGCTGTGTTTGTGAGGACTTAATGGAAGTTCCGTTGTCATATCCCAATCTATACTGAAAGTTATTACACTTGCATTACTGTATTGTCGTACAGAGGTAAGCGTATAAAATAACTCACCTTTTTTAACGGATTTTAAGATTGGAATATGCTTTCTGAATCCAGATGGTTCAACCATTGGTTTGAAGTGTTCTTCATTTCTTAAAGTTCCAAATACGGCTTTCAGGAAATCTTCGTAGAGTTCAAAAGTAGTTGCCCAATTAGAGATATACTCAAATGAGGGGAAACCTGGATTATTATCTGATATATCCTTTCGTTGTCTTATCAAATCGCAAATTTGCTCATCAATATTACTAATTCGTTCATCATAATGGTCCGTTGGACGTTCAAATGGCATCCGTTTCATCATTGTCCTCCTCATTGCAACTCATTTACTACAATATCTCTACCTAAAAATTAACATATAATGGATATCCAGTGAAAAATATTCCCCCCGTTAATATCGCCGTTAATTGAGAAAGCTGCCGTCATATGCTAAATGACAATTGAATTTTCTTGTAACTTTTACGATGGCTTATTCGACTATATAATTAGAAAACCTGATAGGAGGTAATGTATTGGAGGAGACAAAGAATATTGAATACATAATTCCAAACATTAATGGCGAAAACCAATTAGAGTCCACCATTCAACTCATCTATGAGCAATATCATAAAGAAGTGTACCAATTTCTAATTTGTTTCATTGGAAATCGTAACGATGCCGAAGATTTGACCCATGAAGTGTTTATTCGGATTTTAAAATCATTGTCCAAATTCAATAAAACATCAGGACTAAAAACATGGATACTTTCAATTGCAAAACATGTTGCTATCGACCATTATCGAAGGAAAAAGTTTTATTCTTTATTCACAGATGCTTTTTTCTTGAAATTAACTTCGAAAGATGATTCACCAATTGAGCAATTAGAGACTAAGGAAACGAAATTGCTCTTATGGGGTGCAATTTCAAAGTTGAAACCAAATTATAGAGCTGTTTTAATTCTTCGTGGTATCAATGAACTTTCGATTAAAGAAACAGCCGAAATTTTGGAGTGTAGCGAATCGAAAGTTAAAGTCAATTACCACCGTTCAATGGGGATGCTTGAGAAAACATTATCTTCTTTAATGGAAAGGAGTACCGGATATGAGTGACCAAACTGAAAAAATCTTGAGGATGATTAAGAATTCACAGGAGATTTATCCAAGTGCTGATTTTATTCATGCCACAAAACGCGATTTAATTGAAAGAGCTCTGAAATTACGTAAGAGACAGAAAACTATTAGAAGTTTCTATGCGGGATCCCTTTCATTAGCAGTTCTGATTACAGTTCTTTGGATTACTTCGTTTGGAGGGAAAGAGGGGATTTTAAATTCAGTCGATGCGGGGTATAGATTGTTTTCCTCCTTAGCTGTAGACAAACCAGAAGCACAGAACCCCCTATTACAAAATCCTGAAGTTTTTATATACCATAGTCATTACGAAGAATCATTTCTACCTGATATGTTAAAAACACCAGGAACTGTTATACCACCCAATCAACAAGCTTATTCAAAAGATATAAATATAACATTTGTGGGAAAACACTTGGCAGTAAAATTAAACGAATTAGGCGTTAGAACCCTTGCTGATAATACTGATTACGAAGAGAAAGAAAAACAAAAGTTCGAATTTTCTAGGTCTTACGACTATTCAAAAGAAACAGTAAGCAAAAATTTGCAGCAATACCCTGGAATTCACATGATATTTGATATTCATAGGGATTCAGTACACCGAGAACAATCAACTGTTAAATGGAACAATCTTGATGTCGCATCAATCAAATTTATTGCAATTCCCTCTGAGAATATAACATTTGCAAAAAAAATCAATAATAAGTTTGAAGAATTGTATCCTGGTGTTTCAGAGGGAGTAGTTACATCCACTGAGACAAAAAATACTTATAACCAGGAAATGCATCCCCATTCAATCCTGATTGAAATCGGTGGTCAAGAAAACAGCCTTGAGGAAGTGTATCGAACAACTGATATGTTGGCGGGTATTATTAAAGATTTACTAAAGCAAGAATAAACCCAAGTTAATCGGGCTCCTAAAGAGGGGCCTTTTCCTATTAACATGGAGCAAGCTCAAATTGTAAAGGATGAATAACTATTGCGCTAAACGCTGCCCGTTACTTAATGAAAACAGAGAGCAGTTGCCGCGCAAACTGCTCCCTGTTTATTGTGCTATCGTTCTTACATTAGCTCAATAGTCTTATGTTTTAATATGGTGTTAGCCGAAGGAAGTTCTGGAAGCAGCCATTGCATTTAAGGCGTTCTCAAAATAGCTATATACTTCATCTGCAATTCCCAGAAACTCTTCAACAAGTACATTACTACTATCCAAGTAACAAGCATACAGATAATCAACTAAAGCGGAGTCAATCTCACAATAGTTTAATATGGCATTCTTCATATTAATAATGTCATCTTGCCATACACCTGAATCTTCTAAAACCAAAGAGTATAATGCACGAATTAATCTCTTAGAGTAACCTTTAATATATCTAGTTTTCATTGTGTTATCACTAGCATTAGAAAGTGAACTATGTACACGTTCTACTTCCCACTTGGTCTCTGTATTTAAGTCTAAAATGAACTCTGGAGAAATAATTATCGGTGGTACTTTTTCACCAACGTCATGACCATATATGCAAACACAAATTATCTTTACCCAAAAACCCCACTCATTTGGTTTACTTAATACATCGTCAATCGAGCAAATTATCGTATCAATCTTAGTTAGTACTGGATATTTTTCCAAAAGCCTGTTTTTAATATTTGACAATCTTTCGTAATCAATATCTTTGGGATCTACACATACAATAGTAAAGTCTGCATCTGACTTATAAGGTTTAGCAGTTCCTTTTGGAATCGAGCCACACATATAAATGCTATGAATCTTACCATTAAATTCGGTAAGTATATTATTTATATACTTATCAACAAAATCCTTATATTCACTTTGAATTACAACTCTATTTATAACTTTTTCTAATATCATATAGACTCCTCCCAAAATAAAAAACGCCCCAAAGCCAAATGCTCTGGGACGATATTAATCGCGGTACCACCCAGGTTGCTGTATTTTCACACAGCCACCTTAATTGACTATAACGGGTCAAATCGATGGGTATTAGCCATACTCTGGAACTGGCATTTTCAATCAGTACTCTAGGGTTTTCTCAGTCGTGAAACCCTTTCCTGTGAAGAGTTTAATGATTTACTTTTGTTCCATCATTGATTTACGGATATTGGTAAAATATTACTCTTTCCCGTCACCTTAGTCAAGAACTTGCTCAAGATAACTGCCCGTTAGTTTAATACTTTTTATTTGCCCGAGGGAAAGTTATCCTTAGGCTTTTTGTTATTGCGCCTATGTTCAAAATATCGCTTGCATATCGAATACGTGTTCGGTATATAATAAATAACACGAATGAATGTTCGTATATGGTGGTGAAAAAATTGAGTGTTTTATCAAGAATTGAGAACGAAGAGGATGTTCAAATTATCAAAGAGTACACGTTGTTACCTATTTTGCTCGATATGTTAACCAGGGACATGGAGGAGCTGAAGATATATAAGGATAAAATTGTTTATAACCATGTACTCTTTTATCTGAAAGAGGTCGAGATCGCTATTTACCCCCAGATACAAAGTATTAAGAACAATATGAAAAAGCGTGATATCAAAGTGCTTAATACAACCACGAATTCAGTCGGTATTAATGTAGAATACAAAGTCCGAGGATACATCTATTATTTCACAATGCTACGAAGTTTGGTTAAAGCAGAACTAATGACCACACTGATGAACATGCGGAGGCGAGTTTAGATGAGCAAAAAATGCGAACGGACAATATTTCTATCCGACTGCCAGTCATTTTACGCAAGCGTTGAAAAGGCGACTCATCCTGGTCTTGATAATTTCCCTGTGGTCGTGGCCGGAGATCCGGCTAGGAGATCAGGAATTATTTTGGCGGCATGTCCAATTGCTAAAAGCTTTGGAGTTACCACGGCTCAGCGGCTTGGTGAAGCGTTGCAACTGTGTCCAAATGCTATCGTAATGCGTCCGCACATGCAGCGATATATTGATGTATCTCTTGCAATTACAGCTATCTACGAAAAGTATACTGATCTTGTAGAGATATTCTCAATCGATGAGCAGTTCTTGGACGTGACAGGTTCGCTCAATCATTTCGGCTGCACGCCAGCTGAGCTCGCAGTAATGATTCAACAGAAAGTTGCTGCATCTATGAATGTACGAATCCGAGTAGGCATCGGACCGACTAAAATACTTGCAAAGCAGGCGACAGATAATTTCGCAAAGAAGAATGATAGTGGAATTTTTACACTAGGAAAGGATGATGTTGAGCGATTCCTATGGCCATTATCCATCGATAAGATGTACGGAGTTGGCTCACGAATGACGCGCCATTTTGTCGCTCTTGGTATGACCACGATAGGTCATGTTGCTAAAACCCCGCTAGCGACACTTAAACAAAAATTCCGCGCCCGTTTCGGAAAACAATCGGATATTCAAGCGGAAGTCATGTGGAGAACGGCAAACGGACTAGATGATAGTCCGGTTACACCTGGAACATTTGATATCGCACCAAAATCGATCGGCCATGCTATGACACTCCCTCGGGATTATTTGACGATCGAAGAGGTTGACATAGTACTGTTGGAGTTAACTGAAGAAGTGTGCCGCGATGCTAGGGCGAAGGGTTTTACAAGTGGGACAGTACATGTTTTCTGTATGTGCTCACCTTATGACTCCCCAACAGGCTTCAGTCAACAACGTAAGATGCCACTGAATACAAATCATACGTTGAAAGTTTACGACTCTGTGCGCGAAATATTTCGCCGTAATTGGAACGGATTTCCTGTCCGGAAGGTAGGCGTTACGCTAGGCACTCTTGTAGAGGAAGATGTAACTCAACTTGATCTTTTCGAAGATGTGACGAAATTGCGTGAGCTTGATCGTGTTGTAGATGGCATAAAGGACCGTTTTGGTAATACAGCAATCATTCGTGCTTCCAGTCTAATGAAAGCAGGATTGGCAACGGATAGAGCAGGTAAAATTGGGGGGCATTATAGATGAGCAAAAAACTAGAATTGAATAGTCTTTGGGAATCAAGTCGGATGATGCTTCCTCAACATAAAGAGTCCGCAATCAGAGGTCAGAAAGAAAAGCAATACATTCAGCGTCAAGTACTAGATGAGCAAGAAATTCATTTCATTTCTGCTACACTTAGCCAATCCCAAATTTACAAAAGAACTGTACAACTCACGATATATGACAAATACCAGTCACGTACTATTTCAGGTATAGTGACACGAACCAAACAAGGGGAATTTCGTTTGGATACTGTTGATCCATTCAGCGGGATAGAGAATTGGGATTGGATCAGATTTCAAGATGTACTTAAGGCGGAGCTTAGTAAAGAATGGACAGTAGATGAGATGATTGATCCGTAGAATATTCAAAAATTCCTATTACAGTAAAACCAAGATCTTGAGAAAATATAGACGAATTATTGATTTACAATTAATGGATGATTGTGTTGGAATATTATTATATTCAGAGTACTGGTGAACAAGCCCGAGGAAAACAATTCCTTGGGTTTGTTTTAGTTTTAATTACACAATCGCATCTAGAAGGAAGGACTTTATTTTTTATTCCAAGGCTACTGCTGTTTCTTTTATTGGGGCGTTCTATCATTTATTAAAGTTCTTGTTGGCTGCTTATGAAATCCGATATATTATTTATACGGTAAATAAAGGGATTTTCTGTCGAATTATGGAGGGGATTTAACTCCGTATGTGGAATGCATAGACAAGCAGGAATTCGAAGGAGCTGATTGTTTGAAACTTACAGAAGAAGAAAGAGATAGTATTTTGGCCACTTTATCTAAGGAGCAAATCCTTTTCTTGAAAGATGGATTGAAAAGGGGGAGAAGGACTGTTTTCGCAAATATCATTGCTTCTCAAAAGGGGTTGAATGTACCAGAAAATGCTTCATATGAAGATATTGAGCATCTGGTAGATTCCTGGATTCTTATTGGGTATGTTGATGGCGGAAGTGTCTCAGCTGATCTAAAATGTGAATGCGGAAGATCTCTACGGTACCAATACCACGTTCTTAATAAACAAAGTGGAGAAGAACGTAAATTTGGGATTGATCACTTAGAACTGCATACTGGCATAGATGCGAAGACAGTCGTGGAAATTCGTAGTGGGTTCTCTAAAATCGATTTAGAAATGGATGAAATATTACTTAAGGTCGATGAGCAATTGGACCTTGATCCTAACATATTAGCTGCTTTGCCTAAACTCATAGATGTACCCTCTGACATCAAACAACATTTAGAGCTGCAGCTGCCATTGTTGAACAGACAGATTGCTCGAGTAAGGAGATTGATTGCTGAGTCCCAAAGTAGTCAATTCAGGGCGCCAGAGCCGTTTAAAACACGATTGACGGTACCGCCTGTTAAAAAAAAGATCGAGAAAAAGCAGGATGTTGATTTGTTTACCTATGATAAACAGCATGAGTCTGAAAGTACAGTAGAAGAACTATCAGGTTCGATTAAAGAAGCTATCTTGTCTTACCTTAATAGCGGTGTTCAGAGCGCTAGAATCATCTGCGAGCTCCTTATTAGAGATAAATTGACCCGTGATGAAAGGTTTATTACGAATAAGCCCAAAATTTACGTTCCAGTTTGCTGGTACATAGAGTCTTTTATTAAAGGTGGTAAGTGTAAAATTACATCGATTGATCAAACTGACCGCGTTTATGAATGGGTTTTTTAGGAATGGATTTCCATGGTCCAAAATAAAGAATGTATGGATAACAAATGGCCGTTTGAATTAACTAAGGGAAAAACTAACATACTTGCACAGTGGAGGAAAGATTAGAGGGGCAGGGTTATTCTGTGTATTCGTAATTACATAGCAAAGGATTGTGAAAAATGTGAGTGTTTATAAAGACAAATTAGTTGCTTTCATTGATATTTTAGGATTTTCAAATCTTGTATTAGCAAGTGAAACTGATAGCACTAAATCAGAACTTTTGTTAAATGTACTAAAGGAAATTGAAGCATTTATAGATAAGGAAAATGATTTATCAGATTTTGCGGAGAGATATAATCAATTTAAAGTGAAAAGTCTCAAGATTAATTATACACAATTCTCTGATAGTATTATTTTGAGTACTGACATAATATTTCCAAAAAAGTACGACATTGAGTTGCCAAATTACAACAATCTTATGCATTTATTTAGTTTATTATCTTTCATCCAAGCTAAATTTTTAAATCAAGGTATTCTAATGAGAGGCGGTATTACTTGGGGACCGATATGTCATGAAAATAATATCTGTTTCGGCCCAGCATTTATAAAAGCCTATTTACTGGAAAGTAAATCTGCGATTTATCCGAGGATAATTGTTGATCCAGAACTTATGAATCAAAAACTAATTCCAACACCATATAAAGATAAAAAAGACTATCCTTACATGTTACAACATTTGAAAAGTTCTTTTTTAATAGAAGATGCAACAGATGGACAATACTGCATTAACTTTATGTTATTACAAACTTTTAAAGATAATGTAGATTCAATATTAGAAAAAGTAAATAATAACATGATAGGTTTAAACCCAAGTGATGATTTAGATAAGAAAATTATTGATAAAAATATTTGGTTACTTAATAAAGTGAAATCTTACATTGAGAGTCAATAAAGAGGTTGCCAAGCAACTTAGGCCAGGAACCTCACCACCCACTAAAAAGCCTAAACGAACAGGGAAGTTACTTGTTCAACTGGGCATATTGCATCCGTCTTGCAGATTCACACAACTGTGAGTACCCGGTGTTTTGGCAATGATTCAAGAAATATAGGCGTGGATCGTGGTGGTTGGCAAGTAGGAGTATTCTTTATTGTGGAATGAAAAGGATATTAAAAAGAATCTTCCAAATTTCAATTTTAGCGGAAATTGGATCGTGCTATTTCTTATGAAACCCGCGTTGTTCGGCCAATACAGGGTAGCACAACGGATTTTTTTAAACTCATTTGTCATCATGGTTTAGAAGGCGTAGTTTGCAAGTATCTACATAAGATTGTATAGAACTGTTGTCCGTAAAATAAATAATAAAGTTTTTTTTTGTTAAGAGACTAAATTTATAAAGGGAATTGTAAGATACTGAAGAATTCTGGATGAAATAGAAAAGAGAGAGGTGCGGTATGTGAGCTGTGGCCAATATGATGTCTGTGAGCATAAAGAATGCGAGATTATCCCGTATATCGAGGAATTCTTGAATGAATCTGTTATCATGTACACCTGCCCGGATAAGGAAGAAGAATACTTGGCAAAGAAGGACAGAGGCAAAGAAATCGACTTGATCCTGCGGACTGCATCGTCCGAGTGGGCGGTGGAAGCAAAGAAGATCGTCTTGGGGAAGAAGGCTGAGGAAGAGAATGTATACCGGATGATCGAGATGATCACGGGGAAATTCGGGGACGCCCAGCATACTGTGTACCTGAAGATCAAAAAAGGGCTGCAACCAAAATGGAACAGCATTGAGGCATTCTTGGATGAATATATAAATGAAGGTGGTAATTCCATATATTCCAACAAATATGTGGATATCCGGCTGAACAAGGAAACGGAGGAAGAGAGCCGGAACCAGTTGTTCCGCAAGGACGCCGCTCGGGAACAATCGGAGCAACATGGGGACTTAAGCAAGGCCAAAGTCGTCAGTTTGATTATGACTTCCAACAATGAGAAGCAGCGGTTCATTGTGAATTTTGCTAAGGCTTTGGACATAAACAGTTTTATCTATATCGGAAGTGATATCGTTGGCAAGATGAATGAGAAGATCCGAACGGACTCGGCCAAATTCAAGGAATATGATGGTTACCGGAAGATGTTCTTCTTTGACTTAGTGTTGCCGCAGCATCTGAAGGAGTTATACGAAGATGAACATCCGTATAATGATTTACTGAAAAGGCTAGTCTTCGAAGATATAGAGAAGGCAATGGAATCCGAGTTGGAACTTCCGGAGTCTATTGCGGTGCTTCTAATGCTATCCATGGATAATCCTGAGGGCACAGAGGATTGTTATTTCTTGGGTGCTGGGATAGATGAAGCTACTTCTTACTCATCCCAAAAATGATGAACTGCTATGTCTGGTACCTTGTAGTGGACATTGGAATGGTAGAAAAACCGTTATTGGAAAAGATAATCGTTCGGATGAAGGAAAGATTGTTTTTTATTGGGTTCTTCATACTGGGAGGATAATGCTTTTTATTAAAATTTTGATGACTAATATGACTGGGATTCCTGGAATCCCAGTCTACTTTATTATAACTGAACATTAATACTTTATTAACAATAATTCTCAAAGACCCCAGACCACACTGTTTCCATATACCAATTAAAGAAAGCTCCATGCTAAGGTCATAGTGGAGGGTTCTGCCTATGTTAAATCAACAATTAAAACCCAAGAAGAGCAAGCAACGTCAGGCAGAAGGAATAGTAGTAGCACAAGATAAAGGTGTGAAGTTCGGAAGACCCCAAAAAAGTATCAATGATCAATTCATTAGGATTTATGATAGATGGAAGTCAAGAAGCATTACAGCAGTAGAAGCAATGAAGCAATTGGATATGAAGCCTAATACTTTTTATCGTCGAATAAAAGAACTTGAGACTACATCTTGAAATCAAACAATCCTTTCATTAGTATTATTAATACGACGATTTTCATTAGGAAATATTTAGTAATATGATTTACATTGGATGGAGGAGGGTATCAGTGCAGTGTTTTCTATGTAAATGCAACAGGGCAGTTGGGGATATTATCGGAACTACTTACCATATGAACTGCCCGACATGTGGTATTTACAATATCACGGATCCTGCAACGTATGACTACGGTAGGGATCAAGATGAATACAAAGATGAACCAGTTCCGGACGCTTATAAATCATCTGCCTATGTTAGAAGGATGAGTTTGTTCGGATATGAACCGATCACAATTGTTGCTAGATTAGCAACAGCTGAATTAAACCATCGGACAAAGAACCAGATGGAAGCAGCCTATCCGGAATGGGACGATGCTTTAAATCTGGTTCTTCTAAACTTGTATCAACTCTCTGAAAAGGGGAGTCGTGAGGTTTATCTAGAAGTGAAAGATTATCCTACTCTTTATTGCTCAGGATCGGAAAAAGAAAATAATAAATCACGTATTCTTTCGGAACTGGTTAGAGAAGATTATATAACTGGGTACACATCGGCGATTCCATGCAAAGTAAGTTTGACGAAAAAAGCAAGGGATTATGCTAAAACTATGGTGTTTATAGAAAAGAAAGGGGTTATTCAATTGCACGACATGCAGAAAATCAGAGAACAGTTTCTTCAGACTTTGTTCGATATTACAGAAGGTTCTTCAAAAAAGATAGTTAGTATTGATGAGGTTGGACAAGCTCTAGGGTTGCCTCGATTGGAAACTAATCGAATTTCGGAATATCTTAATAATGAAGGATATTTGAAGAATGTGACCTTGGGGGGGGGGATGTCGATCACTCACGATGGAATTAAAGCTCTCGAACAAAAATTGTTAACGAACCCGGTCGCGCAAACGCCGTCTGCTGCATCAGTCACGAACATCAATGTTACAAACTCACCAAACGCGCAGGTGGGGCATATGAGTACTCAAACTTACGTAAATAATCAAACTCAGATGTCCATGCCGGTGGACGAACTGAAACAATTGCTAACTAAGATCAGATCCGGAATACCGATGCTGGAGATTGAGAATGATGATAAAGAAACTGCTGAATCTGATTTAAAGGTTCTCGAACGTCAACTTAATTCCGATAGTCCGGATGCTGAAAAAGTTAAGGGCCGGTTACGGACGCTTATGGAAAGCATCGGGACAACAGCTTTGAAGGAATTCGTAAAATCCCAGTCTGGTAATTTAGTGGGTTGGTTTAAAGGTTTCTTTCCAGGAGAATAGGTTGGCAAGCTACGGATCTGCGGCTTCGGTCTTTGACCTGGAGGGCCACTTTTTCATTGAAACACAGCCGTTGGATGTGAGTGAACCGGCGGACGTGTATCACTGGTTGAATTGGGAGGTCCAGTATCAACTATTATGGAAGACCTGCGGAAATAATAAAGGGAGCAGCTGAGGCTGTTGCCTTTTTTATTTGTAAAATTAAAATGTAATGTAATTCCTGGCAGCCTTTAAATTATGTATTTTGCTGTGAAGTAAAACCTGAACTAACGTTTTGCGTATAGATTATAAGGAACGTATTAAAGGAGGAAGTTAACATGGATTTTAGCAGAGGTAATCCGACAAAAGGAAAGCAAATTTTTCGGACAGGCAAACAATATAGAGAGTATGCACACATCGGATCTGGAGATATTCAAAGTCAATTCAATGGATATATTGAGGGATACAAACGTGCAGCTGACGAGCTTGTAGAAAGCGCATTGGATTCTGGAAAGATCGACGTTCTGGATTCATACATTTACCCCATTGTTTTTCTATACCGACAGTTTCTAGAACTTTCGATGAAGTCATTGTATTTAAAGTACGGTAGTGAACCAATGTCTGATAAAATTGAGACAAGTGGCAAAGCAAGTCACAATTTACAAACCATGTGGGATAAGGTGAAACCCATTATCGCGGATGCAGCTGGAGTAAATAGTAAAGACGTTACACTTCTAGCTGTTCAAGATTACATAATGCAATTCCACAAAAAAGATATTGCTTCAATGAGATTCCGATATCCTATAGATAAGGCATATAATCCAATGTTTGAAGATGAGGAACGAATTGATTTTGTGGCCTTGAAGGAATGTATGGACGAGCTAGATTTTTTCTTTGGCGGTGTTGACGGAATGCTAAGTGATCAGCAACAGTTCGCAGATGATAGAATGGCAGAGTACCGGAATATTCTCAGAAGCAATATGGACTAGTCATAGAGACAATAGTGTTTTGATTTGCTTTGTCCATACTTCCACCATTTATTCGAATGTCGAGTCTCAGTCTATGAGACTTTTTTTTGTTTTTGTTCTTTTTGTCATTATGATATTGAACAGGATTAATAACTTAAATCGTCTAAATGTATCTTTATTAATAGATTTTCTACCACAGAGTTAGTTGGGGATTTGATGACTTAAACTGCAGAATAACGAAAAAAAATATATGGATAAATATGGAGGGTAATGGCTCTATTTGTCGAATTTTTACTAATAAAGTAGCAAGTATTTCTTAGTTTAAGTCATCTCAGATAGCTCCCTAAGAAATTCTTGTTTAAACCCTTGATAATGAATTAATCGCGGCGAAGGATATCAGTTCAGAAATATGGAGGTATAGAGTTGTTTAAATTTGATCATCTAATTATTAGAGGTATTAATGGAATAGACGAGTTATTTATGAACTTTAACCCTGGAGTAAATATCATAAGTGGTCCAAATGGAATTGGGAAATCAACAATATTAAATTGCCTCAATGCGTCAGTTAAAGGACTAAGGAAATCATCAAGGTTAAGTACCGGAGGTCGCTGGGAGAAAGGCAGTTGGGAAATAGGTTATCTGGATGACTATAGACAATATGAGTCAAATTTTAAAATCCCATATTCCTATGACTACAATGAACCCCATGGAGACTATTTAAAAAATAAAGAATTTATTTATTTCAATGTCGAAAGTAGAAATCCAAGTAGAGGGATGTTTGCACAAAGTAGATTAAATAGTATTAAGAAATGGTTTTTTTATAATTTTTATTCAGGAGATATTTCAAGATCAAAATATCATAATGTGAGCTTGATTAAAGAATTGTTTCATAGTTTGGATTCGGATGTGTCTTTTAGTAGGGTAGAGGAATTACCCCCTTTGGATAGTAAAGGTTACAGTACAATTAATCGAAACTTTGAACTGTACGTAGAAACAAAACGAGGGGAAATTAAGTTTGAAGAGCTTTCATCGGGATATATTTCATGCCTTAGTATTTTGCTTGGAATTGTGAAATCAGTTGAATCAATTCAAAATAATTTTGTGCGAGACTTTGATGGAACAGTTCTTATTGATGAACTTGATTTACATTTGCATCCTGAGTGGCAAAGTAAAATAATAAAAATATTAAAATGGTTGATTCCTGGTGCTCAAATAATAGTTACTACACATAGCCCTCATATAATACAGTCAGCTAATTATCAAGAAATAATAGCACTCTCTTCTGATCAATATGGGTATATCCATACTAGAAGTATTCCTTCAGTCAGTCATGAATTTGGATACCAAGGTTGGACTGTAGAGGAGATCTTGACAGAGGTTATGGGGTTGAAGAACTCAATGTCGGACCATTTTGTTGAAACACTTAATCTTTATAACGAGGCAAGAAGAAGCGGAAGGCGAGATGAAATGAAGAAGCATTATTTAATATTAAAAGAGATGATTCATCCAAACAATCCCCTAATAAAATTATTAAGCGTACAATCTGGAGAAATGTCAATATGGGAGGAGGCAGACAATGATTCAAATTACACGTCCTTCCTGTCCAGCTGAATTAACAATAGAGAAAAAAAGAGAGTTAACTGAAAGATATAAAAGGAGTAAAAATATTGGTAAAGAAGATTCAGTGTGGAGACAACGATTTATAACAGAACCACTAATTTACATGTCAAACTCAAAATGTGTTTATTGTGAGTGCTTGTTGAATGAGGAGGGAAAGTTCATGCAAGTCGAACACTATTATCCCAAATCATTGTACGAAGATGAGGTTGTTGACTGGAATAATTTGCTCCCAGTCTGTGGTCGGTGTAATACAAAAAAAGGGAATCATGATACTAAGACTTCCCCAATCATTAATCCAACTTTGCACAATCCCAAAAGACACCTAAACTTTTGTGTGTACGAATTTAGCATACTCGGTTCGGATTCATTGGGAGAAAACACAGAATACGTTCTCGATCTAAATGATCAAACAGGTTTGAACTTGACACGATTCAGAATTAGTCGTGCGGTAATAAGGGAAGTTAAAGAATTTCATGTATTACTTTCCGAATACGACCCAAGTAAAGGAGAGATCCGTAAGGAGCGTTCATTGAAAAGAAAAATAAAGAACGTTCTAATTAACGCAATGCCGAACTGTGAGTATAGTGCGACTGTAGCTTCTATATTGCTAGCTTATCCAAGAAAAAAAGATCTGAATGATTTAATGATTCAAAAAGGGGTAATGGATGATGAATTAATATCTTTATTTGAGATTGTTTCTAATAATGCATTGCCTCTTCGAAATGCACTTGCACACACTAATTAGTAATATTGTGAAAAGCTTAGTAGATTTATTTCTTTGGTCCAGAGAGTGAGGTTGTAACAAAGAATAGATTGACCTTGAATCGATACCTATTTTGGTGGCTATAAGGGATATTTTGGTTAATGGGACTTCGTATAGTATAGGTGTTTGTTTTAAGGCAGTTCCTCTTGTTTATTAAGGTGATGAGCAGATATCGTCAGTGAAAAGTAGCCTTTTGAATCACTATAAGTTCAACAAGATGCTCAAGTGCTCCGCTCTTGAGCATCTTGTTGTTATGGAAATAATGATATTTTCTGAAAAAGTTGATGGGAGTAATTGACTTAAATGGGCTAGATTCTACGTCACCTGAGTATTTCTAAACTAATTATACAAGAGCTTATTCGACAGAATAGGTCTATTGGTCTAATTATCTTGTTTTATTTGGGATAGTTTGGTAAAAAAAACAACCAAAAGAAGGAAAAACGCGCTTTTTTGTCGAACTATTTTCTAATAAGTATAGTTCTTGAGGAGGCATTTAAACGTGAATTACGAGAAAGGTTCAATGTGGGCAAAATGGGATTTACATGTCCATACTCCACTTTCAATAATAAAACATTTCAGTGGCACAAATGAAGACGAGATATGGGAAAATTATATAAGCGATTTAGAAAAGCTACCTTCAGAAATTAAAGTTCTTGGTATCAACGATTACATTTTTATTGATGGATACCGCAAAGTAAAACAATACAAGGATAATGGTCGGTTGAAAAATATTGATTTACTATTACCAGTTGTAGAACTGAGACTTAACAAATTCGGGGGAACAAAAAACAAACTAAGTCGTGTGAATTTTCATATTATCTTTTCTGATCAAGTTGATCCCGACATAATTGAGCAGTGTTTTTTAAACGCTTTAACTAGTAAATACGAACTTTCTCCTCAGGCAAGGGACAATCAAATACAGTGGAACTCAGTTGTAAACAGAAGCTCACTCACTCAGCTTGGGCAAATGATCAAATCAACTGTACCAGAGGATCAACTAGTTCACTATAAAAGCGACTTAGAAGAAGGCTTTAATAATCTCAATTTAGACAAAGATAAAATTCTTGAGACTCTACAACAACATCACTTTAAGGGCAAATACATCACTGCTGTCGGTAAAACTGAGTGGGCGGATATCAAGTGGAACGAGGGGTCCATTGCTGACAAAAAAGACATCATCAATGGAGTGGATCTAGTCTTTGTTTCATCATATTCTGAAGAAGATTATTATAAAGCAATTACTTCACTTAAAGATGCAGGAGTTAATGATCAACTATTGGATTGTAGTGATGCTCATTACAATTCTTCTTCCCTAGAAAAAGACAGACTTGGTAAATGTTTTACCTGGCTTAAAGCTGATACTTCTTTTCAAGGCTTGAAACAGGTTTTAAATGAGTGGGAAGAACGAGTTTACGTAGGCCAACTCCCACCTAAACTTCATTCTGTTCTAAACAATAAGGGTAAATTTATTAAATCAATTACAATTAACAAAAAGAACGACACTAATGGCTGGTTTGATACAACTACAATCCAATTAAATCAAGATTTAGTCGCAGTTATTGGTAACAAAGGAAATGGCAAAAGTGCTATAGCAGATATCATCGGTCTTGCTGGAGGAACGAAAAATACTAATGAATTCTCTTTTCTTGCCAAAGGACGATTTAGACAAGGAAACCTGGCAAAAAATTTTGAGGCAATAATTGAATGGGAAAACGATGTTAGAGAAAATATCGCATTAGACGAAAATCCAAAAGAGCATATTTTAGAAAAAGTGAAATACTTACCACAACAATTTTTGGAGAAATTATGTAATGTCGAGGATGATAAGTTTGAAAATGAATTGAAAAAAGTAATCTATTCACATGTGGATGAGAAAGAAAAACATCAGAAATCCTCACTCAATGAATTAATTCAGTTCAAAAGCCAAACTATACTGGAATCGATAAGAATACTTTCGGATCAACTACTACTTAACAATGAACAGATAATTTCTCTTGAAAAAAAAGCTACTACTAATCATCTCTCAGCAAATGAAGAACTTCTCAAAAGCAAAGAACAGGACTATGAAGCACATATAAAAATGAAACCCACTGAAGTGTTTGCACCTGATGCTAACACAGATCTTAATGGTGAGTTATTAGGATTGTCGATTCTACTTGACGAGTTTAAAAGAAACCAGCATCAATTGAATACAACTATAGAATTAAAAAAGACTGAACATACCGATATAAAAGATAAATTAGCGTTAGCGCGGCGGCTAGAAGAAAAAATAAATAATTTTGAGAAGCAGTATTCATTTTTTCTTGAGAACTCCTCTGATGAATTGAGCTCATTAGGTATAGATATTAACAGTATCATTACTCTTAACGTTAATTTAACAAATTTACATCAAATTAATTCTGACTATAATATTAAAGATAAACAGCTTTCAAGTGAATTGGCAAATGACGGTGCAGCCAGCTTATATAAGAAAAGAGAAGAAATTGAGCTTAAGATTAAAGAACATCAAAACAAATTAGATGAGCCGACTCAGAATTATCATCTATACAAGAAATCACTTTCTGATTGGGAAGATAAAAAGAAAGAAATTTTTGATGAGGCAACAAAAATCAAAGAAGATATTACATATCTCAAAACCAAGCTAATTGATGAAATCAGAAAACTTAAAGAAGTAAGATTGATAAAGACCAAAGAAATATTTATTGAAATAATGAAGATCTCAAAAATATATTCGGATTTGTACAAACCAGTCCAAAATTTCATTGATAAACATGCATTAACTGATTCCGACTTTGAATTAAAGTTTGAAGTCTCGATTGATGCTAGCTCAGTACTAGAAGGAATTTTAGAGAAGATAAATCAAGGTGTAAGAGGAAAATTCTATGGCTCAGAAGAAGGGCGGAAATTATTAAAATCTATTATTGAGGAGACGGATTTTAATAAGACCGACTCTGTGGTGGCCTTTATCGAAAAGATATTAGTAAGTTTAACCAATGATTCTAGTCAACCTGATTTGACAAATATTGAAGCGCAGCTCAAGAAAAATGCTACGCCTATAAACTTCTATCAATACTTATTTTCATTAGAATATTTAAAGCCCTTATATAGCTTAAAGCTCGGAGAGAAAGAAATATCTAAGTTATCTCCAGGTGAAAAAGGAGCCTTATTATTAATTTTTTACTTGTTAGTTGATAATGATGATATACCGTTGGTAATTGATCAGCCAGAAGAAAATCTAGATAACCAGTCGGTCTTTAAAATGCTAGTGCCTTGCATAAAAGAAGCAAAGAAGAGAAGGCAAATAATAATGGTCACTCACAATCCTAACTTAGCGGTTGTATGCGACGCTGAACAAATAATTCATGCGAAAATTGATAAAATTAATAACAATCGTATAAGTTATAAATCAGGTTCGATTGAAAATATTGAAATTAACAGGTCTATTGTTGACATCCTTGAAGGAACAAAACCCGCTTTTTCAAACAGACAATCAAAATATTCATTGTTTTAATGTAGGTGTAAAAGGGGGCCTCATAAAGTGACCTCCCCCTTTATAAATATTGATTTCCAATTACTAAATATTGTTGCTTCAGAAGCACATCTAATGGTACCCGCTCATAATTATTTATATTAATCCCAAAGTATCGACCTTTCTTTGTGTCATAACTTACACTAAATGTCTTTACGCCATTAGACAATATATCAGCCTCATACACTTCGTTCCTATTGATATCAAATAATTCTGTTGATTGGACCATCTGGAGGTCCTCAAAATCATAAGTGTTTTCTAATGATCCTCTGAAAAGGACTGATACTTTTTTGTTTTTGAAATCGATCGAAGACACAGGATAAAGCTTTTTATCAAACTCATCTACTGCCCTAAGTTTAAACTCCCTCATCGTTTATCCCTCCATAATAAAAGGTATTCAACTACTATCTCGGTGATGATAATAGTTTCGCCAGCAATGAGGGAGTTAAAACTTACCATTCCTAGACAAGTAACTTATGTATTCAAGTAAGGTGAATGTATTTTTACGACCACGATATTGCCGTTATAAACGTTATCTCCCTAATTCGATGTGTGTGTGTTTGATACCACATTCAAAATACCATTAGAGAAGATCAAAATATTCTAATGTCTACAATCCGTCTACAATTTCTAGACAACACAAAACCCAGTCCGCATGAGGACTGGGAATTTTTCTATATCAGCAAGCTAAAGGTATTTTAAGAAAGTAACTATTTCCTATATTAAAGATCGGCTTAATGCTTATTAGTTGGCTTTTCCTATCTTTCGTTCTAACTAGTAATGCTATTTGGCTCACGTTCATTGATGCTCTTGCAACTCTTAACTGGGGAATTTTTTTTTTAGGCAATACCGAAATGAAATAGTCATTGCTAACTCTATCGGAGATAGCTCCTAAATGAAGCCCTTAACGCGTAGGCGAAGAGAATTATATGAAAGTAGAAGATGTTGAAAAAGAACGTTTTAGTGCTTTATTTAACATTACTTACACCTTCAAAATCTCTCTTTTCTTATGCAAAGAAGGGTGAATGTAAAATAAAAATAAAATATCCCTGAAAGGAGTTTATTTTACTGGGGATTTCAATCTATGCACTTATGCATGTGGGTGATTCATCTGAACATATCGCCGCGATGTGAAATGATCGACTTCCCTTTGGCGTTCCACACGCTGAGTGTCACGTCCCGCAAGGAAAGTCCTTGCAGCTCACGGCTGCGGATAAAAGCTTCCTTCGAGGTTAAAGGCACCTCGGTCGGGAACAACTGCGTGATGGTGTGCCCACCAGCTTCGGCCCAAGCATAACCGTCTCCTGTCGAGCCGGTATGCGGGACAGAGCATCCGCCGGAAGCAATGATGACAGCTTTGCTGTTCATCGTTTCGCCGGAATGCAGACGAACGCCTTGGACGCTGCCGTCCTTGTATAAGACCTGTTTGACCGGACTATTCGTCCGGATCTCAACACCTTGCCTGCGAACTTGGCCGATCAACGCGTCTACGACGGTTTTGGCCTTGTCGCTGATGGGAAACATTCGACCGTTGTCTTCTTCCTTCAGGCGGATGCCGAGATTTTCAAAGAAATCAATGATATCCTTGTTGCTGAAATGAGTTAAAGCACTATATAGGAAGCGCCCGTTGCCTGGAATATGCTTGATCAATTCATCCATATCTTTGTTGTTCGTTACGTTGCATCTGCCGCCGCCGGATATCCCGAGCTTACGCCCCAGCTTGTCCCCTTTATCCACCAAAAGCACCTTCGCGCCATCCATACTCGCGGCAATGCTGGCCATGAGCCCAGCGGAACCGCCGCCAATTACAATTACATCATATGTCATCCGAATAAAGCCCCTACATCGCATATTTTGACACCATCATAGCATGCAAGGCGTGTCTAGTTCAAAGTAGGAGGACAGTCAGATCTCGGATTATATGAGTTTTAACAGGAAATACAGTAAAGATGCACACAGGTTGTGGATAACATGTTGATAAAACAGATTATTTTGTGAATAAATTGTAAGGGTTCTGTGGGTAAAGTGTAACTAAATGTGGACAAAGGGCGAAATCGAAAAAAGTAATGGCTATGACTTGTGTTTAATCGTAATACCTCAGGACACCATGTCCTGAAAGTGATAATGGTCAATGTGCATGTCCAGCCATCTTCTATTCAGAGATGCTTCTTTACCAAAGTAGTGCAGCTCCTGGTTCGTGGAGAGCACAATAGCTTCGCAAACGGAGGTGCGCTTGGCAAGCAAGGCAAACCCTTCCTCGACGCCGAGTTTACACAGTATTCTTGCCCACACTTGGCACTCAACCATATCTTGGCCAGCAACGGTGCACTGGACGACATCGCTGCCGGGGGTGGACATTTTATCCTCAAATGGACTGTAAGTGGACAGGGAGCCCTCCGGCATGGCGATGGCGCCTAGTTTGGCGTTCGCATTCCAAGGGTTTTGGATGCCAATGACCCAAGGGTCAAGATTCGTAGAGCCGCGTCCCCATACTGTGATATCCCCTCCAGCTAAGATGAGGCCTTGATCGAGCGACATGCTCTTCTGCATATATTCAGCTAGCCGTTTAATGGACCAGCTTTTTTCTATCCCTCTTAAATCGATGTTTGAATGACTGGGAAGCTTAATTGATTTCATAGCCGGATCTATTTCCCACTCTAATGAGGCAGAAGCTTTTCCAGGGCCCATTGACGTCCCTTTTTGTAGGAGAGGGTTATAGTTCCCCGCGGTTTTTTTTTGATAAGCCTCAGCAAGAAAAAGCACCTCTAACATCGTAGTAGAAACCATACAATTTTCACCGGCTAATGTATTCAGAAGACTGATTTCACTGTCGGCGAGAAAAGGGCTGAAACGCTTTTCCACACTTCGAAACCAATCGATAGCCAGCTTCTTAATGAGAGTACTTTCTTTCTCTTCACAGTGGAGCAGCATCTCGATATTAGACTCCATAGTTTGTAAATGAAACGGATGCAAGTACTGTGTGATACGCTCCATAAGGTTATCCTCATTTCTTTCGTGTCCTGAAGGTTATGAACCTATTATAGAAGCGTTAACTGAGATTCTATTGATAATTAGCTGAAAAATTACTGAAAAATCAAGCTAGGCGCTGAACTAGAAAGCTGCGATCTGGCTTATTCAGCAATGTCTCAGAATGCTTTCAAGAAACGCTCAGTGCGCATTCAGCTGGAATTCAGCATGGGTGGGTAAAGTTGTACCTGTAAACGAGGGACACGGAAGACGATCCCATCGACGAAGTTGTAAAGAGGAGTGCAATAAAAGATGACTACATCAAAAAGCAGAAAAATCGATTATATTCTCGTGGCGATAGCATTATTAGCGGCTTTTCTTAACATGTTTAACATTTGGCAGGACCAGACCGTGAATGGGTATTACACCGCGGCTGTAACGAGTATGCTGCAAAGCTTTCATAACTTTTTCTTTGCTTCCTTCGATCCGGCCGGATATGTGACGGTGGATAAGCCGCCGGTTACGTTTTGGATTCAGACGATAAGTGCGTATGTATTCGGGGTGCATGGTTGGAGTGTGATTTTGCCTCAAGCGTTGGCGGGGGTTGGTTCGGTGCTATTGATGTACTTCCTTATTAAACCTACGTTTGGCAAAATGTCAGCCCGATTGGCCAGTCTCGCCTTTGCTTGTACCCCGATCGCCGCGGCGGTTAGCCGTACGAATAATGTCGATAGTATGCTGGTTTTCACGCTCGTGCTAGCAACATGGATGCTGTTTCGCGGTATTCGCGGCAACAAGTGGGGTTGGGTTGTAGGCGCGTTTGCTATGATCGGTGTGGCTTTTAATATGAAAATGCTTCAAGCCTACATGGTCATTCCGGCTTTCTATTTGTTCTACTTATTCGCAAGTAAAGTGAACTGGAAAAGCAAGCTGAAGGTACTTACAGGCGCTTCGGCTGCACTTATCGCCCTATCTTTATCATGGGCAGTCATCGTAGATTCGATCCCGGCGGACAAACGTCCTTATATGGGAAGCAGTCAGACGAATTCTGTGCTGGAGCTTGCCTTTGGCTATAACGGTGTTTCCCGTTTGACGGGTAATCAAGGACCAGGTGGGGGCGGAGGTGGCGCCAGACCGGACGGTGGCCAAATGCCGCAAGGAGATGGCGGCACCCAAGATGGTACGAATGCTGCAAGCGGCGATGGTTTAACCCAAAACGGCAGCAGAACGGATGGTTCCAGCGCGATGCAGGACGGTCAGGGCGGTCCCGGAGGATTCCCGGATGGCGGTGGACCCGGCGGAGCCCCAGGTGATAGAAACGGTGGCGGTGGTGCATTCAATACCGGAACAGCAGGGCCTCTGCGATTGTTTCAATCGGCACTTTCCGGTCAAATTAGCTGGCTCATTCCTTTCGCAGCTTTTGGCGTTCTCGCTCTGTTAATAGGTATTCGCAGAAAAAAACCGATGACTGTCAAACAGTTTGAAACTTTATTCTGGTTAGCATGGCTGCTCCCAGCAGCGGCGTTCTTCAGTGTTGCAGGCTTTTTCCATCAGTACTATTTGATCATGTTGGCCGCACCGATCTCGGCTTTAGTGGGAGCTGGTTGGACTGAGCTTTGGAACCTTTACCGTGATAAAGCTTATTGGAAAATATGGCTGTTACCCGCAGCAATCGCGGTGACGACAGCTTTCGAGCTGTACATTATCACGCCTTATAATGGTCAAATTGGCGCAGGACGGGCAATCGGTGTAGGCGCGGCCGGAGCCGTTGCAGCCCTGATCCTTGTGCTCGCTTCTAAGAAAGAGAAACTCGCTCATTCGACAGCTATTCTCGGGTTGTTGGTCTTGCTTGCAGCGCCTCTGTATTGGGCTGCGACACCGCTCCTTTATGGTGGAAACAGCATGCTTCCTGAAGCTGGACCGAGCTTGAAGCAAGGCTCAGGAATAGGTGGTTCCCGCATGGGGGGATCGAGCAACGTGAACACGCAATTGTTAGATTACGTGACCAAGAACAACACAGGGGAAACATACTTGTTCGCTGTCTCTAGAGCGACGGAAGCTTCTTCTTATATTATACAAACTGGCAAAGCGGTGATGGCGATGGGCGGATTCTCAGGCTCTGACCCGATTCTCACGGTAGATAAGCTGAAAGAAATGGTTCAGAACAAAGAAATTAAATATTTCCTGCTCTCTTCTGGCGGTTTTGGCGGCGGCGGTACTAGTTCGGAATTAACGACTTGGATCAAAGCGCACAGTACCGAAGTTCCGAAGAGTGAGTACCAGTCAACTACACAAACGCAGCAAGGTGAGCAAGACCAAGTTTCAACGCAAGATGGGCAAGCCCAAAATCAGGAAATTGATAGTGGCATGAGTGAAGGTCGAGATGGTCAAGTTGGTCGAGACGGACAAGGCGGACCTATGGGTGGTGGCATGAATGGCTCCGGAACGCTCTACGAAATCAATGTTGATTCCCTATAATTCCAAGCAAAAATGAAGGAGGAAACACTATGACTGAGTATGTACGCTATTCCGTTGTCATTCCTGTGTTCAATGAGGAAGCTGTTATTCAAGAAACATACCAGCGGTTGAAGCAAGTGATGAATCGAACCGACTCTTCATATGAGCTGCTGTTTGTCAACGATGGAAGTCGCGACAATTCAGCCGCGATCATCCAAGGCTTCAGTGCAAAAGACGAACGTGTTAAACTCATTAATTTCTCTCGCAACTTCGGTCATCAAATCGCGATTACAGCGGGCATGGATTATGCAAGCGGAGATGCGGTCATCGTCATTGACGCCGATCTCCAAGATCCGCCCGAGCTTATCCTGGAGATGATTGCGAAGTGGAAAGAAGGCTATGACGTTGTCTACGCCAAACGTACGCAGCGCAAGGGTGAGACCTTCTTCAAGAAACAGACAGCGCATTTGTTCTACCGCATCTTACAGGCGTCTACGGATATTGTCATCCCTGTGGATACAGGCGATTTCCGTCTCATGGACCGCAAGGTTTGCGACGAAATGAGCCGGTTAACGGAGAAAAACCGCTTCGTCCGCGGCCTTGTTTCTTGGGTCGGCTTCCGCCAAACAGCCGTCGAATATGTGCGAGATGAGCGCGCCGCTGGGGAAACCAAGTATCCACTAAAGAAAATGCTCAAGCTGTCGATGGACGGAATCACTTCATTTTCGATCAAACCATTGAAGTTGGCTACTTATCTCGGAGGTATGCTTTCTATTTCGGGCCTGGCTTACTTAGTGGTCATCATTTATCTCAAACTATTCACAGAAAGCGCTGTGGCAGGCTGGAATGGAATTGCCATTATGCAACTCTTCTTTAGCGGCTTTATCTTGATCATTCTTGGCCTAGTCGGTGAATACACTGGACGCATTTACGATGAATCCAAAAGCCGCCCTTTATATATTGTTCGCGATTGTCACGGCATGAAGAAAAAAGAAAGAAGAATCAAGAGAATCGTATAAAGGAGTGGTATAAGATGAAAATTAAAAAAGCCGTCATACCAGCAGCGGGATTGGGTACCCGCATACTACCAGCGACAAAAGCACAGCCCAAAGAAATGCTGCCCATTGTTGATAAGCCGGCCATCCAATACATTGTCGAAGAGGCTGTACAGGCTGGAATTGAAAGCATTTTGATCGTTACAGGTCGCAATAAAAAGTCCATTGAGGACCATTTTGATAAGTCAGTCGAGCTGGAGCAGACGCTTTTTGAGAAAGAGAAGCTGGAGCTGCTGAGCGAAATTCAAAGCATTTCGAACATGGCTAATATCCATTATATTCGCCAAAAGGAGCCGCTTGGGCTGGGTCATGCCATTCTTTGTGCCGAGCCTTTTATCGGGGACGAACCTTTTGCTGTACTGCTTGGGGATGACATCATGAATTCCGAGACTTCCGCTTTACTGGAGATGATGCAGGTTTTTGAAGCAACGAACAAGCAGGTTGTCGGTGTACAGCAAGTTCCGCAAGCTGACGTGAGCAAATACGGAATTATCGCGGCAGTCGCGCAGCATAATCGTACGTACCACGTTAGCGACTTGGTCGAAAAGCCTTCTCCGAATAACGCTCCATCAAATATGGCGATTATGGGTAGGTACATTTTGAAACCATCCATATTCGAAGTCTGCAAACGATTGAGCGAGGAGCGGGGAACGAGTATCAGCTGACGGACGCTCTGCGCAAGATGTGTCTGCAGGAAGGACTGATGGCGCTTGAACTCAAGGGAGATCGCTACGATATCGGAGATAAATTCGGATATATGAAGGCGATTGTGGAGCTGGGGCTTCAAAGAGAGGAGCTTCGCCCGCAACTGCTGGCGTATCTGGATATCCTTTTGCAGAAAGAATTGGGGAAGGAGAAGCTTCGAAAGCGAGTCGTGTGACTGAATAGGCAGGGATAAGAAGTCGGGTCCGCGCACAGGGTCCGGCTTATTTGTTTGGAAGTTGAACATTCAGCAACCTTTCAGCAACCACTCAGATTGCTTTTAGGGAGGATATGGGATACTGACTGTAGAAAACGTGTACAATGAACTTCGGGGGGACTTAAACTATGCGCCAATTAAAAGGTATCAAAATTCTGCTTGTCGATGACGAGCCTCATATTCTAGAATTTCTGGAGTTAGGTTTGACGAATGAAGGGTTTGAAGTGATGACGGCACAGGACGGGATTAGTGCGATCACAGCATGCAATAAGTTTCAGCCGCATATCGCTATTCTGGATGTGATGATGCCGGGGATGGACGGATTCGAAGTTTGTCGAATGATTAAGAAGACAGAAAATGTCGCAGTTATCATGCTGACGGCTAAGGATGAAGTCGATGACCGGGTCAAGGGACTTACGCTTGGGGCCGATGATTATATGATTAAGCCGTTCAGCTTTGAGGAGCTGCTTGCCCGTATCTATGCACGAATTCGCAACCATTTCCCGAATTTGTTCGGTGAAGTGATCATTGGACCGCTTCGCATGGATGATCGACGTAAAGAAATTAGCTTATATGATAAGGTTTTGGAGCTATCCCCAACGGAATACGAACTGCTCAAATTTATGTCGATAAACCACGGACTTGTTTTAAGTAAATCGATGATTCTCGATAAGGTGTGGGGCTATGATTTTGGAGGCGAAGAGAACATCGTCGAGGTGTACATTCGCTCCTTGCGCGATAAGCTAGGCGATAAAGAACATAAGCTGATCCGCACGATTCGCGGCGCAGGCTATAGGATGGATTTAACATGAAAAGGCGGGGCCGGTTTGCCGAGCATTTTGTTACCGGTTCGCTAAAATTCCAGTTACTATCGCGGTCTTTATTGGTGATGTCTGTGTTATTGCTGCTGATTGGTGTATTCCAATATATTTTCATGCAGCAATTTCTGTATAAGAACAAGGCGGAAACGATTCGCAACCAGCTTGCGACGTTACCTCCCAATACGTGGCAGCGAGCAGGGGACTTTCCGGATCGAGGCCAGAATCCTTTTATGCCCAGACGAGAATCTAGCGGTAGTAACCGTTCGGACAATACGGGTGGAGAGTTTCCACGAATTTTCGTTCCTGATTTATCCCTTGCTTTGATCGATAGTGAAGGGACTTACAAGCAGTTGTCTTCAGAAAATGGTTCCCCCCCGTTGCAGCTTACGAAGGAGGAATATCAGGAATTATTGAAATCGAAAGAGAAGCCGGGCTACCGAATCATGAAGGATAAGGATGGCAATGAACAGTTGATTGTCTTTCATCAAGTTCGAGAGAGATCCCAAGGCGTACAAGGACTTATTCAAGCGAATACAAGTACAGGACCGATTAAGGATTTGCTGCTCCGTCAGTTGTTCACCTTTTTACTATTGTCCATGACTGCATTGGTTGTAGGGCTACTTGGATTTCTGCCCGTATTAAGGCGGACGTTGGTACCACTTTCTAATATGGTGGATACGGTAAAACAAATCGATTCAGGTAATCTGGGTGAGCGGTTCCCTGCGCATCAGGGGCAGGTGGAGATTGACCGGTTATCGACTTCTTTCAATAGTATGCTAGAGCGATTGGAGTTTTCTTTTGAGGCGGAAAAAGAGGCAAAAGAGCAAATGCGCCGCTTCGCTGCGGATGCCTCGCACGAGCTTCGTACACCGCTGACCTCCATTCATGGCTTTCTGGAAGTGCTGCTTCGCGGAGCGTATCAACAACCGGAGCAACTGCTGAAAGCGCTGAAGAGCATGCACGGCGAATCCGTGCGTATTAATAAGCTAGTTGAAGACCTGCTGCTGCTTGCTCGGTTGGATCGCACGCCATCTTTTCAGAAGTCGGAAGGTCTGCTCGATGAGATGCTGCATGAGATGGAGCCCCAACTTCGTCTACTGGCAGGAGGCAGAAAAGTTACTTTTACGCTGGAGCCCCAGATCCGTTGTCTATATGATCCCGATAAAATCAAGCAGGTCATTCTCAACTTGTTTCACAACGCAGTTCAGCATACGCACCCGTTGAACGGTGAACTAGGGCTTTCGTTAGCAAAGACCGACGCAGGTGTGGAAATTGCTGTTCATGACAATGGGCCAGGTATTGCACCTGAGCATCTCCCTCATTTGTTTGATCGGTTCTATCGAATCGATTCCTCTAGGGCACGAAGGAGCGGCGGTGCAGGGTTAGGATTGTCCATCACTCGATCCATTGTGGAGCTGCATGGCGGAACGATTGAGGTTTATAGCACAGTAGGTGAAGGTAGTACATTTAAAGTGCTGCTGCTTCCATAGAATGAGAGGGCCTTATCTCGACGTGATGTCGGGGTAGGGCTTTTTTGTATTTTTTATAAATAAAGGAATGGCTGAAAGCTTGGTTTTAAGACGGAGGAAGTGAGAAGAAAATGGTATTTGGTCCTGCTCGTTGACTATATTCAACAGCTCTATGGTATACTTAAAGCATACTAACTGATCGGAAAGGTGGCCAATTTCCATGAGTGTGAACCGTGAAGAATTGAAGCGAATGATCGATTTTATACCCGAACAGGACGCCGTAGAAGTTCTCGATTTTATTGGTTATCTCAATATGAAGCGAGAACGTGAAGTTGCTGAACAGTTGAACGTCGATGTGCTTAGTAAGGATGAGGATCTTATTCGACAGGTTCAAAAGAGTCGAGAAGATCGTGAAAATGGACGAATATATAACCAGCAGACAGGTCTCGATTATCTTCGTATGAAGGTAGAGGAGTTAGAGCGTGGATAAAGTTTATAAAGTAAACTGGTCACAAACTGCTCTGAATGAACTAGCTGGAATACGAGCTTACCCTCCCGATGTGAAAGAAAAAATTTACTTAGACTCGTTCACACGGCTTACTTTTACACCCTCTTTAACTGCTAAACAGATACCGTCTGGTATATTAAAAGGCTATTGGGCAAGATTGGGACTATTCCAAGTCATTTTGGTATTCGAAGTTAAAGAGGAAGAATCAGTTGTCTGGATAGATGGAATTAAACATAAGCGTGAAGATTTTCACTGGAAACAAAAGTGATTGAACCTCCCTATCCGAGCGGAGGTTTTTTCATTTGGGTATATAAAGTTCTATTCTCGCTTTCAGCAAACCTTCAGAAACCTCTCAACTAACATTCAGTTCAAATTAAGATGAGATTCAGCTTAGGCGTCTATACTTGGTTTTGTAAGGAAGAAACAAAAAAATAAAGAAAAAGGTGGAAACAAATTATGAAAAACATCGGCAGAAAAATTCTTACAGGTTCATTGGTAGCTTCTTTTGTACTCGGAGTTGGTTTTGTTGGAGCCTTACATAATCAAGCATATGCAGATACGGTGACAGGCACGTCAACGAGCACATCAACTCAAAATGCAGGACCTGGAGGCAAAGGTCGTGGAGATTTCGGAGATCGTGGTGGCTTCAAGGGTGCGAACGTGGTCAAAGAAACAGCAACAATCCTAGGCGTTGAGGAAAGCGTCGTACAAGACGCATTGAAAGCGGACAAAACATTAGCTGCATTTGCAGAGGAAAAAGGACTGGCGAAAGCAGACTTTTTGCAAAAGCTAGTCGCAGCAGAAACCGCTTCGATTACAGCTGATGTAACAGCGGGCAAAATGACACAAGCGCAAGCAGATACGGTTCTCAAAGGTCTAACTGATCAATTGACGAAGCGCATTGAAGCGAACGGGTTCAAAGGCGGAGATGGCGGTCGCGGTGGCATGGGTAAAGGTCACGGCAGCAACCTTGTAGAGCAAACAGCAACAATTCTGAGCGTGGAGCAAAGTGTTGTGCAGGATGCTTTGAAAGCTGGCAAAACATTATCGGCTTTTGCAGTGGAAAAAGGTTTAACGGAAGCAGACTATGTAGCTAAGCTAGTTGCGGCAGAAACTACTTCCATCAACGCTGAAGTTACAGCTGGGAAGATTACACAAGCGCAAGCAGACCAAATATTGACTGGCTTATCCGACCGATTGACAAAGCAAGTGCAAAGCACGCGTCCTGAAGGTGGTCGGGAAGGTAGAGGCGGCGGTCATGGCGGCCCTGGCGGTGGGCAATTTGGGAACGCTGAAGTGCTGACGCAAATTCTGGGCATCACGCAAGATGAGCTGAGAACGGAACTAGAAGCGGGCAAATCGATCTTGGATGTTGCTACAGCTAAAGGCATCAGTGAAGATGATCTCGTTAGCAAAATCAAAGACGGAATGACGGATTCCATTAAGAAGCATGTTGAGCAAAAAGGAACTGATCGTAAGCGCCCAGTAGGCACGCCGTCTGCGAATACAACAACACCAACAGCAACTCCGGCTGCAACGAGCTAAAAATGAATTGAAGGAAGCTGCTCGCTATGCGGGCGGCTTTTTTTGTCGTCTCAGTGAAATAGCCGATGAGTCCGATTTCCGCGCTATAGTGATGATTTTCATCTCTACAGTGTGCGGGCAGAAGAAGATTGACTCGTTAACGATGTAAAACATTCTTAAATGATGGGGAAATTGGCCGAGTAGTCTGATCCCCGCGCTGTAGTGATGATTTTCATCGCTACAGTGTGCTGGTGGAAGAAGATTGACTCGTTAACGATGTAAAACATTCTTAAATGATGGGGAAACTGGCCGTGCTGTCCGATCCCCGCGCTGTAGTGATGATTTTCATCGCTACAGTGTGCGGGTGGAGGGAGAATGACTCGTTAACGATGTAAAACATGCTTAAATGATGGGGAAACTGGCCGTGCTGTCCGAATTCCGCGCTGTAATGATGATTTTCATCGCTACAGTGTGCGAGAGGCGGAATAAATTTTCTTTAACGATGTAAAACATCCTTAAACGATGAATAAGTTGGCGGCTAGATACAATTTGAGCTCATACCGCCCAGCCGTCAATCACCGAGTTAACCACACGGGCGGTCTAATCTTTTTCAGCAAACGCTCAGCCTGTGTTCAACTTATATTCAGCCTACGCTCAGACAGGTTTCAGCCATCCCAATTACACTAAGTCCAGTAGGGATTGTTATGGCCTGGGCGGTGTATAGTCTGGGTAACTGGGAGAGGGGCATAAAGGATGAAATTAGGTCGGAAGAAGAGATGGATCATTGTGGCCCTAGCTGCCATTCTATGCGGAGTCGGAACATACTATTACGTACATAACAAGGCGCAACCAGCGTCTGCAGCAACACAGCAAACAACGATGAAAGTGACCAAAGGGGCGATATCCTCAACGGTATCAGGAACTTCTCAGCTGGATGCTAAGGACAAGCAAAATATTGTGATTCCGATTGAAGGTATCATCAAAACGATGAATTTAACGCAAAATCAGGCAGTCAAGAAAGGCGATGTGCTTGTCGAGCTGTCAGTGCCTTCAACGGAAACGACTCTCAAGGAAGCGCAGGTCAGCTTGCAGCAGCTTGAGAAGGAGCTTGCGGAGCTACAGGAACAACAAAATCATATGAGTGTTACAGCTTTAATGTCTGGCAAGATTACATTAGCAGCCAATCTTGATGTAGGCAGTCAAGTCAATAAAACAACGAAGATCGGCACGATTTCAGATACATCCCAGTTTAAAGTAAAGCTGCCATTCTCCCTGCAAGAAGTTGTGCAGCTGAAAAAAGGTGACCCTGTAGAGCTTAGTGTCGATGGTTATTTACTTTCCAAAGTCGGAGCCGTGGATACGATAGGTCGTGAAATTAAAGCAGATGCTAACGGCAACAAAGTGGTTACGGTGGAGGTTCTGGTTACCAATGATGGAACGCTTTCGGCGGGCCTTAAGGTAAAGGGCAGCATCGGCAGCGGCGATGGTAAAATCGACTCCTCCGAGCAGGTGGCGCTTGAGTATGTACGCACATCTCCAATTTTCGCCGAGGCAAGCGGTACGATTAAAAGCATGAAATTTAAAGATGGCGAAGCGGTGAAACAGGGCGATTTGATTGCTACCTTGTTCAATGACGATCTTCAAAACAATATCATTAGCAAGCAATCAGCCATTGAAAGTCAAAAAATCCGTGTGAACGATGCGGAGCAGAAAGTTAATCAATTGACGATCAAAGCGCCGTTCGATGGCGTGTTCTCGGCTGATTTTGCCAATAGTAAAAATAATGTCCTTCGCAATTATCCGGCAGGTGCGCAGATTAATGCCAACACAACGTTGGGAGCAGTAGCGAGCCTCAGTACGATGCAGTTGGCTATTGCCGTAGATGAGCTTGATTTAACAAGTGTCAAGGTAGGACAGAAGGTGACCGTGAAGGTTGATGCAATCTCCGGCAAGACGTTCCAGGGTGAAGTGACTTCCGTTTCCAATGTAGGAACAACGACGAATGGGGTTACAACGTATGATGCTGTTGTCGCGATTCCGAATACCGATCAGAATGATTTGAAATATGCGATGACGGCGACGGCTGAGATTTTTATACAAGATAAGAAAGATATTCTCGTGCTTCCGATCCAAGTGGTGACAACAACCAGAGGAAAGTCTACCGTTTCGCTGAAGAAAGCGGACGGAACCGTCGAAGAGCAGCACGAAATCAAGGTGGGTATTCGCAGCAAGACGCAGGTTGAGGTGTTAAGTGGTTTGAACGCAGGCGACGAGGTCGTGATGCCGGTGCGCAGAGCGACAACGACAAATCAACAACAGCAAGGTTTCCCTGGGGGTGTAGGTGGTTTTCCGGGTGGCGCAGGAGGCAATTTCCCTGGTGGAACTGGCGGCACAGGCGGTGGCGGAACGCAAAATGGTGGAGGCACGGGCCGCTAGCCGTGAGCCAGCCCCTACGGAGAGGAGCGATTCGATGAATATCATTGAACTAAACGAGGTAACGAAGAGTTATGCTCGGGGTGCAGAAGAATTGCAAATTTTGCGCGGCATTACCCTGCATATTGCGGAAGGAGATTTTGTTGCCATCATTGGTCCCAGCGGATCGGGAAAGTCAACATTAATGAATACAATTGGGCTGCTGGATAGTCCTACCTCTGGCTCTTACATGTTAGACGGTGTAGCGACCGAGAAGATGTCAGACAATGGACTTGCTGATCTGCGCAACCGGAAAATCGGCTTTATTTTTCAACAATTCAACCTGCTGCCCAGACTTACTGCGACGGAGAACGTAGAGCTGCCGATGATTTATGCAGGCATTCCAGCCAAACAGCGGAGGGAACAAGCGCAGCGGATGCTGGAGAAACTGGGGATGGGTGAGCGAGGACATCACAAGCCCAGTGAACTGTCTGGCGGGCAGCAGCAGCGGGTAGCCATTGCCAGAGCTTTAGCCATATCACCGTCATTAATTCTAGCAGATGAGCCGACAGGCGCACTGGATTCGAAGACGGGCATTGAGGTGCTAGAATTGATTAAGGAGCTGAATCAGCAAGGCAACACGATTGTTTTGATCACGCATGATCCTCACATTGCAGACAATGCGAAACGCGTCGTGACACTACGTGACGGAGAAATCATTAGCGATCAGAGAAACGAAATGCCGCCAACACCTGCACGTAAGCTAGAGGGGGCACTTTCATGAGAATCTGGGAGCTTTTCCAAATGGCGCTGGCCACGGTGCGTTCGAATCCGCTTCGTACGGTGCTGACCATGCTTGGCGTTATCATTGGCGTTAGTTCAGTCATTACGCTAGTTTCGATAGGTCAAGGCACATCCAAGGCGATTGAAAAGCAGTACGAAGGGCTGGGAACGAACCTGCTGACGGTTAATCTGATGGGTAACGGACGCGCCACGCAGCTGAATTATGATGAGGTTATGCAGCTTGAAAATACATCGGGAATCAGTGCAATTGCCCCAACGATGACTAGAAATAGTACCAGTATCAAATACGACCGGACAACAGAGACCTACAATGTCATCGGGACTAATGATCGATATCTAAGTTTGCAAAAGGGGACAGTCGCCAGCGGCCGCTTCTTAGCACAAGCCGATCTGGACTTCCGCAATCATGTTGCGGTCATAGGCAGTGATGTGGCCAAGCAGTTTTTCGGCACGGATGATCCGATTGATGAAGAAATTAATGTGAACGGATTTATGTACACGATTATCGGTGTGCTCAAAACGAAAGGCTTCAATACAAACGGGACGTCGCTCGATAGCACGGTTTTTGTGCCTCTCCCTACCATGAGCAGGGATTTTAAACTGGGCAATATTCGGACGGCTTACGTCGAAGCAGCTTCTGGCGATCAGGTGACCCGGGTACAAACAACGTTAGAAATGTATTTATTTAATAAATTTAAAAGTACAACGGGTTATAACATTTTGAATTCATCCGAATTAATTAGCGCCAGACAGACGGCATCCAGCACACTGACCAATCAGCTAGTCGCGGTAGCGGCGATATCCCTCCTGGTAGGCGGGATCGGTATCATGAACATCATGCTTGTAACCGTGAGCGAGCGCACCCGGGAAATTGGGATTCGAAAGTCGATTGGCGCGAAGCGGAGAAACATTTTGCTGCAGTTCCTGGTTGAAGCTACGCTGATTAGCGGCATGGGTGGGTTGATTGGATTGATTCTGGGGATCGGCTTATCTCTAGCGTGGCCTTATATTAACCCCAGTCAGCAAACGAGTTTGTCCATAAATGTAGGACTTTACGCATTCTTATTCTCGGCCTTGGTTGGTGTTATTTTCGGATTATATCCAGCCAATAAAGCATCGAAATTAAAACCTATCGACGCACTGCGTTTTGATTAGGTACACAGGAGGTATGAAAACATGATTCGTAAATTATCATCAGTTTCACTCAAACAGACTGGTCTTGCCCTGCTGTTGACGGGCAGCTTTGCAGCTGCATCGTGGATGGTTCCCGCTGCTCATGCGGCATCCGAAGCGGTTTATATCTCGAATTCCTCCTATTTTACATTAAACCAAGCGGCGCTTTCGTCCTCTTCACTTCAGTTTTCCGTTCTTTTACATAACGGGGTAAGCCAATCGATCGATTTTAACCAATATGGGGTACGGGTTACGGATCAAGCAGGACACAGCTACACGGCGAAATTAAGCGAGAAAAAGAGTGCGAGTGTCCTCCCTGGTCAGGACCAAAGTTTCCGATTCTACGCTAACCTGCCAGCAGGTGAAACAGCCGATCAACTAAAAGTCGATGTGTTCCGTTGGGATTTCGGCAAAGCCGATTTCATGAATCATCTAGGTGATCTTCCTGTTTCTTCGGTTGTGCAGGAGGGGCAGGTAAAGGTGCCTGAGCAAATTATTAATTTGCATGCACTCGACAGTACGCTCTCCAATGACGCATCCGTTGCTTTTCAATTGGGCCAAAGCGTTCGCGTAACGGAGAATGGGAAATGGTACATGTACACGCAAGTTTCAGCGAAAAACTTAGGATCGAGCAGCGTTAAGCTGCCTTCCGGTCTACAAGTCAGACTCGTGGATGCTAACGGACTGAAATATACCTCTACAGTTGCTAGCGGTTCCGATACAACGTTTCTACCGAATCAATCGGATACGATGACGCTCAAAACACTCGTTTCCAGACAAATGCCGACCAGTGGCCTCACGCTGGAATATTATTACTTGAATCAAAGCGAGGATGTCTCGCTTGGTACGCTAAGTCTGAACGCTTCGCTTCAAACATCAGCGCTTGGCACCAAACAAGTTTATGCTGGGCAGCAGGAGGGCGAGCAGGTCACCGTGAAGGCGAATACGTCGACGTATTCGATTCAAGCAGACGGTGTTCATGTGCAGACCGTTGTCACGCTCAGCAATGATGGCGAGGCGATCGCCTCCGTGCCATCCTTCTCCGCTTCTTATCAGTTCGGCGACGCCGGCACATCCGTGACATCGACCGATAACGCCGCTCGCAGTGCCTACCTGGCTCCAAAGGAGACGGCTTCGTATTACTTCAACGCTACTCTGCCAACGGGTGTTGATCCTAATGCGGCTCAATTGGTGCTGTGGCAGACGGCTAGCGCGAGCAGCAACTCAGCATCTGGCTCGACAGCAAGTACATCAAGTGGCGGTGCGGCTTCTGGAACAGCATCCACAGGCTCAGGAGCGGGGACCTCTACTAGCTCGACGTCTGGCAGTGGAGCTGCAGCGACCGGTCAAATGCCTGTTGCCGTCTTCCTGCTTAAGGGGGCAAGTGAAGCGAAAAGCGGCTTTACAACAGCTGTGGACTATGAGCTTGGCAGCAAGCTGATTTTCAACAATAGCTCTGTAGTTAACAAAAATCTAGACGTCGCCCTAGTCGAGCTGCATGCTCACGAGAACGACGATCTAGGCTACAAAACAGCCGTAGCCAAATACAAAATCACAAACAACGGAACAAGCACCATTGCCCTTCCCGAGCTTCAAAATGAGTTGATCGACAGCAAAGGCAACACCTACACGGGCTCTCGCCAAAGCGCTGTTGCGACTCAAATTACACCGGGAAGTTCTTATGTGGTGAGCTATTCCTACCTGCTTCCGAATAAAACACAATCCGATGATGAGACATTCGCATTGAATGTTTATGACGATAAGTCTGTATCCGAGGGTAATGTGTCTGTCGGAACCTATCGGGTAGCGCTGCAGAAAGAGACGGAAAGCGATACGCTTGCCTTGTATCCTTTCTCACTCAAAGTGAATGATAGCTCGATAAGCTGGCTTTATAACAGCGGGACTTACTCCTACCAGCTTAGTCTGGATTTGGACATTACCCATGAAGATCAGGTGATTATCGATTCGAATTTCTCCAAAATTGAATTCGATATGGTCGATTCCCTTGGCCGCATAGTTGGCACTCAAACAGCAACGCTGACGGGTACTGGAAAATTAACCAGCGGCAAGCAAAAAGTTGTTGTCACCGGTTTGAAAAATGAGCAGGTTGATTCCGGCGTGGTCGTCAATATGTACGAAGTGATTGAGACACCGAATGGGACGGCTAAGCGCCTTATCAAGCAATTTCATTAATTTTAGGGAAAGAAATTCATACAAAAGGGATTAAACGAAAAGAATTAAACCAAAAAAGTTAACCAAAAAGACTGTCAGACATTCGGCTGTTTCTAGCCTTGTCGGGCAGTCTTTTTGGTTTGTTTCTTAATAGAGGCAGAAGTGGCTTGGGTTTGCCCTCCAGTTTGGAGTCCGAGAACCGGAATATAGAGGATTTCTCCTGGGTAAAACATTGTTTGGGCATTTAATTGATCATTAAATGTGAGCAGATCGGCAACATTCACCCCGAAGCGCTGCGAAACGGCGTAGAGGGAATCCCCGAACTGAACGATATAAAAACGGCCTTTCACTTGCAAGGCTCCTTTGTTCGTTATGACACGCATGTTGAAGGCACCTCCGCTACTAGCATACGCGGGGAGGGCAGCTGCGGAGACGGCACATGCCTATTTCACGTCGTATCCTTTGGCGATGGATGGCTCAATCCATCGTTTTTTAAAGTGTTCTCGGCGCATGATCACCACGCGGTCCTTGTAGACGTCCACGACGAGACTCTGGCTGATTGCCTGTGTCTCGGGCACGTTTTGCGCGTTCCATACCTCTCGGATGGAGGCACTGGAAGCGGCGAGAAACTTCAACTGCTTCACTTGTCTGGTCGTTTCTAGGTTCCAGTGGGTGTGGCCACTGAACAGAATGACGTTCGGGTGCGCATCGAGCAGCGCCCGCAGCTCCTCATGCTGGACGACGCCCAGCTCCCGATCCGTGCCATCCAGCGTCTGCGGCAGCGGCTGGTGGAGGAACACGAACACGGGCTTGCCGGCGTCCGCCGAGCCCGCGGCCGTAAGCCGCTCGCGCAGCCAGCTGAGCTGCTCGGGCGAGAGGAACGCATCCTCACCGTAGGATGCGTTCACGTCCCTGTACGCTTCCCCGCTAAGGAAAAGGAAGCGGTAGCCCTCCACGATAAGCTCGTGATACGGCTTATCGTAGCCCATCATGCGGTCGAATAACGCGACCGCTTGCTTGCTCGACCATGTTGGATTCATCTTCGATGTATCCAACCCACCCTCCGTCGTGCGCCACACGCCGTAGTAATCGTGGTTGCCCATGGTCGCATGCACAGGGGCATGGTGCTGGCGGCCGAGCAGCGCCAGCAAGCTGCGATAGTCGGCCTCACTCCCATTCGTGAGGTCGCCGTTCAAAACAAGCAGCTTGCTGTCTGGGCGCAGTGCGTGATGATCGGCCAGCGCTTGGCTCAGCCTCAGCTGAGCGACTTGGTCGTAGGAAGTGATGTGAACATCGCTCATCACAGAGAACGAAAACAAAGGCGCAGCCAGCGGCTGTTCAACCTTGCCACTAGCCAAGGTTGTGACTCGCAACGGGGTCAATAATAGAAGAAAACTAAGGATAAGTATTCGCAGCTTTAATGATTTCATCTCGGATTCACCTTCCAATTAGACTTATCGATTGTCCATATTTAGCTTGCTTAGCGATAGATTTGGCTGATTGAAATTATGGAAACATTCAAGCTCACTTAGCAGTGATTTTCTTTCAGGCAATGGGTTTTCTAGTTTTTATTTGAGAGTGAGAGGAGTAGAAGCCTTCGAATCTGTCAGTTCCCGCCTTTGTAATAAGGGGAAGTTGTACGGTGTACAACATTTTTGTCCATTTTTTCTCACCAAGCTGTGATTGTTGTAGTTTGTACAACAATATAGCTTTATTTCTCGTTATGGGGATGTGTTTGGGCTGAAATGTTGTATTTTTTACATCATTCGCCTACAACTCGCGGATTTGCTCACTCAATGTTGTACAAAGTACAACTCAGCTAACCGTGACCGAAAGATTCACATACACACACCCTAGTGGTATTCCCAGTTCCAAGGGAATTTATTTATTTTGCAGCCTAGCCCAAATGTCGGTTTAAGTGTTGACTTTTAAGTGAGTTGGTTGTATGGTTAATTACATGAGTAACTAACTAATGTGGTGGTGAGAGAAATGGGACTAATGATGGACGATAGCCGCCCGATTTTTGTGCAAATCGCAGAACGTATTGAAGACGACATTATAGAAGCAAGAATGCCGGAGGAATCGCAAGTGCCTTCTACGAATCAGTTTGCATCCTTTTATCAAATTAATCCGGCGACAGCAGCGAAAGGTGTTAATTTGTTGGTTGACCAAGGGATTTTGTACAAGAAACGAGGGATTGGCATGTTTGTAGCGGAGGGAGCGCGAACGAAGCTGATGGAGAAGCGAAAAGAACTATTTTATGAGCAATATGTGGTGACGATGGTGAAAGAAGCCGAGAAACTCGGAATTACCGTAGAGCAATTGACGGAAATGGTGCGCAGAGGGGAGAAAGCGTGATGACCAACATTGTGGAAGTGAAAGGACTGACCAAGTCCTATGGGCAAGTGACGGCAGTGGATCATGTTAGTTTCACGATTGAAGCGAATAAAATCTATGGTTTGCTAGGCAGAAACGGTGCAGGCAAAACAACGATCATGCATATGATCTCGTCTCAGCAGTTCGCTACAAGCGGAGAGTTGAAGGTATTTGGGGAAGAACCTTACGAGAATAGTCGTGTGCTCAATCAAATTTGCTTCATTAAAGAAAGTCAGAAGTACCCAGATAGCTTCCGTGTCATAGATGTAATTGAGGTTGCGAGATCACTTTTCCCGAACTGGGATCAAGCTTATGCGCACGCTTTGATTGAAGATTTCCGTCTGCCTTTGAAAAGAAAAATAAAGAAGCTATCCAGAGGGATGCTTTCTTCCGTCGGTATTGTGGTCGGTTTGGCTAGTCGAGCGCCATTAACCATTTTCGATGAACCTTACTTGGGTCTGGATGCTGTGGCAAGAATCCTATTCTATGATCGCTTGCTTGAAGACTATGCCGAGTTTCCACGGACCGTCATCCTCTCTACACATCTCATCGACGAAGTTAGCCGCTTGCTCGAGCACGTACTTGTTATCGATAACGGCAAATTGATTATGAATGAAGATGCGGATGCTCTTCGCGGTCGTGCTTGCACGGTTTCCGGTCTAGCTACAGCTGTGGATTCCTTCACGCGGGGCAAAGAGCTGCTTGAACGCACGGCGATTGGTGCGGCTGCATCGGCCACAATTCTAGGTGTTCTAAGTGACCGGGATCGGAAGGAAGCAGAGAGGTTGGGACTTGAATTCACACCGGTATCTATGCAGCAGCTTATCGTTCATCTGACACGCACACCATCAATCGCGGGAAAGGGGACTGAGGAATAATGAATCAAGTTAACCAGGTAGTAAAACTCCACTTGAGGAATAAAATGGCATCGTGGACTATCCCGTGGATCATTATTGGGGCAAACTTTTTGATCAATTTGCTCATAGCGCTGTCGCTGGACGTAGGTGAATCTATAAATACAGGGGCGATCGCTTCGATTTTCATCTACACCTTTGTAGCAGGAACGATCACTATTAAAGAAACTTTCCCATTTGCCTTGGGACTGAGTATTCGTAGGAAGGATTATTTCTTTGGAACGGCTGTGACAGCTATTATTGTTAATGTTACTTCAGCCCTAGGACTTGCGATCCTGTCTGTGATTGAAGAGGCGACCAATGGCTGGTGGGTGCGATTACACCTTTTTAAAGTCCAATTTCTAAACGATCTTTCGCTGATAGGTACGTTTGGTATTTATCTGATTATTCTTCTTCATATGTATTTCCTCGGTTTCGCGATATCCAGTTTACACCGTCGTTTCGGCGGCGCTTCGATGTATATCTTTTTTACATCCCTGCTTTTAATTGGTACGGTAGGTTCCTATATCTTCACGCACTTTGGACTGTGGGGCGGTCTCCTAGATTGGATCATTCACAATTATATGGATATATTCTGGTGGATGGTACCTTTGGTTCTCTTGTACTTAGCGGCAGCTTATGGATTGCTTCGTAGAGCTACTGTTTAGAACTAAGAATAAGCCTGCTGCAGCTGCAGTAGGCTTATTTTGTTATTTTCCTGATCGAGATCCGCAAGAGGCGGAACCGAGCCACGTATGCGGGTTGCCTGCCCAGCACCAGCCTAGTTTCGGCTTGCCGGCGCTAATCCATAAAGCGGTCACTCTGCGGTCGCCGCAGCGAGAACCGAGCAGAGAGAAGCCGTTATTTTTCTGTAAAATATCCGGGAAATGAGTAATCAAAGCAATGCCTTCCTCGAGGGTGAGGGGGGTGCGATTTTCATTCGTAATGGTTTTGATCGCTTCATTTGGGGTGATGTTAAGCGTTTCTTTACCTGTATCGATATCCACCGCCAGATAGGCGATACCTTTAGGAAGTTCAATACCCTCAATAGGTATAAAGCGCTTGATATCAGCTGCGTCAATGACACTAAAGCCCATTTTGTTATTTCGCTTAACAAGCTGCATCGCTTTTTCACCATCTATCCAGTCACTCTTAACAACGATGACAAATGGAACATATCCTGCTCGTGGTTCTTTGTTTAGCTTTTCGAGCTCCTTGATTCTATCTCTGAGCGGTTCGAGATGCTGCTTAAATGCTTCTTTGGTTACCCCAGCAATGTCAGGGTAGCCTTTATCCACTAGGTTTTCGACTTGCCGATCGAACTCATCATTTAACAAGTGATTCAGCTCCTTCCTGTCCTGTAACCATGTTCTTTTGTTAAAATAATTTTACAACATTCATGCTAATGGTAAACTAATCGAAGGATTGGCATTGAGTGTAGAAGTTTCATTAAAAAAACCTTATAAGTAAGCTTTAATCTTTACAAAAATGTGAACGTAAAGATCATTCTGAGGTGAACACATGAACTTGCGGCCAATTGATATTGCTAGAAAACTTAAGCTAAGTACAAGTGCCTTAAGGAATTATGAAACGAATGGGCTTGTTCCTCCTACGCAACGTTCATCCAGCGGTTATCGGATTTACACCGAAGAACATATAGCTTATTTCGAGTGTATTCAAGCCATGGCACCGGGGTTTGGTATGGATGTAACATCTGAGGTCCTTCGGAAAATTCAGCTAAAAGAAGTAGATGCCGCCCTTTGGTTGGTCAACGACAAGCAGGCCGATCTCCATCGCGATAAAACGTTGGCAGAGAGGAATATTCAAGTTCTAGAGACTCAGGAACCTGACACCAGCCTCGTTTCAATCACAAAGAAAGAGTGGATGACCATCGGAGAAGTTTCAGCGGAGACTTCCATCCCAAGTTCAGCCATCCGACACTGGGAAAAGGTGGGGCTCATTACCTCATCACGAGATCCGGAAAATGGCTACCGCTTATTTAGCCGATCTCAAATGCGTAAAATTTTGCTGCTTCGCGCTTTGCGGCTAGCCGTTTATTCAGTAGATCTTGTTGATCTCAAGCAAGCTATAGCGGAGATGGATATTCATGATGTGGAACATGCCAAAAAGATTGCCCTTGATTCCTTATACTACTTAGTCAAAATCAACAAAGAACAGCTTCGCGGCATGTCCTATTTATATCGACTGTGCCGATTGTTGAGTTTGCTCGATTAAAAAGGCTGTCGCGAGTACGTTTATTACGACGTAGGCTCGAAAACCGCCTTCTCAGCCTACATATTTCAGCGACACCGTACTGCTGACTTGCTACAGGCTCAGAAACCAAGCCTAATCCCCTGGGGTAAACTCGCATCCCCCAAAAAAAAAGCAAAAACGCCACCCTAGCAGCATGCCCGGATCGGCAAGTGCTGCTAGAATGGCGCAGAAAACATCTTTTAAACCGGCAAAAACTCTTATACGACTTTGGCTAAGTAGGCATCGAGTTGATCGAACGTTCCGCCGAAGCCTTGTTTCATGGAATCATGCATGCCCTCAAAGAACTTAAGTTCTTCCTCAGTTGCATTGATAGGGCCTCCACGCATGATCAGTGTAGTTTTTCCTTCATTTTCAGTAAAAGATAACTTATTCATTATTTCAAGCGGAAAGAATTCGCTGAATGGTGCTCGGATAATATTAGCTTCTGCATCGGAGAAAGAATTCACGAAGACGAGTTTCTCAGGGGAATTAATTTCATGGTAGACAAACTTACCCCACATTTCAAAGCCTTCAGCTGATTTCATACTGTAGTGGAAGCTGCCACCTGGGCGTAGATCTAAGGTGTGTACGCTTAATTCGAAGCCTGTTGGTCCCCACCAGCGAGCTAAATGTTCAGCCTCAGTCCACGTTTTGAAGACGAGTTCACGTGGTGCATTGAATGTGCGAGTAAGAACCAATTCGCCACCTTCTAATGTGGCATTGAAGTTGTTCCCTGCTTTTTCTTGAGTCATGTCTAGTCCTCCAAATCAAATTGTTTTTTCTTTTCCTTCTCTAACATTTGCTGCAAATAATCGTCCAAACGATCGAATCTCTCTTCCCACATGCGGCGGAAAGAGTCTAGCCATCCATCCAGCTCCTTGAGCGACTGAAACTGCAGCTTATAGATTCTTTTATTCGCGGACGGTTGTACCTCGACAAGTTCTGCATCACTAAGCACACGGAGATGCTTGGATACTTGTGGCTGCTGGAGCTCAAGCCGATCCGCTATTTCCCCGACAGTAAGGGGGCCGTCGCGCAAAAGCTCGACAATGTGCAAGCGGTTTGGCTCGGCAAGAGCACTGAAAGTCTTATTCATGAACATAATATACTCCGAATGGAATATTCCTGTCAAGGAATATTTCTGAATGCAACCACAGTATGTTGAAAAGCGAAAAGACTGCCACACCGGCAGTCTTTTCTTATTTCACGTTTGTTAGTTTAAGCCGAGATTCGTTTTGTATACTACCTTATGCCTTCTTATTTCTTTACCCATTTCTTCTGTAGTAAATCGATAGACCGTTTTTACTCGGTTTATAAGTTTTCATAGGGTTCTTGTCGCCCTTCCTTTTTGATACTAGTACTATATGTTTCTCTTACGAGGGTGATTGTGTAATTGTCCACATGTCTATCAAAATGAAAAAATTAATACGAGACGTATATAAATCATAGAATTGGACGAATCTAGTAGCTATAACTCTATTATTTTTTAAGAGGAGGAGATACTATGTTTCGTAAAATTCTTTATGTTACTTTGACGCTTCCGTTGCTGCTTTGTTTGTGGCAGGTGCAACCCGCCTATTCGTACCCTGAAAGTGAAGATGGGGGGGAATTACCTCCTACGTATAGTATGGCAAGAAATGCAGCTCCTGTGGAAGAAGCCGCTCAAGCTGACCTTGTTCAGCCTAGGACGCAGTATCAGGTGGACCGAGGAGATACGCTGTTCAAAATTGCACGTGATTTTGGCGTAACCGTAGATGACCTTATCAACTCTAACAATATTTCAAATCCGAACCAGCTAACGATTGGTCAAAGTTTAACGATTCCGATGGGTGGAGATGAGATTGGCTTACCTAAAGGTCAAAAGAAAATTATCAAAAAAGTGTTGAACACAACCCTCACAGCTTATACGGCTGGTGTTGAATCAACAGGTAAAAAGGCTTCCCATCCCATGTATGGCATCACATTTAGTGGTCTTAAAGCCAAAGAAGGACGCACGATCGCTGTGGATCCTGCTGTCATCCCTTTAGGATCGACGGTGTTCATTGACGGCATCGGCATTCGTAAAGCGGAGGATATAGGTTCAGCTATTCGCGGTTCGAGAATTGATGTATTCATGAATGATCTAAATGACGCTCAAGAATTCGGCGTAAAGAAGAATGTGAAAGTCTATTTGCTAGATAGAGAGAATATTTAAGTCGATAGCAATTTACTAGGTTAAGGGTCAACCGGGATATCCGGTTGGCCTTTTTTGTGTGAAAGCACACACTTTGTGTATGGATTTCCTCTATTTTGTAGAAAAGTGTTGAAATATGAAATAATGTGGATTAATATGGAAAACAGTCAGTTCTAAATGACTAGTTCAGATGAGTAAAAATACCTATTAACCAAGCAATAATGAACAAAGGCAAATCCATCGAAAGGTGGAGACGCAAAGCCACGGGTCTAAGCCATGAGTCACATCTCATGGGACGATAGCCGGGTTACCTTTAGGGGCTTGGTTTTTTATTGTCTTAAAAGAGAGGGAGAGAACAGCTAATGGACAAGATCAAAATAATGAAACAGTTCAAAAGAGTAATTTTAGCAATGGTGTTCACAACAATAAGTATGATTTATTTTTCCAATTCAATGCTTTCTGCACGAACGGTCTATTCCTTTCAAGATCAGGCAACGGAGGCTAAAGAACAAACGTTATCGAACATCTCAGGCTCCCATATGGTATGGACGGAGTCGGATGCAGCAGGTTATCTCCAAGTTTTTTATCAGAACATAAAGACGGCTGAAAAAAAGCAAATCACCACATTTGCTTCGCAAAAACATTCACCTCGGGTTGGTGAAACGAAGGACGGCAAGGTATATATCATCTGGACTGATGATAGGGAATTTGCTGCAACTGGGAAGTGGATTATGTATGGATATGAGCTTTCATCAGGACTTGACTGGAAGCTGAATGCGCATACGCAGTATTACACTCGCATGAATATGAATGGCTCAGAATTTGTAGGTCATGACAACTCTACTTATGAAATCTTTCATTACGATCTCATAACGAATACAGAAACGCTGGTTGGTAAAGGTCGTATTCCTGTTGTAGCAGAGGGGAAGGTGCTCTTCAAACATGAGAGAGACGGAGGGTTAAGCCTTACGAATGTCAAAACAGGCGAAACGCGCGCCGTTCTCGATCTACCGTATCATCTGTATGTGTGGGAACTCGCTTTTGATGGTATAACCGCTTTTTATAAGCACTCAGACCTAGATTTGAAGACGAAGTATGCTGTCCTGGATACATCAAATCCTGCGGCCGTACCTGTTGATCTAACATTAGCAACTAAGAAGCCTAATGAGTATTTTCAGATGTACATAGGTAATGGTCAAGTATCCTGGGTTCAAGATGTTGGTGGTATACCTGTACTCAATGGGTATAATCTAGCGCTTAAGGAGGGCTTTAAAGTTACTGAAGGAGATCTGGCTCTACGTGTGGCTGGTTTTGACAAAGAAGGACTGGTTATGAAAAATGCAGATGGCAGTTTTTTTCGCAAATCCATTATTAGAACCGAAGTCCCAGATCAAATCTCGTCAGGTGGTACAGCTCCGCTCCTAGTTACGGATGATTTCATCAAGAAGAAAGTAAACGCACAAGGTGACGAACTCTCGATTAAAGACGGTTCCGTTTCATTGGTCATTCCACCCGGAGCCTTAAGTCAGGATACAGATATAGAAATCAAGTTGAATAAAGACGTTACAGATTCCTTAAGTATTACGAAAAAAGGCTCCATGCGGGAAGCGTCCAAAGCTTGGGTTGTTTCTGTGGGTTCACCACTTCTTCAGAAGGCACAGCTTACTTTTACTTATGACAAAACGAAATGGAGTGAGCTTCAAACGCAGAAAATGGTTGTTTATCGCTGGAATGAGTCCGGAAATAGCTGGGTTGCCGTTCCTACGCGACTAGAGAATGGATTAACAGGAATAACAGCAAATATTGAAGGCTCCGGGACGTATGGGTTGTTTGTTAACGATGTGACTTTTGCTGACGGAAGAGATCATTGGGCCCATTCTTCTATGGAAATTTTGGCATCGAGAGGTATTGTAGACGGTTTAAACGAAAATCAATTTGTACCTGATGGTTTGCTGACTCGAGCACAATTTACAAAAATGTTAGTTGGTGCTCTTCAATTAAGTCCTACAGCTAAAACCTCTTCTACTTTCACTGACGTTTCCCGTGATCATTGGTCTCATGGGTGGGTGGAAGCAGCGGTGTCAGCTGGATTGGTGCAAGGAGATGGGGCGAGCTTTAACCCTGATGCTGAGTTAACCCGTGAACAAATGATGATTATGCTGGTAAGAGCTATGGGCAGCGAACAACAAGCTATCGTTTTGAGCGATAAGGAAACCGAGCAAGGACTTGCTTACTCCGATTCACAGGAAATTAGTTCGTGGGCCCAAAAATATGTAGCTCTCTCCTCAAAAAGTGGATTGATAGAAGGGGACAATGGAGCCATTCGTCCGAAAGATTCTTCGACACGCGCCCAAGCTGCAACAGTGGTTTATCGGCTATTAAAGAAGAACAAATAAATGTAAATAGGGGTAAGCTACAAGGAGGAAGAATATTGTGTATTGGAAAAAAATGAAGCGTTTGATGAAAAGATTAACGAAGCCGGCATTAAGCTGTATACTTGCCGTTGCTGTAGTGGTATCGGGACTTCCTTTGTTCCCTGGAGACGGAATCTCGAGGGCTTCAGCGGCGACGATCAGTGTTTCTGCAGATCCGAATGAATTTAACAATGTGTATGGCGGGCAAACCACAATCTCGTGGAGTTACCAGGATAGTCCGCATGATACCACATTAGAGACGTGCAACGTTTCACCGATGGTACCGCCACCGCCACCACCGCCACCTGCTCCAAACCAACCACCTTACGATCCGCCAACGGCGTATAATCGGGTTACGTTACAATCTATTAAAACGGTTTCTGGTAATGGATCCAGGGCATATACCTATGCATGGAACGGGAATGTGAATAGTAACATTCCGGCCAAAGAGGGCAATCATACCGTATGTGCTGTACCGAATGGAGCTTCTCAATATTTCTACTTTACGGATGTGAAAATTAACAACCCGGCACCTCCGGCGCCTAAATATATCGAGGTTCCTGCTAATCAGGACCTCACGAAAACGAAACACGTTATCCGTGGTGTTGCAGAGAGAGGAACGGAAGTGTTCCTGGATATCCAGTACATCGTTCGAAATGAGAACGATCAGCAGGTGCCGGGAACACGCATTACGAATACCGTACCGATTATCGTTCCATTTGACGAGATCGGGCAGAATGACGGAAGTCATTTAACATGGTCTAAAGGGAAGGATTATTCGGGCTATTTTACCCAATTTCCGCTTCGGGATGACAACAAGCCCGAGAAGTATATTCGGGAGTGGTCTTATGAGCTGGAGTTGAACCCTTACGAAATCGCAAATATTTCGGGCAGGGTGGAACGTCTGTCGAGCAATCCGTATTTTAACTCGGAGAATGCGCAGAAGAATAAATCGGGCATATCTGAGATCGTCAAATACCTTAGGTATGTGGCCCCAGAGTGGAACATTACGTGGGATGCGCTAGCTGGTTATTACTACAAAACGGAAAGTTTGGATGCGTTAGTTGAGGGATCGCGTAGAATCGCATTCTATAACTTATCAAAACCGTATGGTGGCACTCAGCCTCTAAATGTCTGTTTGGACAATCAGAACTGCCCTGGAAAGATTCCTTTGGGCTGGAACTTAATTATTGAAGAGCCGAAAATTGCAGGGCAAATTTCTTATAAAGAATTTAGTGACGACTTGAAATTTGAACAAATCACCCATAATCGGGGCTTCAACAAGCCTGTATGGTGGGATCCAATTAACTTGGCCACAGGTGACTTTGATTTCCATCACACGAACATGTCCTTACAAGCGGTGATGCCGCTTGAGTTTGGTGTTACTTACCATAGTCGTGATACTTATGATGGAGCCGTTGGCTACGGTTGGCATCACACCTATGAATGGCGAATCGAACATCGCGATCAAGGTAATTTCTATCTCATAACACCGGATGGTGCAGCCTACTTCTATACACCTAAAGAAAATGGGACTTACCAAACCCCGGCAGGAACGTACAACCAGATTACCAAGCTTTCTGACGGCACCTATCGCATGGTTAATCCACAAGGTTGGAGCTATATTTTCCGTCAGGACGGCATGCTCTACCAGATTAAAGATACGAACGGAAACCAGACGCAATTATCTTACAAAGGAAGTTCATTAATCAGGGTAGCAACGGATGGTGCCTCGATAGATATCAATTACGAAAAAGGCGGCAAGATCAAGACGTTGACGGATCATACCGGTCGCCAGGTAACTTATGAGTACGACGAACTGACGCATGATTTAAAGGCGATCCACTTGCCAGATCAAGGTATTCTCCAGTTCGGGTACAACAAGAAGCACCAAATGGAAGAAATCGTGAACCCGAATGCAACATCGACGTTGAAAAATACGTACGACGAGCAGGGACGTGTCGTTTTTCAAAGGGATTTTTACGGAGCAGACGGAGAAGTACAGTATTTCCCAGAGGAACATCAAACCGTCACCAAAGATTCATTAGGCAGAATCAAAACGTTTGAATACGATGACCGGTTCCGTCAAACAGCGATTCATTATCCGGACGGCACATCAGAACGTTTTGAATATGACATTAACGACAATATGACGCTCAAAATAGATCGTAGAGGCAATTCGTGGAGATACGTCTATGATCCTAATGGAAATCTGCTTCAAACCATTGATCCGTTAAACCATACAACGACCATGCATTACAATGCCTTCAACAAACCGGATGAAGTTACAGATGCTCTTGGGAGCAAAACCATCATCGGGTATGACGGCAATGGCAATATGGATACCATCACCAACGCCTTGGGTGAGTTAAGCCGAATTAACCGCGATGGACGTGGCGTTCCAACAAGCATCGTGAATCCCAAGGGCGAGACGGTGGTGCTTTCTAACTACAGTAATGGATTTGTAGAATTTGTAACCGATCCGCTTGGCTACAAGAAGCATTTACAACGGGATGGCCTCAATCGCGTAACCGAAATTGTGGACGCATTGGGTCAAGTCAGTTCAATGGAATATGACTCACGCGACCGTGTCACAGCCAAGATCGATGCACTTCATAATCGGGAAGAGTTTCAATACGATAAAGACAGCAATCTGAAATACCATAAGGATGCTGCCGGTGCAGAAACGCGCTTCACCTATGAATTTAATCGAATCAAAACCGTAACGGACGATCTCTCCAATACGACGGAGTTCTTTTATGATGCTGTAGGAAATATGAAGCGGAAAGTAGCTCCGAATGGAGCGGAGACCGAGTATCTATATAATAACGTCAACCGTATGGAGACCATGATCGTTAAGGATAAGAACGAACAAGGTCAAGATATTACGTTAGTGACGGAATTCAGATATGACGGCAATGGCAATCTCAATTGGACCAAGGATCCGGAGGGCGGCATTACGGAAATTCATTATGATGAGCGGAATTTACCTGATCAAGTAAAGGATGCCTCAGGCGCTATAACTACCTATACTTATGATCATGTGGGCCGCTTAATTAACGAAACGAACGCATTAGGCCATGGTACCAAATATGGCTATGACGCAGTAGGCCGTTTAATTAAAGTGACGGATGCGCTGAATTTTGCAACATCTTTTGAATATGATAAAGCCGGACATTTAACCAAGACGATCAAACCGGGTGGCGCTGTTTGGGAAATGTTCTACGATGCTCGTGGATTGTTGACAAGCACGAAGGATCCGCTCGGTAATACGACATCTCTAGAGCGAGATGAACTGGGCCGAGTCCGTACGTCTGCGGATGAGTCGGGAGCAACGACCCAGTACGGTTATAATGCATTAGGTTTTGTTACGTCGATTGTAGACTCGATGAATCAAGCAACCGCAATGAATTATGATCCGCTCGGGCGCTTGAAAAGCATAACCGACGCCAAACAGCAAACGACAGCGTATGACTATGATCCGCTGGGCAGGTTAACATCGGTAACCAATGCGTTGAAAGCAACAACAAGCTACACCTATGACGCTGTAGGGAATATAACGAGTAAAACCGATGCTCTCATGCGTGTAACGGGATACGAGTACAATAAACGAAATCAACTTGTTAAACAGAAAAATCCATTAGATCAACTTACACAATTAAGCTATGATAGAAACGGCAATGTGGATCATATTAAATACCCGGATAACAAACTAACGGCCTATCAATATGATCCGATGAACCGACTAAAGGAAATCGGCTACTCCGATGGGAAAAAGGTCAACTATGCATACGATACCATCGGTCGACGTACTTCTATGAACGATTCGACCGGAACGACCTCATATGCGTATGATGCTTTGAATCGTCTGACTGGGGTCACGAACGGCGCCAACCAGACTATCGGTTATGAGTGGACACCAACCGGACAGCGCAGCAAAGTTGTGTACCCGGATCAGACTGCCGTCACGTATCAGTATGACCTGATGGATCGCATGACGGGCGTCACTGATGTCGGTGGACTGACGACGAGCTACACGTACGACAAGCGTGGCTTGTTAACAGAGAAGAAGCTGCCGACGCAAGGCGTGAGTACATACCAGTACGATGCGCTTGGTCAAGTGCTGAACATTCGACATGCGAATCAACATGGTAAGGTCGTGGAACAACTGCAGTATGCGTATGATCCTGTAGGTAACCGTTCCAGAATAGCCCGCATGGAAGACAGTAACGACGAAGATGATGAGGACAGTGGTGATCATCAGGAATCAATGATTACCGAATACGCTTATGATGCGCTGAATCAATTAACACAAGTGAAACAGTATAATGATCAGACAGCGGCAACGCCATCGTTAACGAACTACAGCTACGACGCGGTAGGCAATCGTCTAGCGAAACAGAGTATATGGGATTCGTTATCGAATACCGAAGCCTATACGTATGATCCCGCAGATAAGCTGCTTCATTGGCAAAGCGGAAGTAACTACAAGGACTTCACATATGATCCGCGAGGCAATTTGTTACGGGTAATGGGGCTAGAAGATGACGAGGATGATGAGGCAATAACAAGCTTGATCAGTCCAACGGTGCTTAGCCAAGTGTACGGTCCAGGATCGGTTACAAACGGTGTATATGGTAGTAACCCGTCCATACGAAGTGCAAGCAGCAATTCTTCCCCAGAGTTGATGGAAGAATACATCTGGGATTCGGCTAATCGCCTGAAGCAGCATCGAAGCGCGAAGAAAGACATCTCCCAATTCTTCTACGATGGAGATGGCAATCGGACGAAGATGATTGTTGACGTGGAACATGGTCCGACGGATCACAGTGTAGGTGGAAACGGACAAGGTAATAGCAATGGTAATGGAAACAACGGAAACGGTAATGGTAATGGTAATGGTAATGGTAATGGCAATAATGGTAACGGTAATGTCAACGGAAACGGCAAAAATAAATGCCATGAAGTACCGCCAGGCTTCATTCCTCCAGGTCTAGCCAAGAAATGCGGACAGGTAGAAGAGCAATACCCAGACATGCATCCGGGAGGACCTCGTGAAGGTTGGGAGAAGCAATTCAAGAAGAAGCATTGGGAGTTCAACTATACCAATGATGTAAGCTTGGCGAATCCCGAACCGCTCCAAGTAACGGATAAAGATCAGTTAAGCGGATCTAACGACTTCTACCGCTGGAAAGAATCCTATACTTATGGAGCTGGCGGAGAACGGATCTCCATGACGTATCTACCAGCCTATGATGCCAATAACGGATGGGATCCTCATGACGGTACAGCAGGAGCTGAAAAGGGCGTAGCGCCAAGAACTTTGTGGTACCTTAACGACGCTCTAGGCAGCGCAGTAGGCTTGATTGAGAAGGATGGCCGCGTCTCATCACGTTACCACTACGATGAATTCGGTACCCCAACGGATGCGAAGAAATTTGACGTCAACTGGCCTGGACCGGATAACCTTTTCGGATATACGGGATTAGGGTATGATTATTATAGCGGGATGTCTTATGCTAGAGCGAGATACTATAAGCCGGAGCTTGGACGGTTTATTAGTGAGGATACGTATAAGGGCACATTAGGGAATCCGCAGAGCCAGAATGGGTATGCTTATGTAAGTAATAATCCACTGTTATATGTTGATCCAAGTGGAAATATAAGCTTGAACACGTCATGGAATGTCACAAAAGGAGCAAGTTCGTATTTATGGAATAATGCTGTCGATAATATTAGTTCCTTAGCTGATTGGGATACGTATGAGGGTATGTGGGAATTTACGAAAGCATTAGTTGGCGGAGATATTGGATTTGATGATTTGAAGGGTGTACTCGCAGAAGAGTACATCACGCCTTTCGTCCATCTTTATCAGAATTTCAACCACATATATAACAATAAAGGGACAAAAGAAGAAGACGAAACGTACGGGGAGTATTTTGGAAAAGCTATATTAGCAGTAGCAGACTTGGCTGTGACGGTAGCGACAGGAGGAGCAGGCAGTAGTGCACTTGCAGCAAAAATTATTGCTAAAGCGCCGAAATTAGCAAAAGTACTAAAAATCGAAAAAGCCTTAAATCCATGTAACTGCTTTACTGCTGGAACTAAGGTTCAAACAGACGAAGGGGAGAAGAATATCGAAGACATTGAGGTCGGAGATAAGGTTCTTTCCAAGAATGAAGAGACTGGAGAACAGGCTTATAAGGAAGTTATTGCCCTTCATCGCAACGAGAAAGATACAACCTATAAGTTGTCGGTGGGTAACCAAATTATTGAGACAACTGACAATCATCCATTTTGGGTATATGGCAAGGGATGGGTGTTAGCAGTTGATTTGAAGGTAGGCGATGAATTAGTACAAAGTAACGGAAATCAACTCACAATTGACAATATTGAAATTATACATCACAAGGAAAAAGTAAAAGTCTACAATTTTACAGTTGCTGATTTCCATACGTATTTCGTCAGTGACATTGGGATTTGGGTTCATAATACAAATTGTTCTTTTGGCATTGGTAGCTATGACAACTTACCACAAAATGCAAAAGCCGCTTTTGATAAATATGACAAAGGTGGTTGGAAAGGTCCTGTTTCTGGTCAAACAAAAGGGACAAAAGCCGGAGGGAAATTTGGTAATGATGATTTAAAGCTACCAACAGTAGATAGTGCAGGAAATTCTATTACTTATAAAGAGTTTGATATTAATAATAAAATTCCTGATCAAGACCGTGACGCAGAAAGGTTTGTATCAGGTAGTGATGGTTCAATTTATTATACAAATGATCATTATGTCAATTTTACAAAAATAAAATAAGGGACGGAATCTATGAGTGAAATTAACAATGAGATATTGAATGTTAACAAAGAGGAAATTGTAGTATTGAAAAAGAACCTTAATTCTAATGATGAAGTGTTTATTGTTGAAATTGATGGAATTAATACACGATCTTGGGGGGACTATATTACCGAGATACAAAGTAAGTTTAGATTTCCGACTTCTTGCATTGACAGTATTGATAGATATTATGATTGGATGAGAGATTTAGAGTGGATAGAAGAGGATAGAATTATACTAATTATAGATAACTATAATTGGTTCATTAAGGATATACCTAATGTTAAAAGTCAAATAATTTCAGGTTTGAAGGATGTTATTTTGCCTTTTTGGCAGGATGAAGTGATTGAGGTAGTGGTTGAAGGAAAAGCTAAATCATTTATGGTTTATCTAGTTAATTAACTACCATTACGAAAAGTTAAAAATCTTATTACTGAAGACCTTGAGGGTAACACCTCCAAGGTCTTTCTTTTACCCCCCCCCCCCCCCCACCCAGTGCCGAATGAATCGGTCGGCTAAGTTCAATCCAACTTAACCCTCATCAGCCCCGTATGAATTTATGGATGGCTAATGCATAAGCTTGTCCAGTTGAACCTCTAAGATTTCACATGAAAGGGCTGAAGAAAAATGCATCAATGGTTAAAGATTCTGTGGCTGTTAGTAACCATTTTTAGTGTTATATCATTTGGATGGTTTCTGTTTGGAACAACAGCAAATTTTCAGCGATCTTTGGATCTCGTGGTACTGTAACATTAATTATGGCGGGGCTTCCTTCTCTCGCTATTACAATATTATCTATTCGAATGCTAATAAAAAGGTGGGTTCCATCCAGTGGGGTAGCTCTTGCAGGATTCTATTCTGGAATGATATTACTTATAATTCTTTCAGTCTATTTAATTCAAAGTGTTAGCACTCAGGGGTGGTTAACCGAAAAAATTACAAGTGATTCATTGAAAATTACTAGGGATGATAAATATGAGTATCGAGTTGATTTAATTAATGTGTTTCAAAAAAACAGTCATGCGCGACTTTATGTAAAAAGTGCTGCCACTGGGGAAGAAATGAGCATCCCTGTTGATATTCATACAAATAAGTTTGTGGGACTTGGAATTAAAAAGGTTAATAATTGGGGAATCATGAAGCCATCAAGTGCATCAAATCGTTATTCTCTATTCACGACAAAGGAACTAGGGATTCCAGAAGAGATATTTGAGATTGATTTAGTGACAGGAACTTCGAAGAGATTAGAGTAATAGATAATAGGCTCTATTAGAAGAGTATGAATAACTTAAGAAAATTGCCTTACCTTATGGGTCAACCAGTACTCTGGTTGGCCTTTTTTGTATGAAATCACACACTTTGCGTAGTAGGTGCCTCTTTTTTGTAGAAATATGTTGAATTTCATTATTTTATGGAATACCATGGAAATAGTTAGTTCTTTACGACTAGCAATAATGAGTGAAACACACCTAATATCAAGCAATAATGAACAAAGGCAAATCCATCGAAAGGTGGAGACGCAAAGCCACGGGTCTAAGCCATGAGTCATATGTCATGGGACGATAGCCGGGTTACTCTTTAGGGGCTTGTTTTTTTATTGCCAAAAAAGGAAGGAGGGTCCCAAAATGGCAACATATCTTATGCTTATTAAAGTGTTCGACGATGCCGAAAAGGTCATATACAAATTTGGTCCAACAGAAGAAAGTTTGGGTGAAATTGAATTTAATATAGTTCATGAAGAATTTCGGCAGCTAGAGAGAGTTCCGGGTACTACCAAAGACCATATGTTCATGAAGGCTGCTTCAGCTATTGCAAGATGTTATGCAGAGGGAGACGGTTTTCCGGACAAAACTTTTTTTGCTTCATAAAAGAGTTGTCTCAATTACCATCTTTCCGCACAATACATTCGACCCGCAGCAAACGTGCCAAGGATTTTGTTCGATTACAAAAACTGCTCGGAATAGTGTGATATTTTCTTTAGTTGAACGATGTATATAAATGATCAACTACCTTGCGGCCTCGTTAGGTAGTTTTTTTATTCCCCTCATAACGCTTCACAAATGCCGGCTCAATCCATCTCTTCTCCGAATGTTCACGCCCTTGAATCACAATACGGTCCGTATAAACGTCCACAACGATGCTCTGGCTAGCCGCGCTGCCTTCAGGCTCATTATTCGAATTCCAAATTTCGTGGACAGCGGCACTAGATACCGCAAGGAACTCCAGCTGTTTAATCTGCTTAGTAGTCTCTAAATTCCAGTGGGTATGTCCACTGAAGAACACAACATTCGGATATGCATTCACAATCGCCCTAAGCTCTTCATGCTGTACAACTCCAAGCTCTTGATCCGAGCCGTCCACGGTATGAACGAGCGGTTGATGCAGGAAGACGAAGATAGGCTTGTCCGGCGCTGCAGCCGCAACTGTCTTCAACTTTTCCTGAAACCAAGTAAGTTGTTCAGTGGATAGATAGGCATCCTCTTTCACGTTAGGATCCACATCGCGATAAAATTCACCCCCAAGAAATAGAAAGTGATAATCATCCATCACGAGCTCATGGTAGGGCTTTTCATAGTTAAACATCTGATGGAATAGGTCTATTGCCTTTTGGCTTGTCCATTTCGGATTCAGCTTGCTGGTATCCTGACCGCCATTCTCCGTTTGCCACATTCCATAATACTCATGATTACCAATCGTTGCATGAACGGGAGGTAAGGTGTGTTCGCTCATAATGCTGACTAGACTCCGATTATCTGCTTCGTTGCCATTGCTGAGGTCACCATTTAGTACCATAAGTTTGCTCTCAGGTCGAATTAGACGATGATCGGCTAAAGCCGTACGGAAGCGCTTTTGTGAATCTTCATCTTCTGCACCCACATGTACGTCGCTTAGCACGGAAAAAGAAAAGAGTGGTTCTTTACTTGCTGTGGACGTTTTTTTGGGAATAGTACGAAAGAGTTTTACCATAGGCAGGGGCTCTTTATTAGTAATATCCGCCTTAAATGATTCCGAAACAGGCGCTATCGCCGTTGCTTCCCAAGCATATGTTGGGAGTAATAGAAGGAATAAGGCAGATAACAGGATGCGTATAGTTAATGTTCGTATTCGTTGTTTCATATAAGATAATCCTTCCTTTTCCATGCTAAAAGCGTGAGTTACCAAGTTTGTTAAGTATTTAACCAATATGTCTGTCGTATAAACACTGTTTTTGCCTGACACAGGTCTTAGATGCGCCCCGACTAAGGTCTAGGAACAAATACCGTCGTTAGTCCGTTTTGGAAAGCTTCGTTTTTACCTAAAATAAAGACATGAACAAGAGCACAGCAAACAACACAGCAAACAACGAAAGGCGGTGACGAAACGATGAAAAGAAATACGGGCTTAGCCGCTCTGCTAATCGCATTCGGTGCACTGATTCTGTTAAATAAGCTAGGCGTTCACATGGGACCTTTTATTGGCTCGGTGATGGGATACTTGATTCCAATAGGAATGGTTGGCCTTGGTTATGTAGGCATACAGAACGGCAGCAAAATCGGTTGGATTATTGCAGGGCTTGGCGGTATCATCCTGATTGGTAAATTAGCTGGTTGGATCATCATTCTACTGGCGATTGGGTTGATAGGTTACGGAGTTTCGATGTTGACAAGAAGAACGGTGTAATGGAATGAAACGAATACAGAGAGTGAAAAAGGTGGTATGAGAGATGAGCCTATTTAGGCGAATGAGAGACATTACCGTAGCGACACTGAATGAACATCTGGAGCGATCGGAAGACCCGGTCCGCTTGATTGACCAGTACTTAGCAGCGCAGCGTGAGCAGCTTCAACAGTCCGAGAGACTGTATCAGCAATGCGTAAGCCACGCAGCTTCACTCCGGCAGCAATATCTGACGGCGCTGGAAACCAAAGAGAAGCGCGAGCATCAAGCGCTGCTAGCTCTGAAGGCCGGCGAAGAACATATGGCAAGGATCGTGCTTCAAGAGAAGCTGCAAGCTGAAGAGAAAAGCGAGCAGTATCATGAATTGTACGACCAAGCGAAGCAGTCAATCCTTGATTTGGATGAAGAGCTGCAGCAGCTAAAAGCCGATTACAAAGAAGTGGCAGACAAACGCAGCTACTACTTAGCGCGAATGGAGTCCGCAAGGTTGCAGCAAAGATTGCATGCTCGCAGCAGTGTGGCGCAGGATGCGACACCACGGATGTTCGGTCGCTTGGAAGAGCGCGTATCCGATATGGAGCTTCATGCCAGAACGCTCCGCGATGTAAGACGAATGGGGCGCGAAAGCTACTATAGCGGGGGCAACCCGGCCGTAGATGCTGAAATGGAAGCCCTGAGAAACAGACTGCAGCAGGAGGGAGCCAAATAATCATGAGCAAACTTTACCGCTCACGAAGAGATAAGAAAGTTACTGGTCTATGCGGCGGACTCGCCGAGGCCATGAATGTAGATGCAACGCTATTACGTTTGTTAGTAGTAATCACCACAATCTTCACCGGAGGAACGGTCATTTTCATCTACTTTGTAGCTGCGCTTGTCATTCCGAAGGAACCTGGGTACGATCAGCCTCCATTTGATCCCTATGCCAGCTCATATGGCCGTCAAGGCTATAATGGCGGTGCTTGGAACACTCACAAGCCGCACCCTAACCATGCGCCACAACATCCGGGCTACAATGCTCCATACGACGCTGGGAAAGTAAACAACATCGACGAGATGATGAAAGACATTGAAAAGAAAGCTCTACAAAGAGAAGTAGAAGAACTAAGAGCCAAAGTCGCTCGCTTTGAACAACAACCAATTGATATTAAAAAAGGAGACGTGTAAACCATGGGAGTATTTACAAGAATGAAGGACATGACAAAAGCATCAATTCACGAGGTATTGGATAAAATTGAGGATCCGATTGTTATGTTGAATCAATATTTGCGGGATATGGAGCAAGAAATCGCGCAAGCTGAAGTTACTGTTGCTAGACAAATCGCCAATGAGCGCAAGCTGAAACAACGTCTGGAAGAGTCTGTTCGTCTCGTGGCTGACCGCGAAGCAAAAGCTTCCGCAGCGATCAAAAATGGCCAAGAGGCTATCGCTCGCCAAGCCGTTGAAGAAAAATTGTACCACGAAGATAAAATTGTTGAGTACACAGATCTATATGCCGCTTCAAAAGCACATGCAGATGAGCTAACACAGCAGCTGCACGAAATGAAAGACGAGTTCTACAAACTGCGTAACAAACGCAACGAGCTTGTGTCCCGTGCTCAACTGGCTAAAGCCAAAAAACAAATGGCACAAGTATCCTACAATGGTGTCATCGAGAGCGGCAACGCATCCCGCGGCTTCCAACGTATGGAAGAGAAAATTATCCAACTGGAAGTTGAAGCGGAAATTGCTCGCAAGCCTTACGTACCAGCAGGTTCAGTAGGCAGCTACACACCTGTTGATGTTGCAAAGCAAGCCAAAGTTGATGAGCAGTTGAATCTGCTGAAAGAGAAATTAAACGGTAAAGAAGCTGAGTAATGAACTGTGTTTGATCGAGAAGCCCCTCCTTGTGAGGGGCTTTTTTGTGTTCGCAAATTAGGGAATGATTCGACTTATTAGTTTTTTAGTTTCTGGTGTTTCTAGTTTTATATTCTGGTTTCTGGTTTTGTGTTTTGGTTTCTGCTTTTTATTTTCTGGTTGCGGGTTATAGATCACAGGCTACAGGGTTCCAGTAATGAAGAAGGGGAATTAGGAGAGGGTGGTGGGAAAGTTGTACAACGTACAACAATTTCGGTGCTTTTTTCTCGCCCAACTATAGATGTTGTATGATGTACAACAATTTAGCCTTTTTTCATCCAATAGAGCTGTTTTTGGCTGAAATTGTTGTATTTTTTGCAACATTAGCGGGGATTACGCCGATTTGGCTTCATAATGTTGCACAAAATACAACACTATTTGGAACAATTGTTTTTTGTTTCTGATCGTTTATGATTTTCAAAATCATAAGATTTTCAACTTTTTTGAAGAGATTTATCCACTCTTTTTCCAGCAGATAGCAGATAGAATAAGCACATAAGTACGAATGGTTAAAGCAAAGCACGAAATGTTAAAACGAACACGAGGTGAGGTTATGAGTGAAGCTCTGGTCCGGATGGAAGGAATTGAGAAGCATTTTCCTGGTGTGCACGCCCTCCATCAATGTCGTCTGGAGTTGGCAGCCGGTGAAGTGCACGCGCTTGTTGGCGAGAACGGCGCCGGAAAGTCCACGCTAATGAAAATCGCCACGGGTGTCTATCAGAAAGATGAAGGTCGAATCATCTTGAAAGGCAAGGAAGTGAATATCCCCAATACGAGAGCGGCTCAGCAGCTAGGTATCTCGATGATTCATCAAGAGTTGAACTTAATGCCGGATTTGACGATTGCGCAAAATATATTTATTGGGCGAGAGCCGAGGAAGGGAATCAAACTGTTCATCGATGAACGGAAGCTAAACGATCAGGCACAGCAACTGCTGAGCGAAATGAATCTCCAACTCGATCCACGCACAAAGGTATCGGAGCTAACAGTCGCCAAGCAGCAAATGGTGGAAATCGCTAAGGCATTGTCATTTCAATCGGAAGTGCTCATCATGGATGAGCCGACGGCAGCACTTACTAATGCGGAAATCGAAGAGCTTTTTCGAATTATTGAACAGCTGCGCGGGCGTGGTGTAGGCATCGTCTATATTTCTCACCGGATGGAAGAGTTGAAGCGAATTACCGATCGCATCACCGTCATGCGTGACGGTCGCTATATCGATACTGTGCAGACGAAAGATACGACCATTGATCAAATCATTGCGATGATGGTTGGTCGCGAACTTTATGTCAGCACTCAGCAGATTACCGTCGATGCATCAGAGACAAGAGTGCTCGAGGTTACGAATCTGAACCGCGGTTCTTCCGTGAAGGATGTCACCTTTCATTTGGCAAAAGGCGAGATTCTTGGCTTCGCAGGTCTCATGGGAGCCGGTCGTACCGAAGTAGCGAGGGCCATTTTCGGCGCAGATGCTATTGATTCGGGCGACATACGCATCCATGGGCACAAGGTTCAGATCACAGCCCCGCATGATGCCGTGAAGCATGGAATCGGTTATTTATCAGAGGATCGTAAACGTTATGGGCTCATGGTGGAGATGGACGTGAAGACGAATATCGCCGTTGCCTCTTATCGCAAAGCGAGACGTCTATTCGGGTGGATGCACGACGGCAAAATTGATCAGTCAGCTTCACATTTTGTGGAAGCGCTTCAAATTAAGACGCCGAGCATTCATCAGCAAGTTAAATTTCTTTCAGGCGGCAATCAGCAGAAGGTCGTTATCGGTAAATGGCTGCTGCGGGACTGCGATATCCTCATCTTCGATGAGCCTACTCGAGGTATCGATGTTGGCGCGAAGACAGAGATTTATAAGCTGCTGGATGAGCTAGCCGCACAGGGGAAATCGATCATTATGATTTCGTCCGAGCTGCCCGAAATATTGCGAATGAGCCATCGCATCATGGTCATGTGCGAAGGACGAATTACCGGTGAGCTTCGTCAACAGGACGCCACCCAGGAAGCGATTATGAAATACGCCACGATGCGAATCAGTTAGCGGATGTCTTAGGAGGAATCATGATGTCAACATGGCTTGTACGTAAAAAAATAGTGCCCACGATTTCAGGTCAAACCGGCGCGGCACAGAAGCTGCTGGCATTCGCCAGCTTGATTATGCTGGTTATTATCTTCTCGGTATCTTCCAGTAATTTTTTTCAATTCAATAATATCGTAGCCATTATGCTCTCAACAGCCGTTATCGGCGTGCTTGCTCTAGGTTCAACGTTCGTAATTATCACCTCCGGTATTGATCTGGCCGTCGGAACCGTGATGACCTTCTCCTCGGTGATGGCGGGAGTGATCATCACAACGTGGCATTTACCAATGCCTCTTGGTATTATCGGGGGCATTGCCACTGGAGGCATTTGTGGTCTCATCAGCGGGCTTCTCGTTGCGAAGATGAAAATTCCGCCATTCATCGCAACACTAGCTATGATGATGGTGACCAAGGGTCTTTCTCTCGTCATCTCAGGGACGAAGCCGATCTATTTTAACGATACGCCGGCATTCTCGCAGATTTCGATGGGATCCATTCTTAATTCAATCATTCCTGGCTTCGAAATTCCGAATGCCATTCTCGTTTTCTTCGGCGCTGCCATCATTGCCAGCATTATTTTATCGAGGACGATCATTGGACGTTATAACTTTGCCCTAGGAAGCAATGAAGAATCCACAAGGCTTTCCGGAGTTAATGTAGACTATTGGAAAATCGTCATCTACTCGCTGACTGGCGTGTTCAGCGGTATCGCCGGCATTATGATGGCCTCCCGCCTCAATTCCGCTCAACCCGCGCTCGGCTCTGGCTATGAGTTGGAAGCGATCGCTGCAGTGGTCATCGGTGGCACTTCCTTAAGCGGCGGCAAAGGATCCATTCTCGGAACTGTTATTGGAGCCCTCATTATGAGCGTACTCACGAACGGGCTGCGTATCTTATCTGTTAAACAAGAATGGCAGACGGTCATTGTTGGGGTAGTCGTTGTACTGGCAGTTTACGCAGATATGATGCGACGCCGCAAAAAATAAGGTCGGTATTCACTCCAAGTCGGAGTCACATACATCAAATTATACGTAAGGGGAGATTGAGATTGCATAAACGGACAAAGAAATTTGCGGTAGCATCATCGCTATTATTATTAACGACAATAGTACTTGGGGCATGCGGTGCCAAAACGACGGATACGAAAACAGCGGCAACAACGGCTGCACCAGCAGCATCAGCAACAGCGGCGCCTGCGGCGGCCAAATCGGATAAAATTTATATTCCGGTAATCTCAAAAGGCTTCCAGCACCAATTCTGGCAAGCTGTCAAACAGGGGGCTGAGAAAGCCGCCAAAGAGTTTAATGTAGAAATTACGTTCGAAGGTCCAGAGACGGAGACGCAAGTGGATAAGCAAATTGAAATGCTGCAAGCTGCATTGGGTAAAAAACCAGCAGCCATTGCTTTCGCTGCTCTGGACAGCAAAGCAGCTACACCGCTGCTAGAGAAGGCAAAAGCAAGCAAAATCCCCGTCATCGGCTTTGACTCCGGAGTCGACAGCGACATTCCGGTGACGACGGCCGCCACCGATAACAAAGCCGCTGCCGCGTTGGCAGCTGATAAAATGGCGTCGCTCATCGGCAACGAGGGTGAGATCGCCCTTGTCGTACATGACCAAACGAGCCGTACGGGCATTGATCGCCGGGATGGCTTCACGAATCGGATCAAAGAGAAATATCCGAATATCAAAATTGTTGATACGCAGTACGGCGGAGGCGATCAACTCAAGTCCACAGACTTGGCCAAAGCAATTATCCAAGCTCATCCGAGTATTAAAGGCTTCTTCGGCGCAAACGAGGGATCCGCGATCGGTGTTATCAATGCCGTGACAGAGCTGAAAAAAGACGGCAAAATCATCGTCGTCGGCTACGACTCCGGCAAGCAGCAAATGGATGCGATCCGCAGCGGTAAGATGGCTGGTGCCATTACACAGGATCCGATCGGCATCGGTTACTGGTCAGTGAAAGCAGCCGTCCAATCGATTAAAGGTGAGACGGTTCCTAAATCGATCGATACAGGCTTCCACTGGTACGACAAAACGAACATTGATGCTGCTGATATCAAGCCGCTGCTCTACGAATAGGAATAAAGAGGCTGCGCCAATACGGGCAGTCTCTATTGTCATTTAATGAAACTGCTGTGTACAATACACATAGAGTTAAATTCGATTTCGCCAGAGGTGACCCATAATGTACAAAATCATCATGATTGACGATGAAGATGAAGTCAGAGAAGGCATCAAGCGGAAGACGAATTGGGAGGCCTGCGGCTTCCAACTGGTTGGAGATTTCGATAATGGCAGAGATGCCTATGAAGCGCTGGAGAGCCTGCAGCCTGATGCCGTCATAACAGATATTTGCATGCCGTTCATGGACGGCCTTCAACTGACAGAGCTAATTGCCGCGAATTACCGGGATGTTAAAGTTATTATTGTAACCGGTTACGAGGATTTTGATTATGCGAAGCAGGCAATTAAACTCAAGGTCAAAGATTATTTACTGAAACCGATCAACTCCGCAGAGTTTACCGAATTTCTTCATAAGTTAAGGCTGGAGCTGGATGAGGAGCGCAAACAACGGGAAGATGTCACCTTTCTCCGTCATCAGTTTCACGAGAGCATGCCGCTTCTTCGAGAGCGATTTCTTGAACGTTTAGTTACTTCCTGCATGAGAAGAGATGAAATTGAACGCAAGTTCCAGATGTTTGGACTCTCTTTGAGCGGTCCTAGTTTCACTGTACTTGCTCTTGATATTGATGAATTTCACCGTGAGTTCCACAGTGACCCAGTGGCTGAGGAGGAGTTGTTACGCTTTGCAGCCTACAACATTTTTCATGAAATCATGGAGAAAGAACAAGGCGGCATCGTATTCCGAACGCGTGATGACAAGCTTGTCGCACTGCTTTCTGGCGATTCGGAAAGGATCGAATTGACCTGTCAAACGCTTGCCGAACATGTGAGGCACAGTATCGAGAAATATTTGAGCATGACGGTTACGATGGGAATTGGGCGCACTTACAGCGATCTTCGAGAGTTGCCAAAAGCATTTCAGGAAGCGCTTTCTGCGCTGGATTACCGCTTTTTGCTCGGGAATAACCGGATTATTTCGATTGGGGATATGGAATTTGGGAGCAGCCTAGACAATCTTAGTTACATCCATATGGAGAAAAAGCTGATTTCTGCCATTAAAACAGGTGAAAAGACAGTCGTAACGCTTACGCTGCAGGATTGGATCAGTGAAATGAAGAAGGGCTCCTGCTCGATGGACAAATGCTACGGCAAACTGAATAAACTGCTCGTAGCCTTAATGAACGTATTGGTGGAGACTGGTTTCGAAGAAGCAGCGGTGCTCGGCGATCATTCTTTTATGCAGTTATATGCGAGGAAAACCTTAGATGATGTACGATTCTGGTTAGAGGAAATTTGTTTAGCGCTCGTGGACTTGCTGGCTGAGAAACGAACCAAAGTGTCTCAAGCCCAGATGGAAGCCGCGGTCGCCTATATTCATGCGAATTATGCAGACGAACAGCTCTCGCTTCAGCAGGTGTGCAATCATATTTATATGAGCATGAGCTATTTCAGCGCTTTGTTCAAACCGCATACGGGCGAGACTTTCGTCGAGTACGTGACCCGTTACCGTTTGGATAAAGCCAAAGAAATGCTCGCTGCTTCGCAGCTGAAAACCTATGAGCTGGCCGCTAAGGTTGGCTACAGTGATCCGCAATATTTCAGCGTTATTTTCAAAAGAAATACAGGCATGACCCCCAAAGAATTCCGAGCAGCGCACAAAGGTCAGCTGAGCCTATGAGAATCTGGCAGCGTCCTATTCAATTCAAAAGCATTCATACGAAGATTGCACTGGCGTTTTCATGCTTAATTCTTTGCACGACCATCATCCTAAGCTACAGCGCTTACCGCCTCTCTACAGTGGCTGTTACGGATACTTCATTGGAATATACTAAGCAGCTTATCGAGCAGGTAAATAAAAATATCCAAACCTACATTGGTAACATGGAAAGTATATCTGCTCTATCGCTGAGCAATGCTGATTTGAAACGATACTTGGCGTTGAAAAACCCGAATGAGGCAGAGGGAGTGCAGCTAGCGAGTCAGATCAGCAGTTATTTTCATGCCATTGTTGCTTCTCGGAATGATATCGCTTCCATCGTATTTGCGGGCTCCAATGGCGCCATCGTATCGGAACGCATGGATGCAAATTTCAAATCGTATGCCGAGTTAATTGCGCAAGAATGGTACAGCAAGGCTAGTAAAGACAATGGTGACGTGGCCATTTCTCCCTCACACGTTCAGCACCTATATAAGGATGAGTACAAATGGGTCGTATCGATCAGTAAGCAAATGCCCAATCCGCTGCCTGGAGCGGCAAGCGGTGTTCTGTTGGTCGATCTGAATTATAACGTCATTAATGATCTATGCAATCAAATTCAGCTTGGGCAAAGAGGGTACGTGTTTATTCTCGACCAAGCAGGCGATCTGATTTATCATCCGCAGCAGCAGCTTATCTACTCAGGGTTGAAATCAGAGGATATTCCTACACTTTTGCAGGCGAAGGACAGCACTTTCCATACGCAAGAAAAAGAGCAAAATAAAATCTATACCGTCCGTACAACGAAATTTGGCTGGAAAATTGTAGGGGTTACCTACGCTGGAGATCTAAGCGGAAATAAGAAGGACATGCAGCTGACTTCTGCGATGTGGGGCGGCATCTCGTTAATCATTGCCTTGGCGATTTCCATTTTGCTATCGGTCACTCTAACCAAGCCGATTAAACAACTGGAAGTGCATATGAAGCAAGTGGAGAAAGGTAACTTCGACATTCGCGTCGATGTAGAAGGGGCGAATGAGATTAGTAAACTGTCACGTACCTTTAATCTAATGATCAGCAAAATCAAAGAGCTCATGAACCAAACTGTGCAAGATCAAGAAGTCAAACGAATCAGTGAGTTGAAAGCGTTACAGGCGCAGATTCAGCCTCATTTTCTGTACAATACATTGGATTCTATCATTTGGATGGCTGAAATGGGTAAGGTGGATGAGGTGGTTACGATGACTTCAGCCTTGTCCAAACTCCTCCGTTCGAGCATTAGCAAAGGGGAAGAACTCATACCAATTGCGGTTGAATTGGAGCACATTCAGAACTATTTGACGATTCAGAACATCCGTTATCGGAATAAATTTACGTACGCGGTTGAAGTAGAATCGGATATTCTCAGCTGTCGAATATTAAAAATTATTTTGCAGCCTCTGGTTGAAAATGCCATATACCATGGAATGAAGCATTCGCCGGAACGCGGTCATATACGCATCACAGGACGCAGGATCGAAGGGCTTATCGAGCTCAAGGTTATGGATAACGGTGTTGGGATGAGCGAAGAGAAACTGAAAACGTTGATGCTCAAAACACGTCAAACAGAGTCAGGCAAAGGCTTCGGCGTGCACAACGTGAATCATCGCATCCAGCTTTATTTCGGGGAGCTTTACGGATTGCAATTTGAGAGTGAGCTAGAAGAGGGCACGACGGTAACTGTACGTATTCCGGCAATACCCTCAATCCATAACGATAGTGAGAATTGAGGTGTGAGGTTGAAAATTAGAGCAAGCTACGTAGCTATTGCAGTCATACTGGTCCTGCTCATGACGACTGCTTATCTCATCGTGTCAAAGGGTATGGAGGCAAAGGACAGGCCGCTTATCCTCATTCCCAAGACGATCGATCCTCATGTGGAATTTTGGCGGGTTTTGAACCAAGGAGTGACTGCGGCGGCCAAAGAGTACAATACAGAGGTGAAAGTGATGGGAACGCCGTCCGAATCAGACATCGACGAGCAGATAAAGTTGGTGGAAGAGGCGATCGCATTGAAGCCGAAAGCCATCATTTTGGCGGCAACGGATTATAACCGGTTGGTGCCTGTTGCTCAAAGAGTAATTAGTTCCGGCATTAAGCTAATTACCGTAGATTCGGGTCTCGAAGGCGGCGTTTCAACCAGTTTGATTGCAACTGATAATTATGCGGCAGGGAGCAAAGCAGTGGAAGCGATGAGACGCTATGTACAGGGACCTGCTACCTATGCGATCGTTAGTTTTGTCAAGAGATCCACAACCCAACTGGATAGGGAGAATGGGGTGCGAGACCATTTGAAGAATGATCCTTCCATACAGATTTTAGATACGTTATATAGTAATGGTTCTGAAGACAAAGCGTATGAGCAAACGAAAAATCTCCTTGCCGAACATTCGGATATTCGCGGCATTTTCGGATTGAATGAAGTCTCTACGGTAGGGGCTGCGAGGGCGTTGAAAGAGCTTGATCCCGAGCATAACATTAAGCTGGTCGGCTTCGATAGCTCGATGAATGAAATAGCTTTCCTGGAGGCTGGGACTCTGCAAGCGACCATTGTGCAAAAGCCTTTTAACATGGGATATCTAGCGGTGAAAACAGCACTTCAGGTTTATAGTGGGGAAAACGTCAAGGTGTCAATAGATACTGGCTCGGAGGTTATCACGAAAGAAAATATGTATACCAGAGAAAATCAAAAGCTGCTGTTTCCATTCGTTGAGAAATAGTAGGTTGTGAGTCGTTTTATAAAGAAGCTCCTCCTTGTGGGGGGCTTTTTCGATTTATTCGGGCGATGCAGATTAAGTTCGTTTTCCGAGCTTAATTTCATGGATGCGTGAGATGGTCTGCCGAGAAGTCGATTTCCGGCTTCTCGGACTCTGTGGACGAGCTTCGGCTCGCATAGCTCTTCCTGTAAGCGCGGTTTTCGCGCTTATTTGTTCGGGCGCTCCAGGTTAAGCGCGTTTTCTGCGCTTATTCTGTGCGGACGGCGCGTGACCGTCTGCCGAGAAGTCGATTTCCGGCTTCTCGGACTCTGTGGACGAGCTTCGGCTCGCAGAGCTCTCGCTGTAAGCGCGGTTTTCGCGCTTATTTGTTCGGGCGCTCCAGGTTAAGCGCGTTTTCTGCACTTATTCTGCACGGACGGCGCGGGACAGTCTGCCGAGAAGTCGATTTCCGGCTTCTCGGACTCTGTGGGCGAGCTTCGGCTCGCATAGCTCTCGCTGTAAGCGCGGTTTTCGCGCTTATTTATGTTATTTAGACGAAGAAAACAGCACTTCTACAAATTTCCCGGGAAATATTGGGTTTAATGTCGAAAGCAAAGGAAGCCATAATAAGAACGGATTCTAATGGAGCGACTATTCGCGAGGGAGAAGAGGGTTTCAGATCCAACAGGGGGGAACATGAATGGGTAACATGATTCGGGTAACAGGTGTACTTGTGACAATGTTTCTGAGTGGATCCAGCTTAATTGGATGCTCGATACCAGAATTACATAAAGGAAAGGCACCGAAATCAGTATCCATCGAGACATTTCCACTTTTACCAAATGGAACAGAAAAAACATCCGTAGCTTCCACAGCGACTTACTTAGAAGACGAAATCGTGGAAACTCAGCATTTCTACACGGGACCTTCACATGTCTCTTCTTCTGGCAAAATTGCATACCTCACCTTCGATGACGGTCCCTCTGAGAGTACAAGCAAGATTCTTCATATTTTAAAAAAATTCGGTGTCACCGCCACTTTTTTTGTTGTCGGCGTGGATACGGACGAGGGGCGCGCGCTTTATAAGCAAATCGTCGCTGAAGGCCATGCCCTAGGGAATCATTCATACACGCATGACTATAATCGTATTTATAAATCCCCTGAAGCATTCATGAAGGATGTTCGTAGGTTGGACCAGCTCTTGGAGGAAACGGTCGGCTATCGTCCTGATATTTTGCGATTTCCGGGAGGGTCGAATAATCACTTGAGCTGGAAGCCTGGAGGCAGAGGCATTATGAGAAAAGTTGCCAGTGTAGTGAAAGAGGAGGGTTACCAGTATTTCGACTGGAACGTGAGCTCAACCGATGCGGCTGCTCCTGTGCAAGACAGGGAAATGATTATCGACTCCGTGCTTAGCGCAAGCCGCGGCAAGAAAAGCATTATTGTGCTGATGCACGATAACACCTACAAGACAACAACCTTAGAAGCGCTGCCAATCGTGATCAAAAAGCTGCAAGCAGCCGGCTTTCATTTTGAGAAATTGAAGAAATCCTCATTCACGTTTCAATTCTTGGAACCTTAACAGTTGCAGATGCCTCTTACTTTGACTACGATAAAGAGAGTCGAAAGAGAGAGGCTGGCGTTATCTATGCCTGATGTGTTACAGATTGGACCGTTTCAACTGCAAGGAAGATTACTGGCGCTGCTGCTGGCGTGTGCTCTGGGACTGTGGCTAATCCGGAGGGTATCGCAGCGTTTATTGAATGACACCCAATTCGTGATTGCCAAGCCTATTGAGGATCTTATTTTTAACAGTGCTATTATCGTTTTGTTGACTTGGAAGCTAGGGATCATTGTGACGCAGCCATCCCTATTGTGGAACAATCCATTAAAGCTGCTCATGGTGTCTGGCTCGGGCACGGAGATTGGATTAGGTGTGCTGATTGCTTGTATTTACATGTACTATCAAATTCACAAAAATCGAACTCCACTCTTACCTATAATGGATGTTATCGCAATTGGAATAACGGCTTGTGTTTTCTTATTCTGTGCACTGATTCCCGCATATGGACTTCCTACAACGGTACCTTGGGGCATTGGGGTCGAAGGTACGGTATCTCGTTTCCATCCTTATCATGCTTATATTTCACTGCTTCTTGTGCCACTGCTTATTTGGCAGCATGTTATAGAGCCGCGTAAGAAGATGCTTGGACAAGGCGTACTGCTCAAATATTCGATGTTGTATGGGGGCTCGGTAGGGATGCTGGCTAGCTTTTTTACTGCTGCTAAACCGACACTGCTGTATCTTAGCTTAGCGCAGCTAGTTTTTCTATCCATGCTCATCATTGGAATGCTTCTCCCCGTTTTGACACATAATACTAGCAGAAAGGAGCTGAGTGCATTGAGTCAAAACGATTCGAAGACGCAAATCCAGCAAGAACAGCAAAACCAAGAGCGCGAGAAGGCCGCAACACCAGCAGGAAAAGAGGGTTTTGTTGATAAGAAACTGGACGGTCCAAACCGACCTTCCACATGAGTCCAGACAAGAATAAGATGGCCAAATCAGCTCAGGACCAGAGCAATCAGAACCAAAGCGATCTCGATCCGTTCGAGATTGAATTTCTTCCTCAATTCGAGCAGGGGCGCGGTCCTCGAGAAGCTTTTGTGAATGAGCATGGCGTCGTTATCGGTGATCATGAGTATGAATCGAACAATTCCCCGCTAGAGCAGTGGACGGCAGAGACAGACCCTGAGGTCATGGCCGGAGATGAATGGGTTCATCCTTTTAAGGATGTTGGTTTCCAAAGCGCCGAGAATCGAGACTATTTTGAAAAAGGCATCGTGCCGCAAAGCGGAATTTTCACGCATCCGGATAAAGATGTTTCCTATGAGCCTGGACAGGCTTCAAGTAAGAAGAAGGAAGATGAAGCGGAAGCGTAAAAGCTTTCGCTTTATTTCTATTTGGGACATAAGACTTTGCTTTCATGGCTATCGGATGTATAATATAAGTGGTAACGATTACGTTTTGAGAGTAACTAATAAATCCTAAGGGGTGGCACATATGGCAATGTCTTTTGATTCTTACATGAAAGATATGGTTAAACCGATGAGAGAAGATTTGACTCGTCTGGGTATCACAGAACTTCTTACACCAGAGCAAGTAGAAGAAGCGATTGAAAAATCGAAGGATGGCACGATGCTGTTAGTCGTCAATTCCGTTTGTGGTTGCGCAGCCGGCCAATGTCGTCCTGGTGTAGCCAAAGCACTTCAAAACGATACACTTCCAACGTACACATACACCGTGTTCGCTGGACAAGAGAAGGATGCAACAGCGAAAGCTCGTGAATTCTTGGCGCCATACCCGCCATCATCCCCTTCCATCGCATTATTCAAGAATGGTGAACTCGCACACTTCATTCAACGTCACCAAATCGAAGACCGCTCCGCAGATATGATTGCTGGCGACTTAATTAGTGCTTTCAATGAATTCTGCAAATAATAAATAGCTTAAAGTATTAGTTTAAAGGTCCACCTTGCAGTTGTTGCAAAGGTGGCCTTTTCTTTTTTGGACTCATGTCCGATGGATTTGCCTTTGAAATTTCAGGAATGAAAGTCTATACTAAATCTTAAAGAACGATGGTTTCAAACTATAGAAAAGGTGGAGAGATGCATGAGTTTGCAAACGGAAATTATCGCGAAGCTCGGCGTTAAGCCGGAGATTGATGTGGATGAAGAAATCCGCAAACGTGTGGACTTTCTGAAAAACTATGTGCTGGGTGCGAATGCAAACGGCCTGCTGATTGCCATCAGCGGCGGCATCGATAGTGCTGTAGCTGCGGGTTTATGCAAGCAAGCGACGGACGAGCTGGCGGCCGAAAAGGGCAAAGAGTACAAAACCGTCGGTGTGTTTCAGCCATACGGTCAGCAAGTGGATATCGAGGACAGTTACGCGGTGGCAAAAGCTTTCGATTTGAAATATCAAATCGAGAATAATATTGAAGAAGCTGTCGACGAAATCGCTATTGAAGTTGAGTATGGTCTCAAGCATATCGGTGTTCATCAGCATGTGAGCCGCGGCGGTAAAGGCAACATCAAAGCGCGGACACGCATGGTTATGCAGTATGCACTTGCTTTTGAACTTGGCCTGATTGTTGTAGGGACAGACCATGCATCTGAAGCAATCACGGGCTTCTTCACCAAATATGGCGATGGTGCGGTCGACATTACGCCGTTGAGCACACTGAACAAGCGGCAAGTACGTTCACTTGCTTCAACGCTTGGCGTACCGCAAAGCGTGTTGGATAAAGCTCCGACAGCCGGACTCTGGGACGGCCAGACGGACGAGAATGAGCTGGGTATTACATACGGAGATAACAGTGACTACCTCGAGGGCAAGCAGATTGATCCCGCTGTGCAGGAAAAGCTGGAGAAGCAATATTTGAAAACGGAGCATAAACGAATCCCGATTCCGGGTGTGTAGGGCTTCGCAAAGACATAAAACAACCCCCGACCAAAGAGGTCGGGGGTTGTTTTCGGTGAACTACGCCTAAGGCATCTGTTGGCCGCGGGAGCTCACATAGAGGCCGTACCACTCTTCGCGAGTTAGGGATTCAGATATTTTCACGGCGTCTTTGCAAGCGACAATGCGTTCTGCGGAAGACGTACCGATAACCGGTTGAATGCGAGCAGGGTGCTTCATGAGCCATCCGAGCACGATGGATTCTGGTTTAGTTTCATATTTGTCGGCTAATTGTTGTACGAGAGCCGTTGTTTGTCTTACGGTTTCAGGCGCATCATCTAGACTGCTGCCAGAGAACTTCCCATTGGCAAGAGGGCCCCAAGCCTGGATTTGAATATCTTGCATTTGGCAATGCTCCATGATGCCGTCTGCGAAATTGGTGTCCAAGCCGGCCTTTTGGTTGACTGAAATGCCTTGATCCAGCCAGTCAAGACGGGCTAGGCTCATTTCCAGTTGGTTCACAACGAGCGGTTCCGGCAATGAATTTTGAATGAAACGAATTTGTGCGGAAGACATGTTGGATACACCGAAATGACGCACTTTTCCAGCTGATCTCAATTGATTGAAAGCTTCAGAAATCTCTTCCGGTTCCATAAGCGGGTCTGGACGATGCAGTAAGAGAATATCCAGATGTTCCACGCCAAGACGCTGCAGAATCCCATCAACCGAGCTTATGATATGGCTTTTGGAGAAGTCAAAGCGAGTTGGAAGCACGCCGTCACTAGGGCGAATTCCACATTTGGATTGCAGAATGATTTGGTCGCGCAGATCAGGTCTTTTTTTGAGGATTTCTCCGAAAATAGACTCGGATTTGCCTTTTCTATAAATATCAGCATGATCGAACATCGTAATGCCAATCGACAATGCAGCTTCTACAGCTTTTTCAGCGATGATGATATCTTCCTTTGTATAAGGAGTCGAATTCCATTCCCCGCCAATTCCCATACATCCATAGACGACTCGGCTATTCGATATTCCACGTTTCTCAAGTGGCATGATTCTCATTATGTTTGGCCTCCCAGCTTTTAAATCTATACACAGTATACCCCTAGTCGAGGCTCGGCAGAAGAGCTGAAAATAGTGTAACTTACTTACCTCGAAGTAAGCATTGGGGGGGAGCAAGCGGATAGCAGGGGGAGTGCGGACGGAGTAGGGGGTAATTACGGTCTAGCTCCCTCCCCCTTGACCGCGAACGTGGAATCATGTAAATTGTACGCACAACGTTGCAAGAAAAGTGGGGCTCAGGTGTCTATGATTATTGGGGTCGGAACAGATTTAGTAGAAATTGCACGGCTTCGCAAAATGCTAGAGGGTTCTACGGGCGAAAGGTTTCTCGAGCGGATTCTGACGCCTCAGGAGAGAGAGTTGGCGCAGAGACGGCGAGGCCGACTTGCTGAGTTTGCTTCAGGCCGTTTTGCTGCTAAGGAGGCCATTGTCAAAGCGATTGGCTGCGGCATTGGTAAGCAAATTGGCTTTCAAGACGTCGAGGTGCTGCCGGATGAACTTGGCAAACCGGTATGCCATGTGAACGAGGCAGCGCTGCTGCGGGCAGGCCTAATAGGCAGCCACCGCATCCATATTAGTATTACCCATACGGAATCGATGGCTGCCGCCTATGCAATCGTGGAAAAAGTCTAAATCGGCGACTACTTTTTCGAATTGAGCCAGTCGGATAGAAGTCCGATTTCCTCTTCGGAAATCGTGGTTTTATAGACGGGCATGCCGCCTCCGCCATTCTTGATCTTGTTCGCGATTTGCTCGCTGCTCAATCTGCTGCCGACCTTTTGCAAATTCGTCTTAGGGCCGACTTTGCCAGCAAGATCAACGCCGTGGCAGCTGATGCACTTGTTCGTTGTGAAGAGCTCCTGCGCCTTCACGAACGCAGGGTTGCTCTCGGCTGCCGAGGTTGCTGCCGGTGTCTTCGTGGCGGCGCTGCCACCCGAAGTACCACCGCCGCACGCGGCGAGCGTTAGAACCATCGGCGCAATGACGAGCGCGCCGATTAGATATTTATTCAGGCTTGCGCGAGTGCAAGCCTTTTTGCTTTGTTCCATAGCGAGCTTCCTCCTATGCTGGGGTTAATTCAAACGCTCGTCCCTCTAAACCCCTTTTTGGGTAAATTAAACCTTGGCAGAAAGGGGGGATAGGGTGGGCAGCGGTAGATTTCCAGAAAGATGCAAAAAGTGCAGCAAATAATCATTTATTTTCTGATTTGAAGAGTTATCATGCAATTTGTGCATCAAATTCCCATGTTATAGCTGGAAATGGAGGCTTTCCGCCGTAATAGATGCACTTTTTGCATGATCTCTTCTGAAACGGGAGGTGTAAGCGAGAATTTGATGCGCTTTTTACATCATTTTTGCATTTCTGCTCATTCCACTTACCGTCCCCAAACACGCAGCATATACCCGCTTAGAATAAGGCTAATGCCGCCCATTCCTTCCAGCACAACACCGGAGTAACCTAAATACCACACGCCCATCAGCGCAGACAAAGCGAACAGCCACAAGCCAAGATAAACAAGCGGTTTACCTAGCAGGAGTCCAACCTGCACGAACCCGATGGCGAGAATGAACGCTCGCAGCACTGGCGCGAAGAGCGGGCTAACAGCGCCAATGGCCTCGAGCAGAGCAACGGCTGCAATGAGCATCGCTCCAGGCAGCACTAGAAGCGCTGGATGTCCCCAGCCGCTGCGCACACTTGATCTTTCTTCCGCATGTCCACCGGAGGCAGCAGAATGTGCTCTTTCACGCGCGCCTTCAGCAGAGTCAGCCCTAAATTCCTTCCGCAGGCTCCATATCTGAATCAAGCTGGCCACAACCGCTGTGATAAAAGCCGCCTGCTTCAACCAATCCAAGTCGCGCCAATAAATCGCTACATCGACAAGCGCGCTGAACATCCATTCCGCGCCCCAAATGAACAGAAGCGGGATTAATGCGTTAGCTTGACCGATCCAGGCTTTTCTTTTATTCTCCAAGTCCTGCCGCTTTTTATTCTCCAAGTCCTGTTGATTCGTATTTGCCAGATCTGTTTGTTTTGAGTTTTGCATACATTCACCTCTAGTTTTATGTTCCACACTTCTCGTATAATGGAAACATGTCTATTCATTCATTATAACTGGAACGTGTCCCATAGAGAAGGAGAGCTCATGTACAGCGAAGAACAGAAAGTTTATTTTTCCAAAAATCTATTGGATTGGTACCAAACGCATAAACGGGATTTACCATGGAGAAGAAGCAAAAACCCTTATTATATATGGATTTCCGAAGTCATGCTGCAGCAAACTCGTGTAGATACGGTGATTCCGTATTTCCATCGCTTCGTCGATCAATTTCCGACGGTTGAAGCATTGGCGACTGCACCAGAGGAGAACGTGCTCAAGGCTTGGGAAGGGCTCGGCTATTACTCGCGCGCTAGAAATCTTCAAACGGCAGTCAGAGAAGTTCACGAGCGCTATGACGGTATCGTCCCGCAAAATAAAGAGGAGATATCCTCGCTCAAAGGCGTCGGCCCATACACATCAGGAGCGATCCTCAGCATCGCCTATAATAAACCAGAACCTGCCGTGGACGGAAATGTTATGCGAGTCCTGTCGCGCTATTTTCTAATAGAAGAAGATATTATGAAGCCTGCAACCCGGACCAAAATGGAGAAGTTGGCACGCGAACTCATCCTAGAAGGTACAGCAAGTGATTTCAATCAAGCATTGATGGAGCTTGGGGCTATGGTATGTACGCCTCGTTCACCGCACTGTTTGACGTGCCCTGTTATGGCGCATTGCTCCGCGCGTGAAGCTGGTATGGAAGAAGCCCTGCCCATCAAAAAGAAAGCCAAACCCCCGCGTCCAGAACTGCGTGCAGTGGCTTTGATAGAAGGTACGGGTGAGAACGAAGGGAAATGGTTGATTAGGCAGCGCCCGCAAGAGGGATTGCTCGCACGTATGTGGGAGCTGCCGCATGTGGCCTGGAAGTCTGAGGGATGGAATTCGGATGAGGATAATAGGAGCGAGCTCCGTCAAGCTCTTGTGGATCAGGAACAAATCGGTATTGAGCCTAACGAGTGGTTTATGGATACAGAGCATATTTTCAGTCATATCGTTTGGAAAATGAAAGTATACCGGGCCAAGCTAAGTAACGCGAACCGCTCAAGTCATGGGGGAGAATGGATCCCTTTTCATTATCGCTGGGTAGGCCCGGACGAGCTCGATCAATACGCTTTTCCGAACGTTTTTATACGGATTATGAAAGAGTGGCAGGAGAGAAACGAGGAGTAACTTCCTCAGCTTTCTCTTTTTTTTTACCACATAAGAAAGTATAAGTTTTCGGTTCCCGAAAACCGCTTTCTTATTGGCGATAAAACCTACATTTAAACGCGGTCGCTCATCCTTGAATGGCCTCGATAGAGGTTTTCTCATCGAATCTCGCCCTTAATGGCATCTACATTTCTTAATGTGATTAACTTTTTATCAATTTGTATAAGTTCGTCGTCGAGGAGCTCTTGCAGCACCTTGGTTACGGACTCTCGCACAGTGCCAACCATATTAGCTAGCTGCTGATGTGTAAGTTTTACATTAATCAGAAGACCTTCCGGTGTAGGGACACCATGCTGCTCGGATAAACGGATAATGGTCTTCATGATACGAGAGCGAACCCCTAAGAACGTAAGGTCGTAGATTTGATCATTGGCCAGACGCAGTCGTCCCATCGTGGTTTCTAGGAGCTTTAAACATAGTTTAGGGCTCTTCTCCATGAACTGAGTGAATACCGTTCGTTTAAGGATATAGAGTGTACAAGACTCCATCGTTTCGGCGGTTGCTGACCGAGTATGACCGCTGCCTATCAAGGACATTTCACCGAAAAAATCCCCATCACGAAACAAAGCTAGAATAATTTCCTTGGCTTCATCCAAGCGATATATTTTCACGACACCTGATTTAATAAGAAATAATTCCTCACCTTCGTCACCCTCGAAAAAAAGAATTCCGCCCTTTTTTGCTTTTTTTTCTGTGAATAAAGGGGCAATTGCCTGTAAATCTTCTTCCGAAAGCTCTTGAAATAAGGGGACATTTTGTAGTAAAGAAACGATTGTTTTCACCAGGTATTCATCTCATTTCGGCCATATTAAACGACCAGCTGTTCGGGCTTAGAAAGGATATCGCGACGTTGCCTATGGAACAGCTTGACCATGTCTATATCGTACAGCTTTCCGGTGTTTGCGTAAAGAACTTCCAGCGCGTGATGAGCGGGGAGGGTTTAGTAGTTGAAAAAAATTAAAATCTTTCTATATACAACTTGCTTTAATGTGATAAAATCGTAAAAAAATAGGGGGTGCGAATATGTATGGAATAATTAATTATGAGGTATTTTTGCTAACTGGAATTCTTCTGAATCTTATTCCTGGTGCTGACACCATGTATATTGTGGGAAGAAGTATTTCCCAGGGGAGAAATGCGGGTATTTACTCGGTTTATGGTATTATCAGTGGCTCTTTAATCCACACCTTATTAGTTGCTTTTGGTTTATCAATCATACTTACAAAATCACTTCTCCTATTCAATATCATTAAAATAGTTGGAGTTATCTATCTAGTTTATCTTGGCATTCGAATGTTACTTGATAAATCAAATGTAAACTTTAGTGCGGCTGCTGAGTCCAACAAACAAAACATAAGCAAAATATATATGCAAGGGCTTGTGACCAGTCTTACGAACCCAAAAGTTTCCTTATTTTTCATTGCCTTTCTCCCGCAATTTATTGACAAAAAGGCTTCTGGTCCTATCCCATTTATCATTCTAGGACTTACATTTACGCTCACTGGATTGCTATGGTGTCTCTTTATTGCCTATTTTTCTTCGCACCTTACAAAAAAAGTAAGAGGAAGCGCAAAGATTGGCACGGTTTTAAACAAAATAACGGGTGTTATCTTTATTGGAATGGGATTAAAGCTGCTTCAAACCAAGGCTCCTCAATAATTCTCTTTTGCTAATAAACAGAACGCATCAAAAAGCGACCCCTCAGGGGTCGCTTTTTGATTTCAAGAACTGCTTGGTGGCCTTACTTTTGCAGCAATAGTTGCTAATCAACGCTAGACATTTTTAGTAAAAGCAAGGTGAATTGCTGGATGGATAAAATAAATCGTTGAACCAATGAATTATTTGGGGCTGTCCCTAAGGCGTTCATCTTTAGGCTGCCTCCTGTTTTCACTGTTGCATTACATGGAAAACCTACCGTTAATTTAGGTGTTTTTTCATAAAAATCTAGTTTACATGGAAAATCTCCCGTTATTTCAGAGTTTTCTCGCTGAATAGCGATTCTCCCCCTAAATTAGAGGGAGGTTTTCCAGTTAGATGACCGTTTAGAGCAATTAACGCCAAATAACTGGAGGAATTCCTGTTAGATTTCGCTCCGTATCGAAACAAAATAGAGGCCGCTCTCTAATTTATTAACCTTTGAGTCAGCCTCTTCCCGTTCAGGCCTAACAATGACATTTACCATTGGATTATTTCCAATCGAACTGCCTCCAAGTGCTAATATTCATGGAAAATCTTAGATGCCATTGGATTTTTCCAATGTAAGTAGGATATCTAAAGTCTGATTAGGTGTTTTATTGGAGTTTATCCAACGGAAATTTCAATACCACAGCCTATGGAAGTCCAGTTTGTTCTATGAACTTCATGACTCAGTATAGCCACACTTATGCTAATAGTGTTACGCATCATGCAAAAAAAGCGACCCCGCGGGGTCGCTTTTACTATGCACAGATATTACTTCGCAGCGTCGTAACGTTTGCCAACTTCGTTCCAGTTCACAACGTTCCAGAAAGCCGCGATGTAGTCAGGGCGTTTGTTTTGGTAGTTCAGGTAGTAAGCATGCTCCCATACATCAAGACCAAGGACTGGCGTTTCGCCTTCCATGATCGGGCTGTCTTGGTTAGGCAAGCTGTATACTTTCAATTTGCCAGCTTTGTCAACAGCTAGGAAAGCCCAGCCAGAGCCAAAACGTGTTGTAGCTGCTGCAGCGAAGTCTGCTTTGAACTTGTCAAAGCCGCCAAGCTCGCTCTCGATAGCTGCTGCTAAAGCGCCAGTAGGTGCTCCGCCAGCTTCTGGTCCGATAGTTTCCCAGAAAAGGGAGTGGTTCGCGTGTCCGCCACCATTGTTGCGTACGGCTGTACGGATATCTTCAGGAAGGCTGTTCAGGTCAGCGATCAGGTCGTTTAAGGATTTGTCATGCAGAGCAGGGTGTTTGTCCAGAGCTGCATTCAGGTTGGTTACATAGGCGTTATGGTGACGATCGTGGTGAATTTCCATCGTTTTTGCATCGATGTGTGGCTCAAGTGCGTTGTTCGCGTACGGAAGAGCTGGTAATTGATGTGCCATTGTATAAATACCTCCTAAAATTATGTAGTTTCAACTTCATTATGAAGGAATTTCGATAATAAAGCAACATGTATGTTTACTAAGTCAGACACCGCGACGCTCAATTTCCTGGATGATTTGACTGTGAATATGGGTTCCTTGTTCATTAAGCCAAGGGGATAAATCACTCATTGCTCTGTGATTATATTGGAGTTCGATCTCCGTCCATTCACTAGGCTTCATTGAGCTTAACTCCTGGAAATCACGTATATTTCGTGGGTATGACGCCGCGGAATCATCTTTGTTTGACATAGATTCACCTCCCATTCCTTGCACATCCTTCTATAAAATCCGACGTTAGCACGATTTTTATACATGAGGTGATACCATTTAGACAATATATAAGCTAAATATTTGAAACAATTTGGTGAAAACGCTTGCATTTAAGCGCTTTCAAGAGGAAAATCGAAAAAAACAAAGTTTTTTGTGAATTTTGACACATTTTTAGCAGGATTCCGTACTTTTTTGTCGTATTTACTATTTTACCAAAAAAATTATTCCTAACAAATAAAAGTGGAATTGGGAGAGAACCGTATGCACGTTCGTTCATTTCAGCTTGGTGATACCTCTTCGGTGAAGACACTTCTGCAGGATGTTTTATCGGAAACCTGCTATGAGGAAACGATTGAAGCTTTCGCACGTCAGCTATCATGGGATACAGAGCTTGTTTTAATCGCTCAAGAAGAAGAGCAAGTTGTAGGCATGATTATCGGTACGATTGATAACAACAATGGCTACTACTATCGGATCGCAGTTGCAACAGAGTATCAACGCAAAGGTATCGGTAAAGCTTTGATCGAAGCAATGAAGCAAAGGTTCCTTCAACGGAACGTGAAGAAGATTATGGTGACGGTAGATATCCATAATGAAATGGTGCTGCCTGTGTACGAGTCTGCTGGTTACAGCACATCGGACTTTTCCCGTACCGCACATCGTCTCAGCATTGTGAAGAAAGTCAGTGTTTAACTGATCGTTCGGATGTCCATGAAATGAATAGATTTGGAACGAGGGAAGCATATCTGTGCCGCCATTGCAATTGGGGGTCAGATATGCTTTTCTATATAATATGGGAACTTTTCGGCAGCTATGAATAGAGGAGCTTTGGACATGGATAACTTCGCGCCGTATGTGATAAAAAGCTTCAAACATGATGGACATCTTCACCGGATGTGGCTGACGAATTGGCGAGTACCGCAGCACATCCTTCATGCCGATCATCAGCAGCAAGAAATGATGGTGTTTATTAACAGCCAGACCAAGATTCAGGAAGCAGACGGCAAGGAGTGGGTTAGCCGCATTCCAGGGGTATCTTTTTTTATTCCTAAAATGTGGTTTAATATTGTTGCACTTATAGAAGAAACAGGTGTTAGATACTACTGCAATGTCGCATCTCCACTGTATGTGACCCAGCAAGTACTGACTTATATTGACTACGACCTTGATGTTATTCGGATGCCGGATCGTTCCGTGCATATCGTAGATCAAGATGAATATGAACGCCATAAACTGAATTATCACTATTCTTCTCTTGTGGAAACGAAGGTGAAGGAAGGTCTTGCAGCTTTACTCGCGTTGGTTAACGCAGACAAGCCGCCGTTTCAAGATGATATGGTTATGTATTATTACGAGCAGTGGGAAAAGTATAAGAACGGAGGAGCATAAATGAGCTTCTTTGTAGGACGCAGTGAATCGAATAAGACAGCTTCTCAGCCTAAGAACTATCATGAGGCTAAAAGCCTAACCCATGAGCTATGGGATTGGACGAAATCCATTCTTGTAGCTCTTCTTGTCGTTATTCTCGTACATCAATTTGGATTCAATCTCTCCACGGTTCGAGGTCACTCTATGCAGCCCACCTTGCAGGAGGGGGAGTGGTTGTTCGTGAACAAGGCTATAACGTACCTGAAAGCACCCAAACGCGGAGAAATTGTCATTCTCAAAGAGTCTGAGGAGTTTGTCACAGTGACACATCCTTTTTTGGTTAAAAGGATTGTCGCGATTGCGGGCGACGAGGTGCAGGGCCGAGCCGGTTTTCTTTATGTAAACGGCGACAAGATCGAGGAGCCATATACAGATACGCTCATCGAGGACGGAGACTTTGGACCGACACGCGTCGGGCAAGGCCACGTCTTCGTGATGGGCGATAACCGCCATGCGGCGGCAAGTGGCGACAGCCGCAGGTTCGGGGCTGTTCCGATCGGCCTGATTCAAGGCCGGGCCGAATATGTGCTGTGGCCATTCGCGATGGTCACGAAGCTTTAAATGTAACAGACGCGAAAGAAGAGAGAGGTGAGAGGGTTGGCGGTTTCCATAGCAACAGGAACAGATGCGGATTGGCGCAGGCTACAACAAGAGATCTTGGAAGCCGCGCCGTCCCTCGGTATTGATAAGATCGGCTTCACTTCAGCGGAGCCGTTCACAGAACTGAAAGAGATCCTTCTCCGCCATAGGGAGAAGGGGTTTGAATCCGGCTTCGAGGAGCCGGATATCGAGAAGCGGGTACATCCAAGCTTAAGCTTCGACGCGCCGCAGTCGATCATCTCCATCGCTGTTGCGTACCCGTCGAAGCTGCCGAACCCTCCCCGATCCGAGCCTGGGGCTTATCGGGGGATTATTTCGCGCTCCTCGTGGGGGAGCGACTACCACGACGTGCTTCGCGATAGGCTCGCGAAGCTGGAGGCTTTCATCGCGCAGCGCGTACCTGACGCGAGGCTAATGAGCATGGTCGACACCGGTGCACTCGTCGACCGCGCCGTAGCCGAGCGGGCTGGGATCGGCTGGACCGGCAAAAACTGCGCCGTCATCACCCCCGAGTGGGGATCGTGGGTTTATTTGGGCGAAATGATCACGAATATACCGTTTACATCCGATACATCTATTATGGATCAGTGCGGGGACTGCACGATTTGTATCGATGCTTGTCCGACGGGAGCGCTGGTCGGACCAGGGCAGCTGAACTCAAGCCGCTGCATCTCCTTCATCACGCAGACCAAGGGCTATGTCGATGACGAGTTTAAGCTCAAAATCGGCAACCGCCTCTACGGCTGTGATACCTGCCAGATCGTCTGTCCGAAGAACAAGGGGATGAACTGGACGCATCATTCCGAGCTCGAGCCTGACCCAGAGAAGGTCAAGCCTTTATTAATCCCCTTGCTGACCATGTCGAACAAGGATTTCAAAGAACAGTACGGGCGCATCGCAGCGTCCTGGAGAGGCAAGAAGCCGATCCAGCGCAATGCGATTATCGCGCTCGGGAATTTCAAGGACAGGACAGCTGTACCCGTCCTCAGAGAGCTGCTGCTGACCGATCCGCGCCCTGAGATCAGGGCTACTGCAGCGTGGGCGTTAGGGCGGATTGGCGGCGAAGACTCGGCGGCTGCTCTCGATAAAGCAAGAGCAGCCGAGCAGGAACCCGCTGTTATGCAGGATATCGAGAAGGCGCTCGACGTTGTAAGCCATTCAACAGCTGATAAGGGGGAGAAAGAGCAGATATGACACAGCAAACACAAGCTGCGACCGTCCTCTCCTATACGGAGGTTAATTCTCCAATAGGTCCTCTTGTTCTTGTATCGACCTTACAGGGACTCTGCAAGGTCGATTTCGGCACCTACGAACAGAACCGAGAGAAGCTGCAGCAATGGGCTAACCGCTGGTTTGGCAGGCATGAGCTGCAAGAGAATGCCTCACGGCTCGAACCGGTTGTGCAGCAGTTGGAGCAGTATTTTAGAAGAGAACGTTTAAGCTTTGAGGGTGAACTGGATTTACAGGGAACTGAATTTCAGAAACAAGTCTGGACAGCACTGCTTTCTATTCCATATGGAGGGACAGCTTCCTATAAACATATTGCAGAAGCCATAGGCTCGCCGAAAGCTGTCAGAGCGGTTGGTGGAGCTAATAATAAAAACCCAATTCCCGTCATTATCCCCTGTCATCGCATCATTGGCGCTAGTGGCGACCTTGTTGGCTACGGTGGAGGTCTCCCTATTAAAGTGCTCTTGCTCGATTTGGAACGAAACCCGAATACTTAATAACTAATAAATAAAACGTGGAGTGAATCCTATGAAATATGTGCATTTGGATTCCGTTGAGCCGGGTCAATTTTTGGGCCGAACGATATTTGCCAGCAATGGAGCTATTTTGCTTTCAGAAGATGTGCAATTAACGGTGTTTATGATTAACACGCTTAACCGAATCGGAGTCACAATGATTTACATCAAAGACCCGAACCTAGAGGATGTTGAAATCCCGGAAATCCTTTCGGATGAAACCAAACGTATCGTTATGCAGCATATGGGTCAAACGTTCGCGGCTATCCAGTCAGGTAAGGAATTTAACTCGCGTGCTATGAGTATTTCGATTAATACGCTGCTGGATGAGATCATGAAAAATCGCGATGTCCTCGTGCAGTTGACGGATATTCGTACGCAGGATAACGAGATGTATGTCCATGCTACGAATGTCTGTATGATGGCCGTGCTCATTGGGATTAATATGGGATTCAATGGAACCCAATTGAAGGAGCTCGCCATTGGTGCGCTTCTGCATGATGTGGGTAAGGTAGAGCTTGTTTGCGATGATGAATCGCCCGACATGAAGAAGCATCATACCTGGCGCGGCTTCGAGCTTCTGAAGAACAAGCGTGAATTCAGCCTGCTCATTGCCCATGTAGCCTTCCAGCATCATGAAACGCTTAACGGCAAAGGGGTTCCAAGAGGACTTATGAGTGAAGATATTCATATTTATGCGAAAATTACGGCTGTCGCGAATATGTATGATAATCTCCTCTTTGATGTCTCCTTAGGGCGTCGTATGCTGCCGCATGAGGCTTGCGAGCATATGATGGCGGTAGCGGAGACCCAGCTTGATCGCGATGTCTTGATTCAGTTTCTGAAGATCGTCTCGATCTATCCGACGGGAGCTTCCGTTCGATTGTCCAATCGGGAGACGGGTGTCGTAGTCGGACAGCATAGAGGACTGCCAAGTCGTCCGATTGTGCGAATCGTGAAGCAAAATACAATGGATAAAGAGCTGGATATCAAAGAAATTGATCTGGCTAAGCATACGACCATTTTCATCGAACAGGTTCTGTAATAAAAGGGTAGTCATTTGTAAAAAGATGAACAGAAATGATATGATAAGGCAAGCAATCGATACCAATTTGTACATGCAGGGGGTATAAAATATGTGGAGTTATCTGATTCCCATTCTCACGTTAATTGTTGGCTTGGTCGGTGGGTTCTTCATCGGCGTATTCTATTTAAAAAGACAGCTGGAATCCATGCAGAACAATCCGGAAATGCTGCAAAAAATGGCCAAGCAAATGGGCTACAACATGAACAAGCAGCAGCTAAACAAAGCACAGCAAATGATGAAAAACCAAAAGTGGAAATAAGACGTAGGGTTAGAATAACCCTTCAAAAGGGCTTTGCTGTTTAACCGTACGAACGGTGGGCAGCACGAGCCCTTCCTAATTATAGGGATCTTTGAGTGTAGCTCAAAGTAGGACGTACCAGTACTATTCAGAGGTGGCTCAAGCGATGGCTAGCAACAAAGACCGCATCATGGAAGCAGCCATGGATTTATTTCATGATCATGGTTTTCAAGGAACGGGTCTGGAAGATATATTGACGAGCAGCGGTGTATGCAAAAGCAATTTTTACTACCATTTTAAAAGTAAAGAAGAACTAGGTTTGAAAGTTATTGAGCGCAAGGTGCAGGAGATGCGGCAATCTGTGATGGAGCCTAGTTTGGGTAATGCGCAATTATCGCCGAAGCAGCGGGTGCTGGCATTGTTTGAACGCATGCTGGCTTTTTGTGAGGAGCATGAATGCCGTAGAGGCTGTTTCTTCGGTAATCTGGCCTTGGAGTTGAGTGATAGCTCAGAGGAGCTGCGTAAGCCGTTGAGCCGCTTTTTCAATGAGTTGGAAACTGAAGTAGAATCCTGTTTGCAGGAAGGTAAGAGACGAGGCGAGCTGCTGCTGCAGGGATTAACCCCCGTGGAGTTGGCGACCCCGATAGTATCCCTTCTGCAGGGTGGGATGCTGCTCACCAAAACGCATAAAGACAGTAGAGCGTTGCGCGACAGTATCAAGGTTTTGACCGTTTGTATGGGGTAGAGGATAAGAAAGAGGAGTGATAGAAAGATGGCGTCCATTGACTACAAAAATACAAGAGTTGCTGAGAATCGGGAGCTGATTGAACAGCATGTCCGAGAGATTTTAAGGCTGATTGGCGAAGATGTAGATCGGGAAGGCTTATTAGACACACCTGCTCGCGTAACCCGTATGTATGAAGAAATTTTTTCGGGCTATGAGGCGAATCCACGCGATGTGATGGGTGTAACTTTTGATGAACAGCACGAAGAGTTGGTTATTATTAAGGATATTATCTATTACAGTCAATGTGAGCATCATATGGCGCCCTTTTTCGGGAAAGTGCATGTAGGGTACTTACCTAGCGGAAAAGTGGCTGGACTTAGCAAATTTGCTCGTCTGGTTGATGTGATCACTCGTAAGCTGCAGGTGCAGGAGCGGATTACTTCAGAGATCGCCGACATTCTAGATGATGTCCTGAAGCCGCACGGCGTCATGGTTGTGGTGGAGGGAGAACATATGTGTATGTGCTCCAGAGGCGTGAAGAAATACGGGAGCCAAACGATTACCTCAGCTGTTCGCGGTTCTTTCCGCTCAGACTCGACACTTCGTGCTGAATTTCTGTCTTTGTTAAAATAAGCAATGCGTACGAGGGATGTGCATGGAGACAATAGTCTTGTGCATCATCCCTTTTTTGGTTCAGAAAGTGCGGCATGACTTGTTGCGAGGTAGTCGATATAGTATTATTTTACCACATAAGAAAGTTTAAGATTTTCGGACCTCGAGAGAGGTTTATCTTACATAATACACGATCCCTAAGTGACTATCGTACATGCTGTAGCATAAACTGATAGGAAACAGGCAGAGGTATACAGAGTGGCTTATTGAACCAAAGAGAATAAGAACTATACCGGGCGTCCGGCAACAGCACTAGAGGAGGCAAGCTTATGAACAACATACGAAAATATCGGCCAGGTGAGGCTGGTTCCTCTAAATTGAGTGAAGAACGGGATGAATTTGAGCGGGATTATGCGAGGTTAATCCAATCTCCGACCTTTCGTCGGCTGCAGGGGAAGTCGCAGGTGTTCGGCGCAGGATCAGGTGATTACTATCGAACACGTCTGACCCATTCGCTCGAAGTTGCTCAAATCGCCAGAGAAGTGGCGAAGCGGCTAGAACGGACGAATCCTTTTTTGAGTAAAAGAGAGCACCCTGGCTTGATCATTGATCCTACTGTCGTCGAGTGTGCGTCAATCGCTCACGACTTCGGTCACCCGCCTTTCGGGCATAAAGGGGAAGAGGTTCTGAATCATATTCTGATGAGGGATCATGGCTTAAAATATGAAGGCAACGCCCAAAATTTCCGCATCCTGATGTTTCTAGAAAAAAGAGCAGGCAGTGAAAGCGGCCTGGATCTTACAGCCGCGGTGCTTCTTGGTATTAATAAGTATCCATTTTTGATCGAGGAAGAAGGCCGACTTAAGGGTGTCTATGCCTCGGAGTGGGAAATCATTCGTGAGCTGCGCTCGCAATGGAACATGCCGGAGGGCTGTTCGACCTTAGAAGCACAATTGATGGATTTATGCGACGATATCGCGTACTCCACCCATGATATTGAAGATGGAATTCGTGCTGGCAAAATTCAAATGAATGCAACCTTTTTTGAGGATCAAAGACTGATTCGTCATGTGGTCATGGAAATATTAAATGATCCCAACAAGCATAAATTCGGCTGGGAGCAAGTCAATATCGAGCAAATGGTCAGGCAAGTTCTGTCGGACTACCTGGAGCAATGGGAGCAAATTTTCTCAGAGTGCAACGGGGAAGAATCACGAACGCGTAGAGAGATGAAAGCCCGCTGGGTGAGCTCTTTCGCAAGTAGCCTGGACATTCTGGATGACCCTGACCGAGGTTGGAAAAAGGTTGCGCTCGTGAAAGACGGAGCCGAGGATATGAATTTGCTGCGAACGATGGAAATTCTCAAGAAGCTTGCGTGGGTAACGCTGATCAAAGACTTCCGCGTGCTGCGCCTGCAAAAACGCAGCGAGATCATCGTCGAGCGTCTGTGGGACAGCTTCATCGACAAGGAGAAGGGGCAGTGGATCATGCCTCCCGACTGGATAGATAGCTATGAACGCCGTAATGCCACATGGAGCTGGCCGCGTTTCGTCGCGGATTACATTTCCGGTATGACCGACGCCTACGCGGAGAAAGTCTACGCCGAATTGTTCGCGAGCAAATCCGGCTCGATTTATGAGATGGATTAGTTGGGGAAAACGATGCAAAAACGAGTAGGCGCGATATAAAAGCATTTGCATGGGATTCTCGCCATGTTCAAAGATATGGAAGATGTAAAGAGTGCAGTAAATTTAGTCCATTTCGACGATTTCAAGAGAACAAATGCAAAAAGTGCATCTAAATCGGGAAATCTGGCCCATTTTAGGCTAGGATGCAAGAATTTGATGTACAAAATGCATCACTGTTACTCAAAATGAAGAATAGACGATGATTTACTGCACTTTTTGCATGATGTTGTGAGTAGACCTAGTTAGGTGCTGCCGAAATGTTGATTAGAGGCAAAAAAATATCGGCCCACGAGGGGCCGATTTTATAGGGAGGAGGGAATACCAAGGTTAGCTTGCATAGGAATAGTCGTGATACCGTTAAGGAAATTCATCGTTCGGCGCATATACGTTTTCGGTTCTGCTCGGTAAAGCAGCTCATGCTGCGCTTTTGGGATAATCCACAGCTTGGATTTGGAGTCTTTCTGCTGCTTGAACATATCCTCTACCATGCCATAGGGTGCTTTGTAATCTTCCGTGCCATGGATGAAGAAAATCGGCATCGGATAAGCTGTTGAGGTTACTTTGTTGTAAGGCACTTCTTGCAAGCTTACACCATTGAGCAAAGGGAAGAATAAGCGTACAAGCGGTAGAGATGGAAATTTTGGCACATTAACGACTTGCTTCATATTATGATAGAGTGTATCTGGATTGAGCAAAAAAGTGCTGTCCAGAATCATCCCCGAAATATCGTTGCCACTTTGAAGAGCAGTCTGTAGTGCTGTTCCTGCTCCCATAGAGAAGCCCCAAATATAGATAGGACCGCTGGATTCCTGCTTGATATAATGGATGGCGCCAAGCAACTCTTGCGATTCTTGAATGCCGCCAGTCATAATTCGTTTACTATTAGGGTGCACATAGCCATAGTCGAACATGAGTACATTATAGTTTTGCAAATGAAGTTCGCGGGCTAAATTGTAAATGGGAACCCAAAGTTCTTCGCGATTGCCGCCATAACCATGGGAGAAGATGACGGTTTTGTCGGATTTGCCAGGTATGAACCAACCGTCTAGGTTTGACGTACCATTCAGACTTGGGAAGGTCACACTGTTGTAAGGAAGACCAACGGCCCTCATCGGATCCGAATGAAGCGGGTCAATATGCGGTCGAGCTAGTGTCCAAGCAATATAGGCGTGAAAACCAAGAAGTAAAGAAGTACATAGGATTAGGAATGAAATGAGGATGGTTAAAACCAGCCTTTTTTTGCGCAAAAGCGGTCGGGTGACCACTTGCTCAAGTGTGGGTTGTAGTGAACCAGTTCCAGGGGATAGAGATGTTGTTGACATCGTAGTACCCTCCCTCCATTAAAATTAGTGTGATTATGCTGCTGCGGGCTAGAGGTTAAAGGGAGAATGAATTATTTAAATATTCAGATAAGTGTTCTATTAACTTAATATTATTCTGAATGCGCTTACAAGTCAATGAGGTTGCGCTAATTGTAAGCCCTTTGTAATCGTCTTGTAACAATGAGAAAACGGACGTTTGACCATATATAGGGATCTTTGGTCTTGACCTAAGTCTCTCCTCTATAGGGATCTTTGGTGACCAAAGTCTCTCCTTTACGGTTTACACGAGTTTCGTTATACTGAATATAACTGAGTTTCATATAGTGAAACTTTTTGACACGGATGAAAGTGGTGAAAAACGATGGAAGATGGCAAGCTGACGGTGCGTGCTGTAGAGCGCGCTTTAGATATTATGCTTTGTTTCACGGGGGCGTCGGAATTGACGCTGACCGAAATAGCAAGTCGTGCTGGGCTTCACAAAAGCACGGTGCACCGCCTTCTGGCATCCCTAGAAGGCAAAGGCTTCATCATGCGTGATGGCTCGACAGATAAATACAGACTCGGTTATCGGTTATGGGAGTTGTCCGCTAACCTCTCCAAAGAGGGAGACCCCGGCGTCATTCTGCTGCCGGAAATGGAACGACTGCGCGATCAACTCGGCGAGACGATCTCGCTTTACGTACAGGACGGCCTGGTGCGCGTACGCGTCCAAGCCGTACAGAGCAACCACGCCATTCGCCGCGTTGCCCCTGTCGGGGCGCGAATGCCCCTATACGTCGGCGCCTCGAGCAAGGTGCTCGTCGCCTTCGCTGAGCCAGCGCTGCAGGAGCAGCTTCTAGCCTCGGCCGATTGGCCGACTGGGCTAGATAAGACTGCGTTCCTGCAGCAGCTCAGCGACACCCGACGCGCAGGCTTCGCCACGAGCGTCGAAGAGCGCGAACCCGGTGCGGCGGCTGTGGCCGCACCGGTTCTGGACCGCGGCGGCCGGCTTGTCGCCGCCCTCGCGGTCTCGGGTCCAGCGAACCGGCTCACGCTGGAGCTGATGCAAGAGCAGGCGCCGCTCATTGTGGAGGCGGCGCGACGTATGGGAACGATGCTGCGATAGCGCATCGTCCTTTTATGCGGCTTCGTGCTGACGCGAAGCCGCGGCCCTACTCGTCATCCGTAGTCAGGATGACGGATGCTTTGCTTCTAGGAGGTCATACTAGAAGAGGGAAGGGAGTGGCAAGTAATGAATAAGACAGCCTCGATGCTGGCGATCTGGATCAGTCTTGCCAGTAATATCGTGCTGACCGCCATCAAAATCATCGTCGGCCTCAATTTCAAAAGCCAAGTGCTTATCGCCGACGGCATACATAACGCGGGAGATGTCATTGCGACCGCAACTGCTTATAGCTCGATGCGCGTTTCCTCCAAACCAGCGGATATTGATCATCCTTACGGGCATGGCAAAGCCGAGGTGCTCGGAGCCTTCATTGTCGCTATCATCTTAGGTGGAGCAGCCATTTACATGGGCTACCACTCTATTCATGCGCTATTTGAGCCCGCTGGAGAGGCGCATATTATTGCATTTATCGCGGCGATCATCTCGCTAGTTTGGAAGCAAATTCTTTATGTCTACACGAAACGTATCGGCAGTAGGGTCAACAGCAAAGGATTAATAGCCACTGCTTATGACCATTTGGCCGATGTATATGCTTCCATTGCGGCTTCGGTCGGCATAGGTCTGGCCTTAATCGGGGATCACTACAACTATGATATTTTGGCTTATGGCGACCCCGTGGCTGGTATCATCGTTTCTTTTTTAGTGCTGAAATTGGCGTACGAAATGGGCAGCGAATCTTTCGACATTCTCATGGAGCGCAGTGTAAGTACGACATACATTGAACAATACGCGGCATTGATCCGATCTGTACCAGAGGTCAAACGGATCGACCGCCTGCGAGCACGCGAGCACGGTCATTACATATTAGTTGACGCCAGACTGGCTGTTTCGGGCAAATTAACCATCCAAGAAGGCCATGACATTAGCCGCCTTATTAAGCAAAAGATCAAGGAAGCGCATAGTGATGTGGATGAGGTGTTGGTTCATTTAAATCCTTGGTATGAGGAGTCAATTAAATCAGGCGGTAACTGATCTTAACTCTTGATCTAACCTCCTGAGCTAAGAATTCGCATTCTATGTAAAAACACCTCTACGCGAGGTCGCTCACCATGGAGCGGCTTCGATAGAGGTCTTTGCTTCTCTTACATCTTTTTTTTCTTTGATTACCCAGCAAAAATATGATTCCCAATCCGCACAGTCTGCGGACGTGACCAGATCCATTTGCTCGTCGCAGTTTTAGGATTAAAATAATACAAGGCACCCTGGGTAGGGTCTAAGCCCCGGACAGCATCCTGTGCTGCCATATAGGCTGTCGAATCCGGTTTCAACCAGTATTGGCCGTCACTAACGGCTGTAAAAGCCCCAGGTTCAAATATAATGCCTTGGATTGAATTCGGGAACTTACTTGATTGTAGACGATTCATGACTACGGCCCCAACGGCCACTTGTCCTTCATAGGATTCACCGCGAGCCTCGCTGTAAATCACCTTCGCTAACATATCCAATTCAGCTTGATTCACCGAATAGTTACGTAAAGCCTCCCAAGTTTTCGCTCCAATCATGCCGTCAACGGTTAGACCATAATTATATTGAAAATTGCGAACAGCAGCGGCCGTAACCGGACCATATTTGCCATCCACAGGTTGCTGATAGTAGCCTAAAGTCTCGAGTCGGAACTGAGCGTCCCAGACATCACCGTTTTGACTGCCTTGCTTCAAAGTAGTTGCAGCAGAAGCCGGTTGGCTCCATTCGCTTACGGTAAAACCTAATCCCATTGAAGCTAGCAGCACGACAAGGACGAGTTTTTTTATCAACTTCATTTTCATCTCCCCTTTCGTTCTATCAGTATAGGTGCCGAGGAGGGGAGGCTCAACCCGCAGTTATTGGCAATACAGCCCAAACCCTTGGCGCCGTAAGGGAATTTAATATGTAAAAATAGCTTTACAAATGCTGATTTTATCTTTTTGTAACAATAAAAAGCCCGAGACCGCCAATAAGGCAATCCCGGACTTTTGCTGTGTAATGCGTTTTGTGTGTGTTTTGCTGTATTAGTTTTTCTCTGCAAGGATTGAACGAAGAACAGTTTGTAGAATACCACCATTGCGGTAATAGTCTACGTCCACCAAGCTATCCAAACGCACAAGTGCGGTGAATTCGAAGCTTGTGCCATCTTCACGAGTAGCAGTTACTTTTACAGTGGAACCCGGTTGTACATCGTTGCTCAGACCTGTGATATCGAATGTTTCACGACCTGTGATACCTAGTGTTTTCCAACCATTTCCTTCAAGGAATTGAAGTGGAAGAACGCCCATACCAACAAGGTTACTGCGGTGAATACGCTCGAAGCTTTCCGCGATAACGGCTTTGACGCCAAGTAGGAATGTACCTTTTGCCGCCCAGTCACGGGAGCTTCCAGTTCCGTATTCTTTACCCGCGATAACTACGAGGTTTTGGCCTTCAGCTTGATACTTCATGGAAGCATCGTAGATGGATTCAACTTCGCCAGTTGGCAGGTAAGTTGTTACGCCGCCTTCTGTTCCTGGTGCCACTTGGTTACGAATACGGATGTTCGCGAACGTTCCGCGCATCATCACTTCGTGGTTACCACGACGGGAACCGTAGGAGTTGAAGTCTTCTTTTTTCACACCATGGTTAATCAGGTATTGGCCTCCAGGGCTGTCAACTTTGATGTTACCGGCAGGGGAGATATGGTCCGTTGTAACGGAATCTTCCAAGAGTGCCAACGTTTTTGCATTGCGAATATCTGCGATATCATCCAGAACCGTGCCCAGATCTGTGAAGAACGGAGGCTCTTGAATGTAAGTGGAATTGTTGTCGAACTCGTATAGATCGCCTTCCGGAATTGCGATTTGGTTGAAACGCTCATTCGCACGGAATACGTTGCTGTATTTATCACGGAACATATCAGCACTCATTGCAATACCAAGAGCTTCTTGAATCTCTTGGTTTGTAGGCCAAATGTCTTTGAGGTAGACAGGTTGATTGCTTTGATCGTAGCCGATTGGATCGTTAGCCAAATCAATGTTCACTGTTCCTGCAAGTGCATAGGCAACAACAAGCGGAGGTGATCCCAGGTAATTTGCTTTCACTTGAGCATGAACGCGGCCTTCGAAGTTACGGTTACCCGAAATAACGGCAGCCACAGTCATATCGTTGTCGATGATGGCTTTGCTTACTTCTTCTGGAAGCGGACCGGAGTTACCGATACAAGTTGCGCAGCCGTAGCCTGCAACGTGGAAGCCAAGTGCTTCTAGAGGCTCAAGCAAGCCTGCTTTAATCAAGTACTCGGTAACAACCAGGGAACCTGGTGTCAATGAGCTCTTAACGAAAGCTGGTTTTCTCAAACCGCGAGCTACCGCTTTTTTCGCCACAAGTCCGGCACCTAGCATAACGCTCGGGTTCGATGTGTTTGTACAGGAAGTGATTGCTGCTATGACAACTGCTCCTGTACTCATTTTGACAGTTTCGCCGTTTGGATAAACAACATCAACGACTTCTTCGATTTTCTCATCAGTAAGGCCATAGCCACCTTTGTCGATAGGTGTACGGATGATGGAGTTGAAAGACTCCTTCATGTTCGTAAGCTCGACGCGGTCTTGTGGACGTTTAGGACCAGCTAAGCTTGGTACTACAGCGCCAAGATCAAGTTCAATTACATCTGTGAACTGAGGATCTGGTGTGCTGTCTGTACGGAACATACCTTGTGCTTTGTAGTAAGCTTCTACAAGTGCGATTTGATCTGCTTCACGACCCGTACTTCTCAGGTAGTTCAACGTTTCGTTGTCGACTGGGAAGAAACCGATTGTTGCGCCGTACTCAGGAGCCATGTTCGCTACCGTTGCACGGTCAGCCAAGGAAATGTTGCTCAGACCAGGACCGAAGAACTCAACGAATTTACCAACAACGCCTTTTTTACGTAAAATTTGTGTAACAGTCAGAGCCAAGTCAGTTGCTGTAGCGCCTTCTGCCAGGTGGCCTGTCAATTTGAAACCAACAACGTCTGGAGCTACGAAGTAAAGCGGTTGTCCAAGCATACCAGCCTCAGCTTCAATACCGCCTACGCCCCAACCTACAACACCAAGTCCGTTGATCATTGTAGTGTGGGAATCTGTACCTACGAGGGAATCAGGGTAAACAACAGTTTCGCCATCGATCGTTTTCGTAGCTGCTACGGAAGCCAGGTACTCCAAGTTAACTTGGTGAACGATACCTGTTGAAGGTGGAACAGCACGGAAGTTATCGAACGCTGTTTGTGCCCAACGTAGGAAACGGTAACGCTCTTCGTTTCTTTCGAACTCTAGGTTAATGTTGTAGTCAAGTGCATCCGGGGATCCGAAAGCATCGACCATAACAGAGTGGTCAATTACAAGGTCTACAGGAACGAGTGGGTTGATCCGTTTTGGATCTCCGCCTTCACGAGCCATCGTCGCACGCATTGCCGCAAGGTCAACAACGACGGGTACGCCTGTGAAATCCTGAAGAACGATACGAGCAGGAATGAAAGGAATTTCTTTGTTTTCATCGCGGCCTTCAGCCCAACCAGCGATTTGTTTAACGTGTTCACTTGTAATAGCACGACCGTCGAATTGACGAATAGCGGCTTCGAGTAAAACGCGAATGGAGACAGGTAGATTGCTAACAGTTCCGTGGCCTTGATTTTCAAAGTCAGGAAGACTGTAATACTGGAACGATTTCGTTCCCACAGTTAACTGCTTACGCACAGAAAAAGAGTCCTTGTTGGACATGGGTAATTCCTCCTCAAAATATTATATCCATTGGTTTCATCTAATGAAACTCAATTTCATTAATCCCTCTACATCAAGTATAGCGTTTCGCTGTGTATGAGTAAAGATTAATTTCAATCATTTTTACCGTCAAAATGTCATATATTGAATCAATTCAAAGCAATTCGGGCTCGTCCTAAGGAGGATACCAAGATGTCCTGGAAAACAGCGCTCTATAACTACGTCCACGCTAAGAACCAGGCAGAGATCGAAGGCTCTGCTGCACCTTTGGAAGCTTATGTCTCAGACAGCGCTTATGTACGGAAACAGGATGTCAAGGTGCGTAGGCTCCTGAACAGTTACCGCGACCGTGATGCTAAATTGCTGCGCGGAGAAACAAAGCTGCGTCTTACTGGTGTCAAAGAATCACCCCAAGTGATTATTGCGGATATCCAATTACATCGATTTCTAAATTATCGGATTGGATCCATCGAACATTTTGAGGAACGTATTGAACCTGAACGTGTGTTCATAGATAGCGCGGAGAACCGCTGGCATGTCCGGTACACAGAACCTCTCCATGGAGAAAAGTCGCTTCCGAGCAAGCAGCGAGGCGTCTTTTTGCCTGACCATGAAGGTTTTGTGGATGGGCTTCGCAGAGCGCCCTCACTTCCTTATATCAATCATAGTATACTCAACAGCAGTGCTCAGGAATCAGCTCCTCGCAAAATCATTTATAATCGCGCCAAAGCGGCCCATTATGCAGAAACTTGGTGGCAAACCCCGAATCCGAAATACGAGGAGTTTGAAGTCGACTGTACGAATTTTGTATCGCAATGCCTCTTTGCAGGCGGGGCTCCAATGGACTATACTGGGAAAAGGGATTTGGGCTGGTGGTATGCTGGCAAAAGAGGCAATCAAGAGCTTTGGAGCTTCAGTTGGGCTGTTGCCAATAGCCTACAAACATTCCTCTCACATAGCCGCAGAGGTCTGCAAGGTCATGCGGTAGATGATCCAAGAGAGCTTCAACAGGGAGATACAATTAGCTACGACTGGGATGGCGATGGCCGCTATCAGCACAATACGATTGTGATAGGCAAAGATGCCAACGGGATGCCGCTGGTCAATGCGCATACATATAATAGCCGTAATCGCTATTGGGCTTATAAGGATTCACCTGCTTGGACAGAGAGGACGAAGTACGTTTTCGTTCGGGTTGCTGATTATATGTAATAGGAAAAGAAAATGCAAATACTAGACGGAGGTACGTAATGAGCCGCAAAATACGAATTGGACTAATTTATGGGGGGAAATCCGGAGAGCATGACGTGTCCCTGCAAACAGCATTGGCGGTTATGAAAGCTGTGGACTTCAATAAATATGAGATCACACCGTTTTATATATCCAAAAAAGGCGAATGGAGAAGCGGCGCACCCCTATTAGCTCCGGCTGAATCCAAGGAAGTATTGACTTTTAGCAGTGGAGAAACCGCTGCAGCCGCACCTGTTTCCAATGCTTTGGCACCCATATTCGGGGCCATTCAGACAAAAGGCGATGTGGCTATTGTTGCAACGAATACAGCTGGCATGAAGGACACTGGCTTAGACGTTATTTTCCCTCTTTTACACGGTACTTTCGGCGAAGATGGGACCATTCAAGGATTACTTGAAATGGCCAACATTCCATACGTAGGTGCAGGCGTGCTTGCATCAGCCGTCGGGATGGATAAAGTCATGATGAAGAAGGTTTTCGCACAAGAAGGGCTTCCACAGTGTATTTTCCGCCATTTCACTCGTACCGAGTGGGAAAAGAACCGTGCGTATCACCTGATTGAGCTCGAAACGGCTATCGGATATCCGTGCTTCGTGAAGCCGGCTAATCTAGGCTCCAGTGTCGGTATTTCCAAAGCAAGAAATCAAGAAGAATTAATTAAAGCGGTCAATTTCGCTTTCCAATATGATCGTAAAGTCATTATTGAAGAGAATATCGATGCCCGCGAGATCGAAGTAGCCGTTTTGGGCAATGATGAACCTATTGCTTCTGTTGCTGGTGAAATCGTGTCCTCGAACGAATTTTACGATTACAAAGCGAAATATATGGACGGCAAATCAGCGATGGTTATACCTGCAGACATCCCCGAAGAAACGTCCGAACAGATCAGACAGCTAGCGCTTCAAGCATTCCTTGCTGTGGACGGCAGCGGCTTATCGCGTGTTGATTTCTTCTTAGGCAAAATCGATCAGAAGATCTACATCAATGAAATCAATACGATGCCCGGCTTTACACCATTCAGCATGTACCCGCTGCTATGGAAAGAAACCGGTAAACCATACACAGAGCTGCTCGACGATCTTATTCGTCTGGCTATCGAACGGCATACAGCGAAGCAGAATATCCAATATTCTTTTGATGTGGAGTAGATGCATATGGGATTTCAAACGGAGTTCAATTCGGTTTGCAAGTTTAAGTCCGCGCAGGAGCTCTATGAGCTTCTAGAGTATGGCCGCGGCAAAATGGTGAAAAGCGGCTTCCGCGTCTTTCCAACCGGTCAGAAGGTCATTGCTTACACGCCAGAGAATCAAGCGATTGCCATTGTCCGAATCGTTGCCTCCATCGCGGAAATCAATTTCCAAGGTGATGAAGTGACGCAAGTGGAGATGGAGCTCATTCGCCGTCTGACGGAAGAAGAGTCACGGATTCAGACCTCACTTGCTTTTGAGATGTTTTTTGGTGAGCAAGCATAGTCGCATAGCGTAATTAAAAGACATCGTCCGATATGGACGGTGTCTTTTTTTGAATACATCACTAAAATAAGCTCAAGAAGAAAAAGTGCCACCATAGCGATGAAAAACATCCTTACAAGATGAGGTTGACGCCGAAATAGTCTGTTTCTCGCTTCGTATTGATGTTTTTCATCACTAAAATAAGCTCATGACGAAAAAGTGCCACCATAGCGATGAAAAACATCCTTACAAGATGAGGTTGCAACCGATGTAGTCCGTTTCTCGCTTCATAGTGATGTTTTTCATCACTATAAGAAGCTCAAGACGAAAAAGTGCCTCCATAGCGATGAAAAACATCCTTAAAAGATGAGGTTGCAGCCGAAATAGTCCGTTTCTCGCTTCTTAGTGATGTTTTTCATCACTAAAATAAGCTCAAGACGAAAAAGTGCCTCCATAGCGATGAAAAACATCCTTACAAGATGAGGTAGCAACCGATGTATAGTAAGTTTCCTGCTGCCCTCGTACTCGGTACTACAAGAACTTAGTACTTATTCAATCTAGCTGGAAGAACTACAATGTACCTAGTAGATATTCAGATTGGAGCGTGAAAAGGATGAGACAAACGTTATTGACGGACAGAAAGTTCATTGCCTATTGGCTTTTCAATATTGGCTTAGGTATACCAACTCCATATGCACTTATTTATATGATTTTTGGGTTTTATGGCTTTATGTCGCCTCCATCGACGCAAGATCGGTATATGGCTGCGGGGGTGCTTTGCGTCTACTTGTTGGTTTGGTTTATCGGAAACTATATATGTTTGCGAAAAGAAGATCGAGGCACCAAGTACGGTATGTTAGCGTTAAGCTTGCTGCCACTGGCGATTTCGTCTTTTATAAGCTTCAAAATCATAACATCCATCTCATCCTAATTAGGTGAGTTGTGTATGTGCGGCTCCTCCAGAGGGTACCCTATGAAAGGAATTTTTTCATAACAAATAACAAATGCATTCGTCCAACAGGACGATGTAAGCCATTTATCCTTGCATACTCTTCTTGGAGGTTACCTTGCATGATTATTCGCCTTGGGTATGTGGCTATGTCGACGATAGTCAAGAATGCGTCCCCTTCCAAAACGATGACAGTGACGAACTTCAGCAAGCTTTTGGATCGAGAAGCGGCCATTCGGAAGCTAGAGCGACTTGGCGCCGAAAATTTGCATAATACGCTTAGATTGCTCAGGCACAACCGTGCGCATGACATCATGGTGTTTCGCTTTTCTTCTAGGCTGATCCCTCTCATAGGACATGAAATGTTAGGTGACTGGGACCCAATTACCACGCTTTCTGCGGAATTCCAAGAGCTTGGCAGCTACGCTAAGCAGTCTGGCATGCGCGTAAGCTTTCATCCGGATCATTTCACCGTCCTGAGTACGCCAAAGGAAGATGTGCTGCAGAAATCAGTGGAGGATCTAGAACGCCATACGGCTATGTTTAACGCGATGGGGCTGGGTATGGAAGCTATGTGCAATATTCATGTAGGAGGTTCCTACGGTGATAAAGAGAAAGCGGCTAAGCGGTTTATTCAGAATTTTTCCGCGCTGCGCCCTGAAATTCAGAGGCGGATTACACTTGAGAATGATGATAAAACCTTCACTGCGCAAGAGACACTCGATATTGCAGAAAAGGTGGGAGTGCCTATGGTGCTGGATATTCATCATCATGCGGTCAATAACAACGGAGAGGATGCAGCAGATCTCTGGCCGCGGATTCGACAAACGTGGTCGAGCCAGGAGAGTGAGCTGTCCGAACAGACTGCAAACGTACTCCCACCGAAAATCCATGTTTCAAGTCCAAAAAGTGAAACGGATCTAAGAAGTCATGCAGATTACGTGGAGGTAGGACCTCTTTTCGGATTCCTACGTGCGATAGCTCCAAACACGCCAAATCTAGATATCATGATTGAAGCGAAGAAGAAGGATGAAGCGTTATTTCGCCTCATGGAAGACCTCAAGATGCAAGAGGGAGTCAAGGTTCTCGACCAAGCCTCGATCCAGCTATAACCGTTCAGATTTAATTCTTGAATTGTTGGACAAAATGGGGTACTTTGGAGAGTGGGAATGAACGACGCACAATCCATTGTGAGAGGGGCTTCTTAATACCATGAGTCAATTGTTAACCGGAAAAAATATACTTGTAATGGGTGTTGCCAACGACCGCAGCATCGCTTGGGCTATTGCTCAATCCTTAGCGGCACAAGGAGCTAATCTCGTTTTTACCTTTGAAAATGAGCGTGTTGAGGAACGCGTTCGCAAGCTCGCAGACACGATTCCAGGCTCAACATTGATGCCTTGCAATGTAACTGTAGATGCTGAGATCGAAACACTTGCATCCACACTCAAAGAGAAGTTCGGTGTGCTTCACGGTCTCGTACATAGTATTGCTTTTGCTAAAACCGAAGAGCTGGACGGGCTATTCGTTGACACATCGCGCGATGGTTTTGCTTTAGCGCATGACATCAGCGCTTATTCCCTTGTTGCGGTATCGAAACGGATTTACCCGCTGATGACAGAGGGCGGCAGCATCATGACGATGACCTACCTCGGCGCTGAGCGCGCGATGAAGAACTACAACGTCATGGGCGTTGCCAAAGCTGCGCTGGAAGCTAGCGTGCGCTACCTGGCGAATGACCTCGGTCAATTCGGCATTCGCGTCAACGGTATCTCCGCTGGCCCGATTCGTACCTTGGCTGCCAAAGGCATCAAAGACTTCAACTCCATCCTGCGCCAAGTGGAAGAGAAAGCGCCGCTGCGCAAAACAACGGATACAGCCGAAGTAGGCGACACAGCGATGTTCTTGATGAGTAACCTTTCCCGCGGCATCACGGGTGAAGTTATCTATGTAGACGGTGGATATCATATCGTTGGCATTTAAACCCGTATACTAAGAAATTCCGTATTGCCTTATGGGTGATACGGTTTTTTTACGCAAAAAACAGGCTGATTCTAGTTAAAATGTAAAATTATACGAATATTTTGGGATGAAACGCACTAGTATTTAAAACGTATTATTTACTATACTGGAGTTACCAATTAAATAAATGAAAAGAAAGAGTTGAGATAAATGGTTGAGAGTAAGGTGGAGCCTTTCGTGGTGGGCAGTAAGAGCTTTACAGCGGTGGCCATTAATACGGCAGCTAAGGCTGGGCAATGGATTAAGAGCAAGCTGGGGGACATTAATCGCGTGGATACGAAGTACTCCTCTCAAGATTTGGTCACTGAAGTGGATAAAGGTTCGGAGAAGCTAATTCGTAATTTGATTATGACTCATTTCCCAGATCACTCCATTCTTGGTGAGGAAGGCGTGGAGCCAGGGCCAGAGGCTTCGGCCAAAGCGCTTCAAGCGATGAGCGATGAGGAGTATCTCTGGATCGTGGATCCGATTGATGGGACGACGAATTTTGTTCACGGTTTTCCGTTCTATTCTGTTTCGATTGCGCTGGCACATAAGGGTGAAATTATTGTAGGTGTCGTCTATGATCCTTCGCGTGACGAACTATTCGTCGCTGAAAAAGGGAAAGGTGCCTATATGCACGGCAATAAGACGACGGTTTCGCTCGATAGCAAGCTATCCGAGAGCTTGGTTGCAACCGGCTTCCCTGCGGACCGTGACGGCGCGCTCCCGATCAATCTTAAAGGGACGCTTGCTTTGGCGCCGAAGGTAAGAAATCTTCGCTCGGGTGGGTCAGCAGCGCTGCATATGGCGTACGTTGCTGCAGGACGATTAAGCGGGTTCTGGGAGATTGGTCTTAGCGCATGGGATGTTGCTGCAGGCTCGTTGTTGATTCAAGAATCCGGCGGTAAAGTGAGCGATACGGCTGGGAATCCATACCGGCTTGCCGTAAGAAATGTGCTTGCTACCAATGGTCAAATTCATGACGAACTTCAGCAGGAGTTGGCTGGAGCGGGAGCGACAGGTTTGTAAGGTTGAGCAGCTTACAAGATTTTCTTGTTGACAATCCAGCTATTTAAAGTATTATAAGACTATAATTTAATTTAGCTGCGGAGCTTAGGAGAACAGCAAGTTTATTTCAAATTGTACGTTACCATGCGTGCATTTGGAATAACTTGCTGTTTTCTTTTTGTTCCCAGAAAAGAAGGCGGTGAAAATGAAAGCGTTTTAAAAAAAAGGGTGGTTTAAATAAGGAGAGACTTTGATCTCCGATCAAAGCCCCAAAGCGGAGAAATTTTGACCTATGGTCAAAAGATCCCAAAGCGGAGAGACTTTGATCTACGCTCAAAGATCCCTATATTAGGAGGAACAACATGAGTCCATTTTTTGGTGAACTGATTGGTACTATGATTTTAATTATTCTTGGTGGCGGCGTTTGTGCAGGGGCAAGCTTGAAGAAGTCGTATTCGAATAGTCCTGGCTGGATTGTTATAACAATGGGTTGGGGGATGGCGGTTGCAATGGCAGTTTTCGCAGTTGGGAAGTTTAGTGGAGCGCATCTGAATCCAGCGGTGACTATTGGCTTGGCAAGTGTCGGGGAATTCCCTTGGAAAGATGTTCCTTCATACATTTCAGCGCAGTTGTTGGGAGCCATTGTAGGAGCGACTTTCGTGTGGGTGTTCTACTTCCCGCATTGGAAAGAGACGGAAGATCCAGCTACAAAGCTTGGCGTATTCTCGACGGGTCCTGCAATCAAGAACACAGGAGCTAATTTTGTAAGCGAAGCATTGGGTACGTTCTTTCTCGTATTTGGCATCATGGCGATTGGCGCGAATAAATTCGCAGATGGGTTGAATCCATTGATCGTTGGGTTTTTCATTTTAGCTATCGGCTTATCATTGGGCGGAACGACAGGTTATGCGATCAACCCGGCACGTGATTTGGGACCGAGAATAGCTCACGCGATCCTGCCTATTCATGGTAAAGGCGGTTCCAATTGGGGGTATGCTTGGATTCCGGTTTTCGCTCCGATTATAGGTGGAGTTGCTGGAGCGCAATTTTATAAGATGGCTACCTCAGGAAATCAAACGCTTACAATTATAGTGATGGCTGTATTTTTCCTAGTTGCAATTATCGTTGGTAAAATGACTTCCTCTACCGAAGTGAGCAGTCAGGTACTTAGACAGAAAAAAGCCGGTTAACAAGTAACCGACAAAAGAAAATATATTCCAATGTAAGTGTATCATAGATGAAATAAAAATTCTAATTATACTTTTTGGAGGCTAATAACCATGGAAAAGAAATATGTGCTTTCATTAGATCAAGGAACGACGAGCTCTCGTGCTATTTTATTTGATAAATCCGGTGCCATTATGGGTGTTGCTCAAAAAGAGTTTACACAAATTTACCCGAAACCAGGTTGGGTTGAGCATAATGCCGAGGAAATTTGGGAGACGCAGCTTGAGGTGCTCAAAGAAGTTTTGATCAAAAATCATGTGCATCCGCACCAAATTGCAGCTATCGGGATCACGAACCAACGCGAGACAGCGGTTGTTTGGGATAAACTTACTGGCAAACCCGTGTACAACGCCATCGTTTGGCAAAGCCGACAAACCATGGACATTTGTAATGAACTGAAAGAACAGGGCTTTGATCCTACAGTGCGTCAGAAAACAGGACTGCTCATTGATGCTTACTTCTCCGGTACGAAAGTGAAATGGATATTGGACAACGTACAAGGCGCTAGAGAAAAAGCCGATAACGGCCAATTGTTGTTTGGCACCATCGATACTTGGCTTATCTGGAAATTGACCGATGGTAAGGTCCATGTAACGGACTATTCCAACGCATCGAGAACGATGATGTACAACATCCACGAATTGCAATGGGATCAAGAGCTGCTTAATATGCTGAATGTCCCTGCATCCATGCTGCCTGACGTGCGTCCTTCCAGTGAAGTGTATGGTGAGACGTCCAAAAGTTTGTTTGAAGTGCAAATTCCGATTGCCGGAATCGCTGGTGACCAGCAAGCGGCATTGTTCGGACAGGCTTGCTTCGAAGAAGGGATGGCCAAAAATACTTACGGCACAGGCTGTTTCATGCTTATGAACACGGGCACCAAAGCTGTTGCTTCCCAGAACGGACTGTTGACTACGATTGCATGGGGCTTGGATGGCAAAGTGGAGTATGCGCTGGAAGGCAGCATTTTCGTTGCGGGCGCTACGATCCAGTGGTTACGTGACGGTCTTAAACTTATTGAGAAGGCTTCTGATTCTGAAAAGCATGCTTCCGCTGTAGCTAGCACAGATGGCGTGTATCTCGTGCCTGCTTTTGTAGGACTAGGCGCACCTTACTGGGATATGGAAGCTCGGGGTGCGATCTTTGGGTTGACGCGTGGAACGACGCAGGACCACTTTATACGTGCAGCGGTAGAATCCTTGGCTTACCAAACGAAAGATGTGCTGGAAGCTATGGAAGCAGATTCGGGCATCCAATTACAAAAGCTGGCGGTTGACGGAGGTGCAGTGGCGAACAACTTCCTGATGCAGTTCCAAGCGAATCTTTTAGGCGCAGCTGTAGATCGCCCTCGCGTACTGGAAACGACAGCACTGGGCGCAGCTTATCTGGCTGGTCTAGCGGTTGGCTACTGGGCAGGAAAACAAGATATTATCCAGAACAAAGTGATCGAGCGTACGTTCGAATCTTCCATGGAATCTGCTGAGCGCGATGGGTTATATGAAGGCTGGAAAGCAGCGGTTCAAGCAACAATGGGCTATAAACAGAAAAAAGAGCAATTGGCCTAATCGAATAGATGCAAAGCATGGAGAAGAGAGTCATAATGTGGCTCTCTTTTTTCTGCGCTATGATCAGGATGGGAGAGAAGGGGGAGATTGTTGAGATTACCCATCACATGATCGAAGCTCTCGGGCTCTGTGCACGGTAAGTCAAGTCTGGTGTAAACGCTCAACATGCACTATAATTGGAGATATATCGTTTATTTAAACGTTTCAATTAACTGGACACGCTCAGGCGTGATCGGGAAATGGATGGAGTGCTTCTATGACGGCAAATACACACGTGCAATCAGGATCTGGTCCGGATATTATCACTTTTGGAGAAACCATGGCACTGCTCATGCCCTCCGGTGGCAAGGGGTTGGAATATTCATCTGAGCTTCACAGCTTATTTGGTGGAGCCGAGAGTAATGTAGCTATTGGCATATCGCGCCTTGGTGGCAAGGTTGGTTGGTTCGGACGTTTAGGTAAAGATCCATTAGGTCGTATGATTTATAAAAAAATTCGCGGTGAAGGCGTCGATGTTTCCCGTGCTGAGCTGACAGCAGAAGCTCCTACGGGGTTAATGATGCGTGAAGTGCTTATGGGCAAAACATCTGTTTACTACTATCGTAAAAATTCAGCAGCGAGTCTGATGAGTGCGAAGCATTTGGATGAGGCTTATATCGCTGGGGCCAAAATCCTGCATATCACAGGCATCACTCCTGCCTTGAGCGAGTCTTGTAAAGAGACGGCTTTCGAAGCTATTCGGATGGCTCGTAAGCATGGCGTCAAGGTCAGCTTTGACCCCAATTTGCGTTTGAAGCTATGGAGTATTGAAGATGCGCGTCCTGTGCTGTTAGAACTAGCTAAACTGTCTGATATTTTCTTACCTGGTTTAGATGAACTGAAGCTGCTCTACCAGACAGAGGACTGGGATGTTATCGTGAGCAAGCTGCGTGAATTATCAGCGATATCCATCGTCAAAGGTGGAGAAAATGAGACGTACGTCGTAACCTCAGATAGCGTTACAGCAGTTCCATATTTTAAAGCGGAGCATGTGGTTGATACCGTTGGAGCGGGTGATGGTTTTTGTGCGGGCTTTTTGGTTGGCGTGTTAAAAGAGTATGAATATGCGGAAGCCGTGCGTATCGGAAATCTCGTGGGCTCCTTGATCGTTCAGACCGAAGGGGACTGGGAAGGCGCTCCGACTTGGGAACAAGTGGATGCCGTACTTAACGATGTTAAACATATAGAACGTTAAAAGCTTGAAATAGAAGGGTGTAGATTCTAATGAAAAAAATTAAACTGATTCAACAAATTTCAAATGAAGGCGTCGTTGCCGTTCTACGTGGCGATACGCCAGAAGAAGTCGTGGAAATGGCCGATCAAGCCATTGCTGGCGGAATTAAGGTCATCGAGGTCACAATGACCGTGCCTTTCGCGCTGCGCGCTATCGAGGAGCTCGCGAAGCGCTACTCGAGCACAGCGCAGGACGCGGCTAAGTACGCGATCATCGGGGTGGGCACAGCCCTTGACCCAGAGACGGCGCGTGCCGCGATCCTCAGTGGGGCCGAGTTCGTCGTCGGCCCATCGCTTAACCCGAAAACGGTTGAGCTCTGCAACCGTTACAGAGTTCCCGTCATGCCAGGGTGCATGACGATTCAAGAGATTCAGACGGCGCTTGAGCTCGGCGTCGATATCGTCAAGCTCTTCCCGGGCAATCTCTACTCGCCCGCGATGATTAAGGCCATTAAAGGTCCGCTGCCGCAGGCGAACATCATGCCGACCGGTGGCGTCTCGCTGAGCAACCTCGGCGAGTGGATCCAGGCCGGCGCCGTTGCCGTCGGCATCGGTTCCGATTTGACTAGCGAAGCCGTCAAAACCCGTAACTACAGCCTTGTTGCTGACAAGGCAGCTCAATATATCGAGGCCTACAAAGCGGCCAAGAAGTAGGAAATGCGTACGCTCCGTCGAAATGATGACGGAGCGTATTTTTTTTGAACTTGCTTCCTCTCGAAGATAGTTTGATTGATGAAAGGAAAAGAATCTATGAGTCATGGCAAAGCGAGGCTGCTGCTGCAGGTCGATAATCTTCAGAAGTCGGTGTCTTTTTATACAAGACAGCTTGGCTGGGAATTGGCGGAGGCAGCTCCGGAGGGTAATGCAGCATTGCTTCGCATTTGGTTGAATGATGAGGTTGTATTGATACAGAGAGGTCAGCTAACCAAGCAGGAGCATGAATTACAAGAGGCTTACCTAGCTCGTTGGTTGCAGTCTAAATCCTCTAGCCCGCAAGCGGGGGATCTCGTTTATATAGGGGTTAACTCCGTTAACGATGTGGAAAAAAGCTTGCAAGAAAAAGGATGGAATGAGCTGAGAAAAGAAGAAGAAAAGGGGCATATTCGTAAGGTTTTTGTTCCCGCTATTGATGGGTATACCTTCGTTTTCTGGGAGGAACTATTTGCTTCGGATGATGAAATAAGGAAGATGTACACTGATGGAATAGTTGAGTTGGAATGTGCCGTAGATGGCTTGTCTGATGAACGGCTCAATTTAACGGAAGCACCAGGTAAATGGTCGATTCGTGAACAAGTGCTGCACCTGATTGACTTGGAATTAGTCACGATTCACAAAGTGAAATTTGCACTAGCTGAGCCGGGGCGTACCTACCAAGGAAATCGTTTTTCACAGGATGATTGGAGTGTTAGTCTTCATTATGCGGCGAGACCAATTACATACGAAGTGCAGATGTTTCGTAGTTTGAGACAGCATATCCTTGGATTATGTGAACATCTCCCCGGTGCGCTTGAACGGACAGTTATAACTACAAATAATCGCGAAGAGTCGGTTGCTAGATTGCTCAAAATGATGGCAGGACATGCTAGGCATCATGTACGGGCTGTGGAGCGTATTCGTGAACTTCATGGCTGTTAATTACAGTTACGACATTCTATATAAAAAAACGAGCTGACTTTGCTGCCTTACCTCTTTGAAATTATGAAAGAGGTGAGGTTACTCTATTTTTCGGATGAGGCTTAAATGACATATATGGTATATACTATATGACAAATCATTAGAGATGAATAGAGTATCTGAATTCTTTTTATCATACGAGGTTTGAACAGAAATGGTTTGGAAATGCTTAGGGCTATATGCTATATTTGATATGAGATCTTTATAACCATATATGAGAGTAATCTTGGAGGCTTGTAGTAGGATGAGCACAGACAGGGAACCGCTATATATTCAGATTCAAAACCATTTTAAAGAACTGATCAGCTCTAGAAAATTGCAAGAAGACGATAAGATTCCGACCGAGAAGGAAATTCTCGAACAGTTTAATGTTAGCCGGATCACGGTGGCTAATGCATTGAATGAGCTTGCTCGTGAAGGTTGGATTTACCGCATTCCGGGTCGGGGGACCTTTGTTAAGGGTATCCCAGAAACTTATATTCCTACTGCGAAGACAGTTGCCGTTCAAACGCCGTCCGTTAATCACTCGGAACGTCCGAAGATCGGGCTTGTCTTTCCATTCGTTGACGATTTTTTTGCTATCCGGCTGATCCGGGGCATTACTTCCGTTCTTGAGAATAGCGGCTACGCGCTGCTAATGATGTTCTCTTTCAATTCAAAGGAGCGGGAAAAGGAAATTATTCGGGATTTGAAGGATAAAGTAGCTGGCTTGATCATTTTTCCAGTGGATGCTGAAGTCTATAATGAGGAAATCATTACACTTAAAATGACGGACTATCCTTTCGTCCTTATTGACCGATATTTGCCTGGCGTAGAGACGAACACGGTTTATTCCGACAGCGCTTTGGCAGCCAAATTGGCCGTGGATCACTTGTGGGGCCTCGGTCACCGCAACATCGCAATTTGTTCCGATTCGCCTCAACCTACTGTATCCGTAGAAGATCGGGTGAATGGCTACATCAGCGCACTCAGGGATAAAGGCGAGATGATCAACCCAGCGTTATTCTTGACGGACTTTGCATCCCCGCTCTCATCTGTTAATCCAGAACACCCTCTGTACCGGTTTATCAAGAACCGGATGGCAACTGCATACATTGCGCTGAACGGAAACCTAGGTGTACACATTTTGTCCATCGCCAAGCGTGAAGGGCTCCGCGTGCCGGAAGATTTGTCCATCGTGACCTTTGATAATCCGAGTCCGATGATGGATGAGCTAAGTCTGTTCACATATATCGACCAAAACGAGGGCGAAATAGGGGCTAGAGCTGGGGAGCTGATTATGGACGCTATAAAAGGAAATCGAACCCAACTTAAAAATAGCAGAGTAGTCTTGGAGCCGAGATTGGTTGTCAAACAGACGTCGGGTCCAGTACTTCCGCAAGAATAAGAGAACGAAAGAGACTGATCTCTGGCATTGCAGCCGAGGTCAGTTTTTTTGTTTGTATTTTTCTTATTAAAACATTGAAATAATTGATATATATGATATATTTATTAGTGTTATATAGTTATAAGCTAACCAAGGCGTATTACATTAAACATTATCTTCATACATAATGATCAAAGGACGGTGCAGCATATATGCCATACACCCCAATAAAGTTGGAAACCCTTAAGCAAACACTAAATCGAATCGAAAATCATATCTACGTGCAGGTAGCGCCCTTGTCAGCTGTCGCATATGTAACGAAGGAGCCCGTATCCTTCGAGCAAAGAATGTCGGGACAATGCCTTGAAGTTCGCTCGGGAGAGAAGTGGGGAGAGCTGTGGGATTGCGCCTGGTTTCATTTCCAGGGTCAAGTGCCCCGAGAGGCTGCGGGAAGCAAGGTCGTGCTCCTGATCGATGTCAACGGAGAGCTATGCCTTGTCGATGAGGAAGGGACACCGACGCAAGGGCTCACAAACGTGAACTCGGAGTTTGACTTAACGCTTGGTTTGCCTGGCAAACGCGTCGTGCAGGTCGTATCTACCTCAACGGGGGTAGAAGTTATCGATCTCTGGGCTGACGCTGGCAATAACGATTTGTTTGGGCGTTACCAAAGCGGAACGCTGAAAGAGGCTCAAATAGCCATCTGCAGTGAGGAAACGAGACAGCTATTTTACGATTATGAGGTGCTGCTCGATCTGGCCAAGCATCTAGAGGATCAATCTGCAAGAAGAGCGCGTATCCTTCAGGCCCTTTATGACGTTCATCTATTGCTCAGAGATATGTCGGATGAGAACGTGGCGCAGGCTAGACGTATTCTGGCTCCGTCATTAAGCAAGCAGGGCGGGGATCCAACACTGACGGCTACCGCAATTGGACATGCGCATATCGATCTGGCGTGGCTGTGGCCTATTCGTGAGACTTACCGCAAAGGGGCTCGGACTTTTGCCACTGCACTGCGGATGATGGAGCAATATCCCGATTATGTATTCGGAGCCAGTCAGCCTCAATTATACGAGTGGATCAAGCAGCAGCATCCCAAATTATATGCTGAGGTTAAGCAGCGCATTGCAGAAGGGCGCTGGGAGGTACAAGGAGCCATGTGGGTGGAACCGGATTCCAATCTTGCGGGAGGAGAAGCGCTTGTAAGGCAAATCCTCTACGGGAAACGTTTTTTCCAGGAGGAATTCGGTCAAGATATGAAGATGCTGTGGGTTCCCGACATCTTTGGTTATTCGGCTAGCTTGCCGCAGCTTCTGCGGAAGTCTGGAGTCGAGTATGTCATGACGCAGAAGCTGTCGTGGAACGTCCATAATGATCATCCGCATCATACGTTTTTCTGGGAAGGGCTGGACGGAAGCCGCGTGTTGACGCATTTGCCGCCAGAGGATACCTACAATGGCCCAGCGTTACCTAGGTCGATTCTTAAGGCCGAAAGGGATTACTTGGATAAAAACGTATCTGACCATTGCCTTGTCGTGTTCGGAATCGGAGATGGCGGCGGCGGACCAGGAGAAGAGCACCTGGAGCGCCTTCAGCGCGAGCAGAATCTCCAAGGGCTTATCCCGGTGAAACAAGAGCCTGCCCTGAACTTTTTCGAGAAGCTGGCTATGAATAAAGAGAAATATAAGACATGGAAAGGTGAGCTCTACCTAGAGAAGCACCAAGGGACGTTCACCAGCCAAGCTCGCAATAAACGATATAACCGGAAGATTGAGAAGGCGCTGAGGGAGCTGGAATTCGCTGCTTCGCTCCATTTCGTATACGGTAACGAATATCCGTCCGAGGAGCTTGAAACGATCTGGAAGGAAGTACTGTTGTACCAATTCCACGATATTTTGCCCGGTTCTTCTATTAAGCGTGTATTCGACGAATCCCTTGAGCGATACGAAATATTACTAGCTAGAGTAACGGAGCTAACTGATCAAATGTACCGCGGCTTTGCATCCTCCATAGGGACGCAGGGAGCAGTACGTCCGATGGTCATCTTTAACTCCCTTCCATGGGAACGCCGCGAATGGATGCAGCTAGATAATCAATGGATACAGGTCACGACTCCTGCTATGGGCTATCAGGTTATAGATTCGGCAGCGTTATGTCCTGTCTCCTCATTCGAAGTAACGGCCGTGAGCGATACACTCGAGAACGAGTTGATCAAGATAACATTCGGATCGGATGGAAGCATTTTATCGATCTTCGATAAAGAGTTGGTAAGAGAGGTAATCGCTGCCGGTGAATCGGCTAACGTGTTATCCATTTATCACGATGACGGCGACGCTTGGGATTTCCCTGAAGATTATGCGGGAACGAAGCCTGCGCAGATGAAGCTCATGCAATCGAAGGCTTACGTCATTGGACCTAATGCAGTGGTTGAGCAGGAGTATCACTACGGCAAGTCGGTGCTAACGCAAAAAATCAGTCTGACGGTGGGCAGCAAACGCATCAATTTTGAAACGGATGTCGACTGGCAGGAAGACAGCAAAATGCTTCGTGCGTCTTTCCCGGTCAACGTGTATGCCGATCAAGTGAATTGCGAAATTCAATTCGGTCATCTCAAAAGACAGACTCACCGAAATACGTTGTGGGATTACGCGAAGGACGAAATATGCGCTCATCAATGGATCGATCTTTCCCAACCGGACTTCGGTGTCGCTCTCTTGAACGATTGCAAGTATGGTTATAGTGTTAAAGGCAACGTTATGGATATTAACTTGCTTCGAAGTCCATCATACCCGGATCCAACTTGCGACAGGGCGCGCCATCAGTTCGTATACGCCATATTGCCGCATGAAGGGGATTACATCAAGGCAGAAGTCTTCAAGCAGGGCTATGAATTAAATGCTCCAATTTCCGCGGTCATGGCGAGTGCAGAAGAAGGCGGACTGCCGAAGAAGTATTCCGGATTTGAGATTGAAGGCGCCAAGGTCATGATTGAAGCGGTGAAAAAGGCGGAGGACGAAGACGCGCTCGTGGTTCGCCTTTACGAAACTTCGGGAGCGAATGGCGATATCAAGCTTTCGGTTCATCTTCCTCACCGAGAAGCAGTGCTAGCAGATTTGATGGAAAACCCATTGGAGCCGCTGAGCGGCGATGAAGGCCACTACCTGCTTTCTTTTACACCGTTCGAGATTAAAACCGTACTCATCCGCTTGTTACATTAAATGCCAACTTAGGCCTTCCTAGTGTATTAATACCAAAGAGCCCGATAACCGCGTTTCATTAGAAACGAGATTACCGGGTTCTTTGTGTTGGTCCCTCTTTCGACGGAGGAGGGGAGTTACTTACTTCTTATGTTCCGCTTCGTACTCAATGGCGAATTCCTCCAGAGACTTCACCTTACCATGTGGATGCTGAGCTTGTTTGCGGCTTTTCCATGCTGCTTCATCGCGGCGTTTCGAGTGGCTCATAGCTAAAAACCTCCTATGGTATGCGGATGGGTGCTGCACTAATAAAATGCGATGGTTGAGCGTATTTTATGCACCCGATGCAAACTCTTTCCAAGAAAAAAGCTCCACAAGACCAGCGAAGGTCCTGTGGAGCTTTTTGAACGATCTATTCCGTAGCAACGGATTGGTCAGCTTGCATGTTGACCGGGGAGATACGGATGAAGTTAGCTTCAAGATTGCTTAGCAAACCTTCGATTTTTGCTGCTGCATCGGATTGACCGGATTTAGCAAGCTCAGCGTGGTAAGCTGTGAGCAATTCAGTAAGATCTTTTTTGCTTTGTACGCCAATGGTCTCAAGTTTAACTTTCGCGCCTTTGGCAATACGACGTTCGATTGCTGCTTGATCTAGACCCATTTCTGGCACGAGGCGTTGGTAGATCACGCCACCTGTCATACCTGCGCAAATCCATGGACCTGGATCGCCCATAACAACGGCACGGCCATTTGTCATGTACTCGAACGCGAAGCCTTTGAGGTTCGCACGAGCGGCAAGTCCGCCAAGCTCATCACGAAGAGGAGTTGTAATCTCTCCACCGAATACAACGTCTGCACCAGAGAAACGGATACAAGCACGTGTATCTGCACTGCCTTGAATCAAGAACAAACCTTTTTGCGCGCCGTAACCGAAGGATTTACCAACGCTACCGTTGATGAAGGTGTTGTTTTTGCCAAGTGATTTAACAATTGCAACTTTACCACCGAAGGCCATTTTACCAAGACCATCCTCAGCACCGCCGTGAACAGTAATGTCTACGCCACGAGCATTGAATGCGGCCAAACCGTTTCCTGGTACGGAACCATCGATCAAGTTCAGCGCGACTGTAGGTAATTCATCGTAGCTGCCGTCGAAGCGATCTCTTACGCGATGGCTGGAATAACGAGCTCCGAGAATACGGGACTCAGCATCCACTTTGGACCAGTTGCGCACGATTGGAGCATCCGTAGCCAGGGATTCTGGGAAGAATTCTAGACCTTCTGCACCTGCAGCGATACGGATATCGGATGATACGGCCACTTCTTCCATTGCTCTTTCAGCATCAGAGATGAACTGAAGTGGAGCCGGACGAAGGATGTCGGACAAGTCAATACGATCTACGTGGCTGATTTGTTCCAATAGATCAGAACGGCCAACGAGTTCTTGTAAGCTGTTGAAACCAAGGGATGCAACAACTTCACGTACTTCTTCACCAATACCACCAAACAAACGAACCAAGCTGTCTACAGCTACGTCAAATTGACGAGGTACGAAACGGCGAAGACCTTTTTCTTCCGCTTCTTCCATGGAATCGATTTGTGTAGCAATACCAACGTGACAAGTATCTAAATGACAGCCGCGACAAGTTGTACAGCCGATCGATTGCATTGCGATACTACCGAAACCTGCACGGTTCGCACCGAGCATAACCATTTTAACAACGTCAGCGCCTGATTTCAGACCGCCATCGGACCACAGCTCAACGCGGTGACGAAGACCAGCTTCAATCAAAGCAACGTGAGCAAGCTTCGTACCGATCTCCGTTGGAAGACCGACATGGGTCAAGGAGTGAATACGAGCCGCACCTGTACCGCCGTCAAAACCGGAAAGCGTAATAACGTCAGCGCCTGCTTTCGCTACACCAACCGCAATCGTACCGATACCTGGTACAACCGGGATTTTAACGATAATTTTCGCTTTACGACCGCTACCTTCTTTAAGCTCGGAAATGATTTGCGCCAAATCCTCGATCGAGTAGATGTCATGGTTGTTAGAAGGAGAGATCAGGTCAGAACCAATCGTTGCGTTACGAGCAGCAGCGATTTTCGCTGTTACTTTGGAACCTGGCAAGTGACCGCCTTCACCCGGCTTTGCCCCTTGACCGATTTTGATCTCAAGGAAAGCAACTGCGTTAGCTAGTTCTACGTTAACACCGAAACGTCCGGATGCGACTTGCGCACCGCGCGTTTTTTTGTAACGGCCGAGCATATCTTTAATTTCTCCGCCCTCGCCGTTCATGGTAACCATGTTCAGGCGTTCGCCGGCTTCAGCGTAGGCACGGAAAGCTGTTTCATTTTGTGAACCAAATGACATCGAAGAAATCAGCATCGGCAAGGAATGACCGCCAATGGAGATATCAACTTTTGACGGATCGAGTGCCTTACGGCCTTCGCTCAGTGCTTTGTCAATGTTGAATCCAGCAATGTGACGAATGGAAATCGGGTTCTTCTTCTCTTCTTCACGCAGTTTGTCGCGGTAGTCGCTATAAGGAGCAGCGCCTGAAGCGGCGTCGCCTAATGCTTTCCACATACGTTGGAAGAAACGGAAGTTTTTCGCTGCTTTTGCTTTTGGATTTGTATAGTCTGTATAACGTAATTCGGCATCAGCTTCGAGCTGGGCAAAGCCAGTTCCTGCTTTTTCGCTGCCGAGGTAGTTCACGATATCTAATACTTCAGCAACCTCCGGATGGAAGCCGATGGAGGAGAAGAAACGTGTATACCCGCGAAGCTCATGAGTACCGATCGTGGAAATAACTTTCTCAAGACCTTTAGTTAGTGCTGCATACACTTTACGTGCTGCTGCAGCATGGCCTTCTTTATCAGAAGCCGTTGAGAACAACAGGTATGGTGAGATTACGTCTGCGCCAAGACCGCAAGCTACAGCGATATCATGCAAGCTGCGAATTGCAGCGGAACGCAGGATCAAAGTAACATGGCGGCGCAGGTTGTCGCCGAAACCGAGCTTCTCCGCACGAAGTGCGATATCGATTTTGGAAACGGCAAGATGCGGTTCAAGCCACAAACGGTCATTTTGATGAGCTTCTGCATCGTCAAGAACGATCAGTGCAGCACCATTGCGGGCAGCAGCGATAGCGGCAGCAGCTAGAGCGTCCAAGCCATCACTCAGAGAAGTTCCACGAGCGAAAGTACTGGAAAGCACGGCTACAGCATTATCTCCTTGTGCACGGAACAGGGCCAACAATTGCTCATAAGAAGGTTGTGACAGGTGCTCTTCGCTATCTACACCATTCGTACCTTCGAGTACAAGTGGAGCTAGAAGCTCAAGGCGCAGGTTGTTATCTACTTGTGCATAAACAGGAGTGCGAGTACCGGCAATGATGCGTGTGGAGAAATGCTCCATCTCACGGTCACGGTCAATCGCTGGATTCGTAACAACAGCTACGCTTTCTTTAATGAAGTCAGGCACGTTCTGGCGTTCCCAAGCAAGAGCAGCATGAGGTGAATCGTGACCCAGGGAGCGGATAGGTTCTGCACCTGTTTCAGACATCGTTTCGATGTGTTGAATACCGTCACGATCCCAACCGAATGCACTGTACAATTGGTCTGTCGCTACAATGTTCTCATTAAGCTCAGCTTGAGTATCTGTTTTGACAGGATTCAGATATTTGCGAAGTCCGCCAATATTCAGACGTTTGCTAGCACGCTCGTACACTAAAGTTTGCACTTCATGATAAGGAATAACTTGAACGTGTTCACCTGGTGTAAGCACAACGCCCACTTTTTCACCTGGTGCAATTGGTTTCGGATCAGCGACCATGTCACCAACCGTAATAACACCCTGCTCCGAGGAGAAGTACAAGGAAGTATCGCTCTCAACCATCCATACCGGACGAAGACCAAGCGCATCCACGCTGAAAATACATTCGTTGCCATAACGAGAAACGATACCAGCAGGACCTTGTGCAAAATGGCCCCATACTTGACGGTAGTACACATATAAATCTTGAAGTTCCGGACGGAACTGTTTCATTTCATTAATAATAGGAGGGAATACCATTTCCATCGCTTCGAAAAGGGACAATCCAAAACGGTGAATGAACGTTTCAATCGTTCTGTTCATGTCTTGGGAGTCAGAACCACCGCTAACAAGTGGAACACCAACCATGTCGGCCTCAATACGAAGTTTCTTAACCGTGTTAATTTCACCATTGTGCCCGAGTAGGGAGAACGGTTGAACGCGGAAGAAGCTGGACAATGTGTTCGTCGAATAACGGTTATGACCAATAGTAACTTGGGAAGCGAACAAGGAATCACGTGTATCGTTAAAGTATTTAGGAAGAATGCTAGCAGCGCCTAATACTTTGTAAGCAGATGTAACATTGCTTAGTGAAGCAACGTGAACGTTGTAACGATCTTCAATTGCGATGTGCAGTTCAAAAAGGTGATCGGCTACTTGGCCTTCCGTTTTGTTCGCAATCGCAGCAATTTGCCAGAAAGTAGGCTCATCGTTCATGCCGTTAGGACCTAAAACGCTGCTATCGACTTGATTCTCTTGCTCGAGAATGATGGATACATCATGGGAAGCGAAGAGCTCGCGAATGCCATTCTGGATTTCGGTAACGGTCAGGTCAAGCTTGCGTGGAACAAAGATATGTCCAACAGAAAAACGGTTGTCGTAGGCAAGCTTGCCGTCAAGACCCGCATCTGTTAATTTCTTTTCCCAAAGAGCACGTGGAATATCCGTTAAAATCCCGCAACCATCGCCTTCACCGTTGATAAAACCCGAACGATGCTCCATTTTTACAAGGGCTTCAATCGTTTTTTGGATGTTATCACGGGAAGGGTGACCGTTCTTTTCAATAATACAAATAATACCGCAGCTGTCGTGTTCGGTTCCTAGTAGATCTTGAAAACGGCCTTCATTACGCATCAATTCATTCATTGCTCTGGTCAGTCGCCTGACCGTCACCTCCCATACATATTTAAACTCCTCTTGCACTACGCTTCTTGCATTCTGGCATTGATGAGCCCGCAACCCTAGCATTTTCAAGGAATTACCCACAAAGGGGTCAAAACCGAAATATGCAAGAATGTGAATAAAAATGCAATATTATTGAATAGCATACCAATTTCAAGGAAATAATCCCCTCGAAATGAGGCTCTAATCGACCTGTATTAAAGTAAGGCATTCACACAAAAATCGGCAAAAAATTTGTAAATCATGCCCTAACTTTCTAGGAAAATACTATGAAAACAAGACATTTCGTGAAAAGGGTAAAAGTACTCTTAGAATAGCATGAAAAAGTTCATCCGACAATAGTTGCAGATCGAAATCATGAATGTAAGCGTTACCTTTTTTGCATACTGGTGAATAAAACCATATTTCTCATGGCTTGGGGTACCCTTAAAATACGAACGAACTACAATCCATATAGGATCATAGTTCGTTTTTGGGACATGTAGTGGTAGAAGATGGAGAAGTTTAAGCTTATGAAAGTTGCTGAGATTGTGAGAATGATGGCCACAGAACAAGGGCTAGGGCTAGAGCAAGGGTAACCCATAACCCGTAACAGTCATCACATAACACAAAACACATGACACATGACACATGACACATGACACATGACACATGACACATAACACATAACACATAACACATAACACATTACACAAAACACAAAACACAAAACACAAAACACATGAGAAGCAATTCTAGCGCATTTTCATGGTTTTGAAAGCTTGATCAACGGCATCTAGCGTCTGCGCGATGTCGTCATCAGTGTGGGCGATGGTCATGAACCACGCCTCGTATTTGGACGGAGCGAGGTTAATGCCTTGCTCCAGCATAAGTCGGAAGAAATCAGCGAAGCGTTCGCCATCGGTATCCTGTGCTTCGTCAAAGTTCGTGACTGGATGGTCACAGAAGTGGGTGGAGAAGGCGCCGCCGATGCGATTAAGCGTCAAGGCGATGCCATGCCTTGCGGCGGATTCTGCGATGCCGCCCGCAAGCGTTGCGCCAAGCTGCTCGAGTTTGGCGTAGACTCCAGCCTGCTGGAGCACCTCCAAGCAGGCGATGCCGGCCGAGATGGAGGCGGGATTCCCCGCCATCGTGCCGGCTTGATAAGCAGGTCCGAGCGGAGCGACCTGCTCCATCACGGCCTTGCGGCCCCCGTAGGCACCGATCGGCAGCCCGCCGCCGATCACTTTGCCGAGGGCCGTAAGGTCCGGCTCCACGGCGGCGAAGCGCGCCGCCGCCTCGGAAGTGCCGCCCTCCACGAGTGGGAGGCCGGGGTAGGTCTGTGCCGCTCCATAATGGAAGCGGAAAGCTGTGATGACCTCGTCGTAGATGACGAGGGCACCATATCTATGAGCAGCTTCGCAGAGCTGCTCGAGGTAACCGGCATGGGGCATGACCATGCCGAAGTTGCCGACGATGGGCTCCACCATCACCGCGGCAATTTCTTCACCCCAACGCGCAAGCGCGGCCTCGAGTGCCGGAATGTCGTTGAACGGCACCGTAATGACCTCTTGCGCGATGCTCGCAGGCACGCCCGCGCTGTCTGGCGTGCCTAGCGTGGACGGCCCGGAGCCGGCCGCCACAAGCACTAGATCCGAGTGGCCGTGGTAGCACCCGGCGAACTTAATGATCTTGGTGCGCTTCGTGAAGGCGCGCGCCACGCGAATTGTCGTCATCACGGCCTCTGTGCCGGAGTTGACGAAGCGCACTTTGTCGAGCGAAGGAATCGCCGACTTCAGCATCTTGGCGAACTCGATCTCGAGTTCGGTTGGGGTGCCGTACAGCGTGCCGTTCTGTGCGGCGCGGCAAATCGCCTCGGTCACATGCGGATGCGCGTGACCGGTAATGATAGGGCCATAGGCGGCGAGATAGTCAATGAAGCGATTCCCGTCTACATCCCAGAAGTGTGCGCCTTGCCCACGCTTCATGAAGACGGGCGCGCCGCCGCCGACGGCTTTGAATGAGCGGGAAGGGCTGTTGACCCCGCCGACGATATGTTTCAGTGCTTCTTGATATAACAGCTCGGATTGTTTACGTTCCATTAGAAAATCATTCCTTTACGTAATGTAGTCGTTGTTTAGTATCTTACTTAAGTAGTCGTATAATCTCTTATTTATGTAGTCGTTTAGCATCTTACAAAAAGCCCCTACTTGAAGGGCGCTAAGCCCTCTAGCCAAGTAGAGGCAAGTATGATTTCATTTTTGTTTAACTTACTTAGTCGACGTCTTCACCGCAGACTTCGGTGTAGGTGAAGGCGATGGCTTCGTAGGACCAGCATCAGCCTCAGCCTTCCCTGCAAAAAGGTCCTTCACATAAAGCTGCAGCTTCTCTTTGTTCGCCGTAATGACAGCTGCGCCGCGGACATTTTTCTCGATCAGCAGTTCAGTTGGCGGCAATTGGGAGCTGACGATTCCGTCAGCTTTAGCCTCGAAACCAAGACCACCTAGCTTCAGCATATCCGTCACACTGAGGTTCGTATCGATATAAGGATCGATGGCATTTAGAATTCTTGGCAGCTTAATTAATGAAGAAGTTGTTTGCATTTTTTGTGCGACCGCAGTTAGGAACTTTCTTTGACGTTCTGTACGCGAGAAGTCAGACAAAGCGTCGTGTCGAAAGCGTACATACTGCAAAGCCGTTTTGCCATCGAGATGTTGAAGGCCTTTTTTCAAATTAATATCATACACATGATCATCTTCCGAGTCCGAATATTTCATATCTTTCTCGACGTCAATATCTATCCCGCCAACGGCATCAATAAGTGCAATGAATCCTTTAAAGTCTGTATAAACATAGTACTGAATAGGGATGCCGAGCAAATCGCTGACCGTTTTCATCGCTAGATTCGGACCACCTGATGTAATGGCTGTGTTGATACGATCTTCGCCTTCGCCTGGAATCTTCACATATGTATCTCGAAGGATAGAGAATAGGTGAGCCTTTTTGGTTACGGGATCAATCGAAGCTAGCATTATACTGTCTGAGCGGGGCAGCTCATTCTTCGTCATCCCACGCGAATCTCCACCTAGAAGCAAGATGTTCACTCGCTGTTTGCCCTCCCATTTTGGTGGAGTAAATTTATCCCCTTTATCTTTAATATTCTGGGAAATCATGGTGCCACTGCCTTGTGGATTGTCCGATTTATGGGAGATATTGTTCGCAAAATTATAGAAAGAGTAAGAATAATAACCAGCTACCACCATAAGCAGCAAGCCGATCAGGAGCAAGGTTCGTTTTATGATTCTCAAGGTTCAGCGCTCCTTTCGTAGGTAAAGGTAATCTGTACTTTTTTTTCTTACAGAATTCATGTATCATGAGTGTGTTGTACATTTCATCTTTATGATCCATATTATAGAGGTTATGAAACTTCGATAGCAAGTTACGGCGAATTTTGCCATTATATGTAGCCGAGTCTACAAGGACAGGAGGTAAGTTCATGTTAGCGATTGATGTTCAAGATCTGCGCAAGGAATTTCAAGTTCAGCAGAGCCGCGGGGGTTTAAAAGGCGCGTTTCAAGATTTATTTCAGAGAGAATATAAGCAAATTACAGCTGTGAAAGACATTAGCTTTCAAATTCCAAAAGGCGAAATTTGTGGATATATAGGAGAAAATGGAGCTGGCAAGTCTACTACCATCAAAATGCTGACAGGTATCCTAGTACCTACATCAGGACATATCAAGGTCAATGGTTTCGTTCCATTTAAAGAGCGTGAGAAATTCGTCGCCGGGATCGGTGTTGTTTTCGGTCAACGCAGTCAGCTCTGGTGGGATATCGGTGTCGTCGAATCTTTTCAACTATTGAAAAAGGTGTATCGCGTATCAGAAGCCGATTACAAAAAGCGTCTCGACGAGCTCGTTGATCGTCTGCAATTATCCGATTTGTTATCACGTCCCGTTCGTAAGCTAAGTCTAGGTCAGCGGATGCGCTGTGAGTTAGCCGCTTCCCTTATTCATAATCCAGCGATTCTGTTCCTCGATGAACCGACCATTGGTCTAGATATCGTAGTGAAAACAGAAATTCGCGAATTTCTCAAATCGCTTAATCAGCGTTACGAAACGACGATCTTGCTTACAACGCATGACCTGCAGGATATTGAAGCATTGTGTTCTCGTGTTATCATGCTCGATGATGGCCGTATTATTTATGATGGCGGACTTGAAGAGCTGAAGGTGAAATGGGGCAAAGGCAAAGAAGTCGTGCTGCAATTTGAGCATCCTACCACATTGGCTCGTCTTCAAGAGCTTACGCGAGGCCTAGATGTTGCTTGGCAGCTTGAAAATGAACTGTCCGCCAAAGTGTTCATACCGCACGAACGCGCGAATGTTTCTGAGGTGCTTAGCCGCGTAGTCGGCGTTTTGCAAATCCAAGATATCAAAATCAATGAAACGAATACGGATGATATCGTCCGTGAAATTTATAAAGCCGGCTCAGCCGATGTGAAACGTCAAGAAGAAGTGCCGCAGCCAGAGGGAGTCGCGTCCCATGCTTAGTGCATATTTAGAAGTTATCCGCATGCGATTTCTCATGATGCTCGCTTACCGTGTTAATTACTACAGCGGCATTTTGATTTATGCACTCAATATTGGTTCCTATTATTTTGTATATAAAGCGATTTATGGTGAGCAAGCTATAATTGGAGGTCTGACGTTAGGTCAGATGACGACTTATGTGGCCATTTCTTGGATGGGGCGCGCTTTTTACTTCAATAACTTAGATCGTGAAATTGCCAGTGAAATTCGTGACGGCAGTGTAGCCATCCAATTCATTCGTCCTTATAACTACGTTTTTGTGAAAATGATGCAAGGATTGGGAGAAGGCGTATTCCGTTTACTTCTCTTCACAACTCCGGGAATGATCTTCATATGGCTTCTCTTGCCGATTGAGTTCCCAACCGATCCAAGCCTGTGGGTTATCTACTTCGTGATGCTGTTTTTCAGCTTTCTGATTAACACGCAGCTTAATATTATTACGGGATTATTTGCTTTTTTCTTGGAAAATAACGAAGGTCTTATGCGCATGAAGCGCGTTGCCGTCGATCTGTTCTCCGGTTTAATTATTCCGATCTCCTTTTTCCCAGGATGGTCCAAATCGGTCTTAGAGTGGCTGCCTTTTCAAGCGATTACTTACTTGCCGAGCGCTGTTTTCACAGGCAAAATCTCAGGCACCGCGATATTCCAAAGCCTTGGCGTCCAAGTACTGTGGTTCCTACTCTTAATTATTCCGATCTATGTCCTGTGGATTAAATCCAAAACGCGTCTTTTCGTACAGGGGGGTTAGCACATGAAGTTCTATATCTCCCTAGTTGTGGAATATTTGAAGAATTACATGAAAACGCGTCTCACCTACCGATCCGATTTCTGGATTGAGGTTCTTTCTGACTTGATGTTCAATGGTTTGAATCTATTCTTCATTCTCGTCGTATTTCTGCAAACACAGTCGCTTGGCGGCTGGAATCAAGAACAAATTTTGTTCATTTACGGTTATTTTATGATTCCATACGGCATATTCATCACTTTTTTTAACTTATGGGGCTTCAGTGAACGTTATATTGTCAAAGGGGAGATGGACCGCATCCTGACGCGTCCCGCATACAATCTATGGCAATTGATGCTCGAAAACCTGAGTCCATCTTCATTATTTAGCGCATTAGCAGGTCTGATTGTCATGATCTATTCCTGGGTTCAGCTCGGGATTCCGTTTCATTGGCATGATCCGCTGGTCTTTATCGTACTGGTCATTGGATCGATTCTCATTTATGCAGGAGTATACATCTCACTGACGTCGCTGGCCTTTTTCTCCGATGCGCCGACAGGTATTCTGCCGTTGATTTGGAACATCCAAAACTATGGACGATATCCGGCTACGATTTACAATAAATTGCTCCGAACGATTTTGACGTGGATTTTGCCTTTTGCATTCGTCGGCTTCTATCCGGCTGCCTATTTCATCGATCCAGAGAATTGGAAGTGGTTCGCCTTGCTGACACCGGTTGTTGGGATTGGTTTCAGTATCTTGGGAATTACGGTTTGGAATATTGGCGTGAAACGGTACCGCGGCGCGGGATCATAAAAATAAAATGAAAAGCCTAGTTCTTGCTAAAAAAGCAGGAACTGGGCTTTTCTTTTCATACAGCATCATGACTATTTGTTTCGCTTAGGTGCTTTCTTCGCCTTGGAACAGGTCAAGCAGTAACACCTGCCATAGGCTTTGGCATAAGTGATAATTTTACGGATGATCGCTTTATCTTCGAGCTTAGTGAAAGGGCAAGGGTCAGGTCGTGTATTCACTTCCAAGATCCAGGGATTCAGTTTGCGGTCGACTGCGATATCGAGTCCGAGTTCATTCATGGCTGGATAGGAGCGGCTGAATTGAACAGCTGTTAGCTTTGCTAGTTGCTCCATCTTTTGCAAAAGCAAAGTCGTGGCTTGGCTTCCGTGCTTAGGTTCAATGAGATCAGCGGCTTTGTAAATGGTGCCGCCTTGGCTGCCGTTGGTAACGGCTTTGCGTGGATGAGCGACACGCCCAGCTGTTCCTGTACATTCCCACCCACCGGATGGTTTTTTTTGAATCATGACACGAAAATCGAAGGGGTTTCCTTCGTGCTTCAAGACGTGAATGCCTTTCTGAATGAGATAACGTTTGCTGCCGCAGCGACTCTGTATGGATTGGAACAGCTTCTCAAACGTTGCAAAGGTGAATATTCGTACCCCGCTTTGATAGCGGTAAATCCCGCCATTTTTATCAACTCGCATCACGCCTATACCTAGAGAGCCAGCATCGGGTTTGACATATAGCATTCCGTACCTCTCGAGCATATCTGATAACCGTTTTTGAGTAAAAGGGTGAGTGGGTGGCACGTGTTTTTGCAAATTCTTACTTCTAAGTACAATTCGAGTTTTTATCAGCTTGCTTGCAATAATTTTGCGGGTTTTGTTCATGGATACGATCCTCTTCTCTATAGAGAAAATAGAATTTCTTTAACATATGAATTGGATTACATATAGGTGTAAATGCCAGACCAGGTTTTGTTACAACTAAATCAGGGATAAAGAACTAAGGGCGGGCAAAACGCATAAGATGTAGTTAGCAGTGTCATGGATTATCGGTTGTTTATCTTGGAAAAGCGGAGAGGAGGAACAGTCCTTCCATGCACATTATGGAAACGATACAAGGGATGAAACGGCAATTTTCTTGGTATCCACAAGGGAACGGGCTTGAGCAGTCGGATGAAGAATGGCAGAGTGCTTTGACTGCGCTCCCCTTAATGTCAGCAGCTACTCTTGAAACGTTTTACTACACGGAAAATAACCCTTTTCTGCAGCGCGCTGATTTGAATCGGTATCAGACATCAGGTACGAGTTCCAAACGGCGAAAAACAATTTTTTACTCAAAATCGGATGAAGAGGCTTACCTGCGCATTAAGCTGGATATTTTCCGTAAGATTCTTGATGGACACAAGTATCGGACCGCGATGGCGGATATGGGTACTGGACACGCGGAGGCGACGGCTGTAGAGGTGTTCCGTGAGCTGGGTATGGAGGTTGATTCTTTATCTTTCCAGCTTCCTATCAAGAAGCATATTGAAAGACTGGCGAGCTTTAGGCCAGAAGTGCTGTATACAATGCCGTCCATTCTAGATCGCATTCTGCTGGCCTCTGTTGACCCTGCTGCATATGGGATTCGGCATGTTATTTTGGTTGGGGAAATTGCTGCGCCAGGCTGGGTCAAGCGGGTAGCTGAGAGGCTCCGCATCTCTGTGGAACAAATATCAGATACGTATGGCTCTATTGAGATCGGGACTATTGCTTACTTTTCCCACGAACATGGGAGGTATCTGTTGGCGGATGGACTCTTGGCCGAGGGGAACAGCGCGGAGTCGCTCGGAGAAGGTTTGGAGCCTCTGGGGGATGAGCAAGAGCAGGTGCTTATACTGACATCAACAGTGAGAGACTCGTTTCCTGCATTGCGTTACGTTACTTACGATGTTGTTCGTGATTTGCGTCCTATTATGGTGGATGGTGTTCCTAGACAAAGTTTTCAAAGTATAGTGAAGCGAATAGGGCCTGATTTGAAGCATGGAGAGAAAATAAGTATCTACGACATTGAAGATGTCGTTTATAGCCACCTAGATGAAGCCAGTGTTCGTGTTAATGTGGCAGGCAATTCATTACTTGTATATGTATACAGTCCAAGTGCAACAACAACGGTTCTGGAAAGTATTCAGTTTGATGTGGAAAATCGCATTCCAGAAATCGGCATGATGATTCGAGCCCGGATATTAGAGGGAATTCAGGTTATCGGAGGTACCTTTGAAGATTCGCTAAGCCGCGCCTCCGTGAAGAATAAAAAAATCTTTTATACGTGATGGAGGGAATGCGTATGCAGCTTGAAGGAGGTATTGTTGAAGCGATCGGAGCCACGCCGCTCATTCGACTTGGGCGGTTGTTCAAAGATCAGCCATTCGAAGTTTACGGGAAGATGGAGTGGATGAATCCAGGAGGCAGCGCGAAGGATAGGCCAGCACTTTATATGCTTCGAGAAGCGATACGGCGAGGTGAAGTGACCAGGGACAGCGTCATTGTGGAATCGAGTTCAGGTAATTTGGCTATTAGTCTCGCGCAGCTATGCTGTTATCTAGGACTGCGATTCATCTGTGTGGTGGATCCCCGCACAACCGAGCAACATAAGCAGATTATCCGCAGCTTCCATGGAGAAATCGATCTTGTCACGGAACCGGACGCGGAGACTGGTGAATTTTTGCCTGCGCGGATTCGGAGAGTAGGCGAGCTGGTTGGACAAATACCGAATGCGTATTGGACCAATCAGTATGCAAGCCCTGACAATGCCAAGGCACATATGGAGACGACCATGTTGGAAATCGGAGAACAATTGGGACCGATCGACTATTTATTTTGCGGTGTAAGCTCGTGTGGGACGATTCGAGGGTGTATGGAATATATCCGAAGTCGTGGATGGTCCACGCAAATTGTTGCTGTAGATGCGGAAGGCAGTGTCATTTTCGGCGGGGAAAAAGGTTCAAGAAGGTTCCCTGGGCTCGGCGCCGGAATAACACCAGGTCTGTACAGGCATGATGTAGCGGACCTTGTCATGTACGTTTCAGACTTGGACTGCGTGGAAGGCTGCCGTGCTTTGGTGCGGAGTGAAGGGATTTTGGCGGGGGCCTCTTCTGGAGGCGTTATTTCCGCGATCCGCAAAATGAGCGGAAGCATCTCTGAAGGAGCGGTTTGTGCTGCCATTTTGCCAGATCGAGGCGAGCGTTATTTGAATACCGTGTACAACGACGAATGGGTGCTGCAAGAGATAGGCTCTAATCCGAGTACCTGGCATGGGAGACTGGAGTATGATTTATTTACATGATGACCATATCCGAGAAATCGGAATCGATTGGACGAAGCTAACTGACATCATCCAAGATGTCGTTGCCATAAAAGACAAGGGTGACTGTGTACACCCCTTAAAGCCGTACTTACGATTCCGTGAACAGGCCAACCGGATTATAGCGATGCCTGCGTTCGTAGGCGGAACTATCGAGATGTCGGGCATTAAGTGGATTGCGAGCTTTCCGAATAATGGCCGCCTCGGCCTTCCCAGAGCGCATAATACCATTATTCTAAATAAGCCTACTACTGGTGAGCCTCTGGCATTTATCCACAGCGGCTTGCTGAATGGCTTGCGGACAGCGGCGGTTAGCGGTGTCATGCTTAGTCATTACATCGCAACCAGGCAGCCTGCAGATTTGCGCATCAGTATAATAGGGTGGGGACCCATTGGTCGGTTGCACCTCGATATGTGTATTGCGTTATTTGGAGATAAGATTAAACGGGTGACTGTGTACGATCTGAAGGGTGTAGATCCAAGCACAATCCCGGCTTCCGTTGAAGGGATTACTGACATCACAAGCGATTGGCGGTCCGGCTATCGAAGCGCTAACGTAATTGCCACATGTACCGTATCTGCACAAAGGTATATCGACGAGGCTCCGCCAAAAGAGGCTCTGCTGCTCAATGTATCGCTAAGGGATTATAGGCCGGAAAGTGTGGCCAAGGTGAAGGCTATTATCGTGGATGATTGGCGAGAGGTGTGCCGTGAAAATACGGATATCGAACAGCTGCATCTGCAGTATGATTTACAGGAATCAGATGTTATAACGTTGGCTGATATTGTGCTGCGTAATCGATTGGCAGCTATTGCCGCGGAGGAGCCCGTTTACTTCAATCCGATGGGTTTAGGCGTCTTCGATATTGCTTTAGCCGGGTACTATTGGAAGGAAGCGTTGCAGATGGACAAAGGGATAAGGTTAGAGAGCAGTCGATCTGTTTGAAAAATGGGGACTAGAAGAAGCACTGGCTCTGGTGGAGCAGTGCTTTTTTGATATTTGATAAGTGGTGGATATGGGATATAAGGAATTGGGAAGGCGAGTTGTACAGCGTGGAGCAATTTTCTTGATTTCTTCTGGGCTAGCCCAGAATGCTGTATGTTGGAGACCGTAGATTCATTCTCACAACTGGCAGGCATAACTCCAAAATTCGATTTTTGAGTCGCTCGGCAGCTAATGTTGCATTTTCTACAACAATTCACAAGCCCAGAGGCTGTTTTGCAGCTTGAAGTTGCAGTTTGTACAACATTTCGAGACCATTTCGTACGAAATGGCCTGATTAGGGCCAAATTGTTGTACAAGATGCAACATAGAGGGGAAATAGGCGGGATATAGGCTGGAATTGTTGCACTTTTTACAACATCATTTCGACAGAGAAGATGGTTTCATTCATCCGGCAACCTCTAGTGAGCCTATAATACGATGAATTCCGATTTAAGACATCTCTATGTAGAATAATATTCGATGAATGAATCGGCGGACTGGGTTATCCACACAATTGTCCACAATTCCACAGGGTAAAAAGTCCCGTTGTGTATAACTTTCGTGCACAGTGTCAACATATCCACAGATAAAGATATCCACAAAGAAAGTTTGGTTTTGAAACCATTTCTGTCACAAAACACATCCCTATTTCGCCTTATACATGAAAAGCGAAAACGGAGGGTGATGAACATGAGAAAATACGACACAGCGATTATTGGTGGAGGCTTAGCTGGATTAATTGCGGCCATCGAATTAGCTAAGGGTGGAAATAAAGTGGTTATTTTGGAGAAGTCGGGGCGCTTGGGCGGTAGGGCCATTACAAATAAGAAAAATGGTGTTTTCTTTAACTTAGGAGGGCATGCGTTATATCGCGCTGGGAAAGCGTACTCGATTTTACAAGAGCTCGGAGTTCGCATAGATGGGGGGGCGCCTTCATCCAAAGTTAACGCCATCTGGAACAATCAAATTCTGCCAATGCCCGCGAGTCCGTTCAGTATGTTATCATCTAAGCTTCTATCATGGTCTGGCAAAATGACTCTCCTGCGATTGGTCATGAAGTTAAACAAAATCGACTCAACCACATTAAGAAATTCAACCTTGAGGGATTGGGCTGAAGGTGAGATTCCTGATCCGATGGTGCGTCATATTTTCTATGCGCTGTGCAGAACTGCCACATATACGTACGATCCCGACTATCAGCTGGCTGGTCCCGTACTGGCACAAGTACAGCGTTCACTTAAGGGAGTCTTATACCTCCATGGCGGCTGGCAAACGATCGTGGATCAGCTGCAAGAGAAAGCGGTTCAAGCGGGGGTGCATATCGTTAACGACAAAGATGTGAAAGAGATCGTGCATCAGGATGGCAAGGTTCAAAAGCTTAAACTTACTGATGAGGAATATATAGAAATCTCAAACGTGATCAGCACCGCTTCCGCTTCTGAGACCTACAAGCTCGTTCGTGATGCTGATCACACGGTATTGAAACGGTGGAAGGATGAGGCACGTCCATCGAAAGCGGCATGCCTTGATTTAGGATTGAAGAAGCTGCCCGTCCGCGGACGAGATGTTGCGATCGCTCTGGATCAACCCATCTTTTTCTCCCATCATACCTTCCAAGCCAAACTAAGTGATGACGGTACATTGGTTGTGCATATGGTGAAGTATAACGGACCTGGGGAAAGCGATCCTAAGGCAGACGAGCAAATGCTCACAGCTACCATGAATGCACTTCATCCAGGCTGGGAACAAGAAGTTGTCGCAAGACAGTTCCTACCCAATATAACGGTTGTCCACGACTCTATGCATATAGGTAAATCGGATAGGTTAACAGGTCCGGCTGTTCAGGGTATACGTGGCCTTTATGTGGCTGGGGACTGGGTTAGTCATGGTGAAATGCTCGCTGATGCATCAGCTGCAAGTGCGAAACGAGCGGCGGAAGCTATTTTAAAAGAAAGCCATTTAGCGTAAAATTACCATATCAACTAGTTAGAGTCGGGAGGTGTACGATATGGAGTTAGCTGGATCTTCCGAGCTGATGTATACGTCGTATAAACCGCTTTTGTTCTCATTAGCTTATCGGATGCTGGGGAGTGTCATGGATGCTGAAGATGTCGTGCAGGAGGCATTTCTATATGTGAATGAGACGAATCCGGCGCATGTTCACAATCCTAAAGCGTATTTATGCAAAATCGTGACCAATCGGTGTATCGATAAGCTGCGTTCCGCCAGCAAAAAGCGCGAGATCTACGTAGGTCCATGGCTGCCGGAGCCGCTTATCATGAATGGTGACAACCAGACAGAACCTGATCTCTATTATTCGCAAAAAGAGTCACTTTCGACCGCGTACCTACTGCTGCTGCAACAGCTGTCTTGGGTAGAGAGGGCGGTATTCTTATTAAGAGAGGTACTCCAATACGAGTATGACGAAATTGCGGATATTGTTGGGAAAAGCAGCACCAATTGCCGGCAAATTTTTCGCAGAGCCAAGAGTGCCATCAGCAGCTTTCCAGATCGTGGTGATGATCCAAAGGTGCTGCAGAAGCAGCCTGTAATGGAACAAACTTCAGCCGCCGTGGAACAGTTCGTGCAGGCATTAGTATCTGGCAACATCGGTCAGTTGTTGAGCATCGTCAAAACGGATGCCGTCCTTTACTCTGACGGTGGAGGTAAGGTTAAAGCGGCTGTTAAGCCTATTATGGGGGCGGAACGTATCGCCATGTTCATGTCAGGGGTGCTCTCCAAAGTGCCGCCTGGCTTCAGTTATTCATTAACAACTGTGAATGGAGAATTGGGCATTGTGGCTTACGATGATGGCCAACCGTACAATGTGACATCCTTCCATGTTGTTGATGGTCAGATTGCTGCCGTGTATCTCGTAGTTAATCCTGACAAGTTGAGGCATCTATAAATTAGCTCCTGCCCAACCTTCTTGCGCATGATCTCTCAGGGATTGTGCGGAGGAAGGTATTTTTGTGCAGCAATTTGCAAATAGATCAAACAAAATTAGCTGTAAAGCCTACATATATTCAGCCCCCAAACAGCTCTTTAGCTCTTAAGTTGGTTGCTGCCAGTTCTCGCTAAGCGCCAAGTCTTTCTCTCAGGGATTTTGAGTAAAAAGGGTTATTATGCAACAATTGGAAATTCTTTGCGTCTAAGTAGTAAAGAATCTAAAGATTTGAGGTGTAGTTAATAGATGAAGTCCATACTCTTATTGCTTGTATTTGCATTTGGTTTGTCTAGTATCGGGCATCAAGGTGACATCGCCGTTCCTCCAACTGAGGTGGAAGGGGTTTATGAGCTGCCATTCCCTAATCCTACAGCTCCACTTCCTGAAAACCTGCAGGATCGAATATTTCAATTAGAAAATGTGTATAGACAATTGTCAGTTAAGCCAATGAGTATTTATAAGTCTGAGGGTGAATACCCCGATGGCGCATTTCATCTTCAGCTTTTGAAGCTAGGTAATCATCGTGAGGAATTGAGCTTACAGGAGAAAGGCCAGATTAAAGAAGCCATCTATAAGGCCATAGGGTCACGTTTCTCACTTGATATTACAACTTTGGTTATATCGAAAGAGGAGGAGTTGGTTGGGGTTATATCCGAAATAGATAGGGAGGAGCAAAAGATGCTCCTTGTTAATCCTGAGGCCTGTTTAGATAAGGAATGCAAGGAAATAGAGAAGTTTTGGGTGAGTCTCGAAGACGATGCCGTAATCGTAACGAATCGCAGTGACGGTTCAAATAAGTTTGAGGATTTAAAACTAGGAGATTTGCTCCATATATGGACTACACAAGCAGTATTACAAAGCTCTCCTCCGCAATATACAGCACTTGATATTGAGGTGGTGGAGCCTGAAGATGAGACGCCAGTTGCACTTTCAGCTTTAATGAAGACAGAATTTAATGGCATTAAACAAATCGATGTCAGATTCGGCGACGGTAAAAAGCTGGCCATTACTGATACAAAGTCTCTTGAGGAGATATCATCAAAATTGAAAAGAATTGAGCTTGTCCGAGCCAATGATAAAAGAACCTTTTATGGGTTTCTGTACGGTATGGAATTAACCATTGGGGATAACAAGTTTCAGTATGGCACCAGTCTAACGTTTGATAAAATTAAATATAAGCATAATTCAGTTACAATCGAACTAAACGACTATATTGTAGCTTTGAAGAGCAAGTAATCCGAATCTCTTTGTTGGTATACGATGATAAAAAGAGCTGCTCACGAAGTCTTCGCGATTCGTAGCAGCTTTTTCATGTTAATCAAAGAGCTTTTCGGATCACCTTTTTATAGTGCAGAACGGAGAGTATGCCGAATATTGAGTACAAGACGGTATACAGCACCATCACAATGATCATTGGCGTCCATAGCTCTGCACCGAAAAGAAACCATCCCGACTGGACGGCAAAATAGCTGTGGACCAGCCCGACGACCAAGGGGATTCCAAAATTAAAGATTTGTTTGATCTGAATGCCTTTTAACAAATCGTCCTGCGTAAAACCAAGCTTCCTTAAAATCGTATACGACGGCTTTTCATCTTCGCTTTCATCCATTTGTTTGAAATAAAGGATGCAGCCGGATGTAATCAGGAAGGTTAGTCCTAAGAAGCCAACGATGAACATAATGAGTCCCATTCTATTTTTCTGGTCATTGGCCATATTTTGGCGGGAATCATAAGCACGATTTTGATCAAAGCCCAGCTCGTGAAAAAGCTGATTTGCTTCGAGAAGCTTTGTCTCATTCTCAATATCAATTCCCAGATAGACGGATGACTCTTTTTGAATCGGGGGGTTGATATCTTGCTTTAACCGCTTGAAAACCGAATCGTCAACGATAGCAACAGGCTGGCCTCCATTCGAAAAGTACCAAGAAACGATGTATTGCTTCTCAGAGCCTACATAAGTTTGTGGAATGACGACTTGCTGCCCGCTAAGTTGGATTTGGCCGGAATTTTTGAGGCTCATAAATTTTTGTAGCATGTCATTGGTACCAGTAAATAACGTTTGTTCGGCTGTCAGATCGATGAATGGCGCGTCTTTGTCACTGATAACAGGAATCGTCATGTTACTCGGATCAAGGATAAGGCCTTCCATATTGGAAGCCAAGATTTCCTTTAGATTGGCCTTGACCTGAACGACCTCAATTGTTGTATCCTTGTGATTGATTTGACTATCATCTAACGCGGCTTTAAATTTGTTGGCATCTTCTACATTCGTAATGGCAAAGTGGGCTGGTACGCTGTTTTGGGCCGTTTTTTCCGCAGAGTAATAGGATATGTAGCTTAAAGATAACAAGGCGATGGAAAGTGCGGATATGGTTGTAATGACAGTCAATAACAAGGCATTCGATTTCATGCGAAACATAATGGATGAAAGCGATAAAACCTCACGAACATTTAAATAGCCATTCTTCTTGCTTCGGATGACGTTAAGGATTAACCGGACAGACCCTTTGTAGAATAGATAGGTTCCGATGATGACGGATGCCAGAATAAAGATCATGGCCGAAAAGATGGCAACCATCGTCATGAAATCTCCGCTAAACAGCTTCGAGGAAACGTAGTAGCCTAGCAAAATAAGGATCAGTCCCACCATCCCCATGATGGCTTCCGAAGTAGACAATCTTTTCACCTTCACTTCAGTTGAGGTAGAGACGCGAAACAACGATAAAATACTCTGTCTTTTAATGAACATATAATTGACAAGCATGATTAACAAGTAGACAGCACTAAAAATAACGAGGGTCTGGACCAGTGCTTTTAATGAAAATTGCAGCGTTGCGGCAGCTTTAACACCAGTAATTTGAAACAAAATCATTAGGATGAGCTTAGAAACGGAAAATCCGATAAACGTTCCGACGATTAATGAACCGAAATAAAGGATGAAGTTCTCGGTGCTAAGGATGCGGAAGATTGCGCTTTTCGTCATTCCGATTAATTGCAATAAGCCGATTTCTTTACTGCGCCTTTTCACAAAGATGTTGTTGGCATACAGATTAAAGACGGCGACAATCGCAACAAGTAAAATGGAAGCAGCACGGATGGACGCGGCGCCTTTAATTGTGCCCTTGGTTTGGTCTAAAGCAGGGTCATACTGCAGAGTGACAAATGCGAAATAAAGCGCGACGCTGAACATTAAGGCAAACACGTAAAGGTAGTAATGCTTGATGTTAGACTTCAGGTTTTGAACAATCAGCTGGTTAATGCTCATTGTGCACCCCGCCCAGAACACCCTGTGTCTTCATGATGTCTTGAAAGAAGGCCTGCCTGGATTCTTGACCTTTATATAATTGGGTATAGATTTGTCCGTCCTTAATAAAGATGACTCTGCTGCTGTAGCTGGCGGCGACTGAATCATGGGTAACCATTACGATGGTTGCTTTCCGTCGTTGATTCAGTTCATTAAGCTTATTAAGTAAATCGGATGCGGATTTAGAATCGAGTGCACCGGTGGGCTCGTCGGCGAAAATAATACTTGGTTCATGAACAAATGCTCTTGCGGCAGAGGTCCGCTGTTTCTGTCCGCCTGAGATTTCGTTAGGATACTTATCCTTAATTTCAAAAATGCCGAGCTCTGCTGCTACCGCTTGAAATTTGTGATCGGCTTCTTGCTTCGAGGCTTTGGTAATGGACAGCGGCAGAAGGATATTCTCCTTGACGGTCAAAGTATCCAGCAGGTTATAGTCTTGAAAGATAAACCCCAGATGATGCTTGCGGAATTCAGCCAACTGCTTCTCTTTCATGGCCGTAATTTCTTGGCCTTCGATTTTAATGGAGCCTTGACTTAGCCTGTCAATCGAAGAAAGTACGTTGAGCAGGGTTGTTTTCCCTGAGCCCGATGCCCCCATGATGCTCACGAAATCCCCTTTTTCAATGCTGATATCCAGGCCCTTGAGCACCTCTTGCTTATTAAGCTTATTGCCATAGCTTTTATGGATTTTGGTTGCTTCCAAAATATTCATATCATTCATCTCCTCTTCTACGATAGCTTTATTATAAAAAGCTTCGCATCCTTTTTCCTTCGATTGAACGAACAAAGAAGAAAGGCATGTGACAATGTTGTCACATGCCCGTAATCCGGACGGTTTCATTTGGTTGTGGAAAGGTGAGCGTAAAGGTTGTCCCCGCGCCTGCTTCTGAATTTGCAGCAATATGGATGAGCAATGCCTGCGCCGCTTTTTGGGCCAAATATAAGCCCATACCTGTTGCGGCGCTGTCCTGATGCCAAGTCGTAGAAGTAAAGCCTTTATCAAAGATACGAGGCAGATCTTTTGGGTTGATGCCACGGCCGTGGTCTTTGACCTCGAGCACCGTACGCTCATGCTTCTGGTAGCTCTTTACTATGATATCCGACGAGTCGCTGTTGCTGTATTTCACGGCGTTGGTTAAGAGCTGCCGTAGGATAAAAGCTAACCATTTTGCATCGCTGAGCACTTTTGTGACTTCGAATTGTACGTCAAAGCCAATTCCTTTTTGTATGCACCAGGACTTCAATGTCTTGATCTCCATATAAATAAGAGCTTCAAGATCTACGTGCTCGATATACAGGTCATTCTCCATAGACGGTAAACGTTTTTGATGGAGCTGCTGGTCAAGCAGCAGATGAATCCGCAACCATTCATAGGTCAAAGCAGCTTTCATGGCTTCATCATCCAAGCGGTCAATCATTAAACGCAAGGCAGTGAGCGGTGTCTTCACTTCATGAATCCAGGACAGCAGCTCGTCTTTCTCTTGTTCTAAAGCCACCTGGTGCCGTGAGGCGATTTGACTCAGCCGCTCGGTCAGGCTCGTCATACTGGTCTCGACAATTTGTTCAAACGGGCTTTCAGCATCGGCGATACTTGAGAGATCGAGATTGTTTTCTCGTTCTTCCAATTGCTTAAAGAATTTCGATTCTCTGTTGTAACGGATCGTCAGAAAGATGGCAAACAAGGTCGTAAATAAAAAAACAATATAGAGAATAGGGGAGAAGGGAATCTCATAATCGAGATAAGCGATAAAAAGGAGTAGTCCTTGCCCGAACAGAAACAGCAGGATCCAGCTTTTCCTTTCCATAACATACTTCTTAATCATGAAAAGGGGACTCCTCTGCTGCGATGTAACCCTGACCGACCTTCGTTTCGATAAAGCGTCCTAAGCCAATCTCGTCTAGCCGTTTCCGCAGCCGATTGACATTCACGGTCAAAGTATTATCGCTTACAAAACGCTGGTCATCCCATAAGCTGTTAATTATTTCTTCCCGACTTACGATCGTGTTCTTATGTTCAATCAACAACTTGAGAATATAGATTTCATTCTTCGTCAACTCAATCGAGCCTGCTTGATTAGTAACCGCATTTTTCTCGTAATCAACAGTTGCGCCGCACCATGTTTTGAGCTTGATGGATTCCGTGTTGTAGTTATAGACACGCCTGAGAATGGCTTGGATCTTCGCAATGAGCACATCAAAATGAAAGGGTTTCTGAATAAAATCATCCGCTCCGAGCTGCATAGACATGACCATGTCGGTGGGGTGATCGCGAGAAGACAGAAATACAATCGGAATGTTGGAATGGGTCCGAATCATCCGGCACCAATGAAACCCGTCAAATTTGGGCAGTTGAATATCAATGATAACTAAATCAGGTTTTAGGGCAATAAACTCTTCAACCACTCGGCTAAAATCCGCAATGCCGTGTACATCGTATGACCATTTGGCCAACCTTTCCTTGATCTCCGTGAACAGGGTTGCGTCATCTTCAATGAGCATGATCTTAAACACTAGGAATCACTCCACTTGAGTCGAATTTCTAAACCTCATTGTAATGGAAAATAGCGGCTTGTGCTACGTAGATAAAAAAAGCTGCTCACGAAGTCATTGACGACTCGTGGCAGCTTTTTTTGCTATTGTTACGAATCAGAAGTTTCGTCGTCTGCATAAATGGAGTGAATGTTTCCTTCAGGGTCAGCGAAGAAGGCTGTTGTCTGTCTCCACGGCATAATAGTGGGTTCTTTAATTGCAATAGCACCTTTGGAAAGGATGTCTCTATAAGTTTTATGGACTAATTCCGGTGAATCACAGGGGAAACAGAGCTCGAACGATTTAAACTACCATATTTTTCTTTGCAAAAACTAGTTTGGATAAGATCGGTTTGATGTTCTCCCTTATAATGTCGCATAATGAATAATGACAATAGCCGGATAATTAGAGGAGAGAAAATAGATGAACAAAAAGATACAGATTGAGACAGAGACAGCCAAGCGACCGGCGCCCTCATTTACACTTCCTGCATCCAACGGGAAAAACGTATCCTTACAGAATTTTAAAGGGAAGAAGCTTGTCATTTACTTTTATCCACAAGACAACACGCCAACCTGTACCCAAGAATCGTGCGATTTTCGTGACTATAATGGTAAGTTTGAACAGCTCGGTGTGGAAGTGATCGGAATTAGCCCCGATGAGCTGATAGCCCACGATAAGTTCATTGCGAAGTATGAGCTGCCATTCCTACTGCTTTCTGACCCTGACCATCAAGTAGCTGAGAAGTTCGGTGTATGGGCGCTAAAGAAACTGTATGGCCGTGAGTATATGGGGATTATCCGTTCTACATTCCTGATTGATGAAGAGGGATATATCGTCAAGGAATGGAGTAAAGTGAGGATTAAGAATCACGTTCAGTCGGTTTTGGACGCTGTAATGGCATTGAATGCAAGTCGTTAATACGCAACAAAGAAGGATGGAACTTTTTTACAAATTATTCGTCTAATCAATTGCATGGGAGAAAATTTGTGAAGAGGGGAAAGCGATGAAAAAGAAGCTGATTGTTTCGATATTGTCTATTTTCATGGCTTATGGAAGTACCGCGTACGGGGCTGTGGAGGAAACCCATTGGGTGATGAAAGAGCTCAAGGATTACAAGCAGTACATCGTGCCTTATAGGGACATTGCATCGACGCAAGGTACGGTAACGCAGAAAGAGTGGGATTCATTCCAGCGAAATGTACTGGACTTGGGCAATCTGGATAAACCCATACTGCTCGATGATTGGGCGACGGCTCTTAAAATGGCAGTGGATTTGCCAGAAAAAAACCGAGATGCCTGGATCAGCATGTATGTTCACGGGCTGGGGCAAGGGACGGAGATTACCCGTGAAAATGCAGTCGGAGGGATGGTAAAGCTGTTGATCGGTTCTTACTTCAAGGGGAGCTGGTCTGCGGAAGAAGTAAAGTCGGCAAAAGCGCTGTTGGATCATCAGGATATCAGCGATAAGCAGCGAAGTCTGGTTGAGATTGCGTATGTCCAGGGAATTTTGGATGATTCGGTGAAAGAAAAGTTTAGGCCCAACGATAAGCTGACGAATGCCGAAGCAATTTCTATGATGTTTCGGGTAATGGGGGATTTGGCGTATGACAAGCCGGATCTGCCGGCAAACCATTGGCTCAGCGAAGAGCTAGAGTCTGCCTACCAAAGCAGCAAGCTTCCAAAGCCGATGCTTAAGGTGCTGCGTCGTGCTTTTCAAGATCCGATGAACGCCGAACGCAATATTCCTGTTTCTTTGTGGCACGAAATGCTCGTTTCAGGGCTGCCGGTTCCTGCTTATATGAAGGAGAAAGCGTTTATGTATACGCTCGCCTATGATAAGGATGGAGGAATACTACGGGACAGAGCGGTAGTCGGATTAACTAAGCTTGGAAAAAATCCAAGAAGCGCAACTGCGGAGGAAAAAATGAAAGCTGAAAACGCGTTTGCCGATTATCGCGCTGCTTTTGACTCCGATAAAATCGCTGTTGCCTACGGAGATGGCCTTCTGGAGGGTCGGAACGGTCAAAGCTTCGGCGTCCACGGTTACCTAACCTATGCTGAGGCGGCTGCTCTTGCTATCCGTGCAAGCTTAAGGGAGGCTTTGAACGATACCCCTTTGCTAATTGATGAAAAGACCGCATTGCAAATAGCCAAAGAAACGGACCCCGATTCTGAAGCCGAATGGAAAGTAACCTTCAAGAAGGGGCTGGTGCTCCATTACAACACGAACAGGTCAATCTATGATGGGTGGGTCGTAGAAGCGGTCTATCCGGCAGGAAACAAAATGGTTGTGTATATTGATGCCAGAACGGGTAAAATCATGGTCCTTGGAGAGATTGAAGCTCCTATGATTGACAGCGATTGATTTATTAGTGAGGATACGTATAAGGGCAAAACTTGCTATACAAGCTGCACCGAAAACAAAACCTCCTACGTTGAAAGGACTTTTCTCACATGTGGATGATGCTCAAAGACCGCAGAATGACGTTTCTCATGATAGCTAACATCTTATCCTCGATCGGCTCAGGAATAACCATGATCGGCGTGCCGTGGCTGTTAGTGAATCGAGCCGGGGGAAGTGAGATATTTGGTTACGCAACGCTAGCGTCAACCATTATACTTTTCTTCCTATCGCCGCATATCGGCGTGTATATTGACCGTATTTCCCGAAAGAAAATGCTGCTGGGCAGTGAAGTTGTCGGCGGATCAGTCACGCTGCTATTTGCACTCTGGGGATTAAGTGCAGGTCACTTCGAAACGTGGCAGTTGATCGTTATTTATTTTAGCGGTTCTCTGTACTACAACGTTCACTTTCCAACCCAGTTCGCATTTACGCAAGAGATCTTCTCGAAGGAACAGTACAAAACGTTAAATTCTATCCTCGAAGTCCAGAATCAATCCACATCGATGATCGCGGGTGGCTTGGCGAGTCTATTGATTGATCATATCGATTTTGCATGGATTCTATTAGCGGACGCGATGACTTACTTTTTGGGCTTTGGTCTATTTTTGCTTATTCCCTATATCAAGAACAGGTCTGTCACGGCAAATGGCGCCGTCTCCATGTGGTCGAATATCAGAGAAGGCTTCGCTTATTTGAAAACGAGACCGCTATTGGTCATGTTTTTCCTTTGCGCACTGATGCCTTTTCTTTGTGTTATGGTTGGTAATTATCTTTACCCCGTGTATATCACAAGTGTCCTACATGGCGGGGCTAATGTTCTCGGGGCAGCCGATATGATTTTCGCCATCGGAGCTGTCGTGGCCGGTTTAACGGTTCCGCTGCTCATGCAGCGTTTGGGTTCCTATTATACGACGATTCTTTCATTCGTCATTTTCGGTCTGTCGATTGTTTTCTTTTACGTGTTCCCGCTCGTCTCTATTTTTCTCCTCTTCAAAACGTTGAACGGATGGGGGAATGCGGGGAGTCGCGTAGCACGAAATACGATTTTGATGGAAATGGTTCCTAATCATTTGATCGGTCGTGTGAATAGCTTTTTCAACACTGTAGGAATGGGTATGCGAGTTCTGCTTATTGGCGTCTGTACACAAATTGTTTCTTTTCAAGGCGCTAGGATGGCCATTCTTTTGCTCGGAATCTTATTAGTCGTTAGTTTTATAGGTCTTATTAGCAGCAGGCCCTTGTTTAACGTGGCGACGCAAACGAAAAATGAGGCTGTACCGCAAGAAATTTAGCAATAAATTGAACAAAAGCAGATCAGGTCCTTTCACTAGAAACTACCCTTCTCACTCCGAGAGGGGTAGTTTTTGTTACCACATAAGAAAGTATAAGTTTTCGGATCACGAAAACCGCTTTCTTATTGGCGATAAAACCTACCTCTAAACGCGGTCGCTCATCTTTGAATGGCTTCGATAAAGGTTTTCTCATAGAGACATACTCTTGATCGTTCTCCCATATAATCTATCAGTTAGCAAATTGATAGAACAAGCGGAGGGATCGTCGGATGCGTTTTCAGGTACAACGTGCAACCAACAGGCAGAAAAGAGTACAACTTTCAATGGTAGTCCTTTTACTAGTTTCTCTATTTTTCTTTGCGATTCCGGCAAAGGCAACAGAGAGCGATGGAAACTCCGTACAAGCACAAGAAGGGCAAGATCTTTATCAAAAGCTCAAAACAGGTAAGCGCCCGCAGAGCGAGAAGACGTTTGAAACACCGGAACAGCCTACCGTTTACTTGACCTTTGATGACGGTCCTAGCAAGCTGACGAGTCAGGTGCTGGATATTTTAGATAAAGAGAATGTGAAAGCTACGTTTTTCGCGCTTGGCGAACAAGCTGAGGCACACCCTGCATTGGTCAAAAGAATTGTGCAAGACGGACATACCCTAGGCAATCATTCCTATAATCATATATATAAAGAGCTGTATAGCGATTTCCAAACCTTTTGGGACCAAATCCAGCGTAGTGAGGACGTATTTGCCAGTTTGGCTGATACTAGACCGCAATTGGTGCGCGCCCCGGGAGGTACATATACGAATTTCGATGTGTATTACTACTATTTGATGGATCAGGCTGGTTATACCGTTGTGGACTGGAATGTAGACAGTGGTGATTCCAAAAGATTGCGTGTACCCGCGAATGAAATTTGGCAAACGATTAAGGGATCACCGCTCGAACACGAGATCAACATCCTGTTTCATGATGGTAGCGGGCATGAGTCAACGGTAGAGGTATTGCCCCAAGTTATCAGCTATTACAAAAAACTAGGTTATGCATTCGCTCCTCTTACGACTCAGGTTAAGCCCAAACAGTTCCCAGTGGGTAAGCCGAAGTGGTCGAGAAACATGAGTTTGGCCCATTTCCAAGATCTATTGAAAGAAACACAACAATATGCTTTGGCACATGTTCAGACGGATCAAGATCAGAAGAATGCTGAACTGCATCTTGCCCAACAAACCGCAGTAGCTAGAGAAGAGACGGCACAAATTCTATCCGCGCAGGCGGCGGTACCGCTGCAAGTTCATGTGGCCGGAGGCAGCAGCTTTACAATTGAACCTGCAGAGTATCAGCTGCGTGCTAATCGGATTGAGCTGCCGCTGCGCTTTCTCATAGAGAAAATGGGCGGGCAAATAGAATGGCAGGCTGAAAAAAAGAAAGCGAATGCACATTTTGGTGTTTATGATTTGGAATATGATTTATCCGCTAGAAGCATAAGGCTGTATACCTTGGGTAATAGCGTAGCTACCTATTCATTAGCGGATATGGATCTGCAAGACGGTAAGATCATCGTTCCTTTGCGAAAAACCATAGATTTACTAGGCGGGCGAATTACGGATACTGTCATAGAATCGGATAAGCGAGAGGTGTCTGTGGCATTACGGCCTTTTTATATGTTTAAAGAAAATAATAGTATTCTGAAAAACTCTCTATTTGCCATGGGAGGGTAATGTCTAAAATAGTAGAGGGCTGGAAAAACTAGAAGCATAACCTTATAAAGGAGGCTTCTTGTCTATGCAGTCGAAAACCCGAATATTCGATCAGCCGCAGCCTCTCGTGGAACGGATGATCATGAACGTAGAGAAAGTGATTGTTGGAAAGAGAGAGACGATAGAGAAAGCGTTCGTTGCTATGCTGAGCGGCGGCCATCTTTTGCTGGAAGACGTACCCGGTGTTGGAAAAACGATGCTTGTACGTGCCTTGGCTAGAACGATTGGTTGTGAGTTTAAGAGGATTCAGTGCACTCCTGATTTATTGCCGTCTGATGTAACCGGTGTATCCGTATTTAATGTGAAGACGAATGATTTTGAGTTTCGCCCTGGACCGTTAATGACACCCATCGTGCTGGCAGACGAAGTCAACCGTACCTCACCGAAGACACAATCTGCTTTCTTAGAGGCGATGGAAGAGAAGCGGGTTACTATTGACGGGGTGAGTTATGAATTGCCTAAACCCTTCGTCTTATTAGCTACGCAAAACCCTGTGGACTATGAAGGTACTTATGCGCTGCCGGAAGCGCAGATGGATCGTTTTATGATGAAGTTGTCACTTGGTTATCCGACGCCTGAGCAAGAAATTCTGATGCTGGATCGCCTACAGGATCGCCAGCCGTTGGATCACTTGAAGCCTGTTATTGTACAAGATGAGTTTGTGCAATTGCAAAGAGAAGCAACCATGATTCATGTCGATAATACGTTAAAAGATTTCATTGTTCGTTTGGCCTTGGCAACTAGGGAGCATGTTGATTTGTACTTGGGTGCAAGTCCAAGAGCATCCTACGCCTTGATGCGCGCTGCGCAAACATCTGCTTATATGAAGGGCAGAAGCTTCGTGGTACCAGATGACATCAAGGATTTGGTGCTGCCGATCTGGACACACCGGCTTATTCTGACTTCCGAAGCACGAATGACTGACAAATCTGCGGATACGATTTTGACAGGCTTACTAGCCTCCTTACAAACTCCTGTTCTTCGTTACGTCACGGCGAAGTAGGGGCCTACTATGAGAAGCTGGGGTAAAACGACGCTGTTGGTTGTGGGATGTGTGCTGTCCATTGTTTTGGCGTATTGGCAAGGTGGATTTGCCGCTTGGTATATAGGGATTTGTTTGACATTAATCTGGATTCAGGCTGGATTATTTTATGTATTCGCATTAAAAGGACTAACCGTTAGCCGGCAGTTGTCAGGCGAAGTTTTCGTGTCCGGTGAAGACGTTACCATCGCTTTGCAAGTTGGGCATCGTACATTATTGCCGCTGCCTTGGATGATTATTAAGGAAACATGGGTTCATGAAGGAAGCGGGGGGAAGCTGAGCTACAACAAGCTGCTTTTCCCATGGTTTCGATCAGCTGTAATCCTCCATTACAAAATGACGGGTCTTATGCGAGGCGTTTATCGTTTCGCAGGCTTTGAAGTAGTGACTGGTGATTTATTTGGTTTTGCTGTTCGAAAAGCCTATCGCGATGATCTTCACCGGTGTGTTGTTTATCCGAGACCTGATTCTTTGACCGGATCAGGCATGACATTTCAATCCGAGGATGGTGATGTGCCTACCGTCCGTGGTCCTAAAACCGATACACCGCTAATTAGCGGCGTTCGTGACTATGTCAGCGGTGATCCCTACCACCGCATCCATTGGAAATCCACAGCCAGGCTGAGCCGGCTGATGACCAAAGACCCCGAGCAAGCATCCTCCGCGAAGCGGATGCTGCTGCTCGACGCGGCGCCTGCGGCGGGTCCAGCTGAGGCGGCGCAGCCGCTGCTGGAGAAGGGCGTCGCCCTCGCGGCTGGCTTCTTCGAAGCCGCCGCTGGCGGGCGCGAGAGCTGCGGCTTCGCCAGCAGCTCGGGCAACAGGCGAATCGCACCGACGATTCGCCCTGATCTAACGCTCGCGTACGAAGTACTCGCGAGCGTGGGCGGCAAGCCCGCCCTTACCTTTCCTGACCTCGTCAGGAAAGAGGAGGCGGCCTTGCCGCTGGATGCGTCGATGCTGTGCATCACATCGACGCTGGATCTGGCGTTAGTGCGCGCGATCGCTGATGCGCGCACCAAGCGCCGGTCCGTGCACGTGATCTACGTGCACGCGCGGCCCTCTCTCTCGGTCGCGGAGCGAGAGGGGGCTTCTCAGCTGCAGGCCGTAGGCTGCAGCTTCACAGAAGTGCCGCACCCGCGAAGCCAGTGGCCAAAGCAAGGAGGTGTCGCGGATGCAACCGCTTGAACCCAACCGCGCGCCGCGCGCTCTTTCACGCCCTTTACGCTCGAGCGCAGACTCGTCGCGCTTGAAGTCTCGATCTTTACGTGCTAACTCTTTAAGCACTAACTCCATACACGCAAGCGCCGAGCCCGCAGCCGCTATCCCATCAAGTCCAATCTTCCATTCAAGCGCTATATCTAACGCACAGTCATCATCGCCAACCAACACCTTTTTCCGAGACAGTCTAATCTCATTGCTGCTCTTCCTATTGCTCTCAGAATGGCTCCGTCCTCTAGCCTGGATGGCCGATGCTTCCATTCAAATCGGTCCCATTCTCGTCGTATTTGCGATTTGCATCGCAATAGACTGCTTCAAGGTTCCTTATGCTTGGGGATGGACAGCCAAAAGCATCATTATCCTGCTCTTCATTGGTTTTATGTTTGACCGTGAAGGCTTTCTAACCGGAGCATGGATCATCGATTTGGTGAGGATCCTTTCTCAGGATGTGGTTCACATTGTTCAAGCTCATTTCGACCTTATCAGTGGTCAAATGCGAACGCTGCTCTTTCTGTTAGGTTGGTCGCTCCTGATCTCCGTTGTGCAGGCCCTAATGCTGCAGAGACAGCATAGTCTTTGGTTTGTCGCAGCCACGCTCATCTATCTTGTCTTCTTACAGTTGGTGCTTGGTGCGGATACGGTTCAAGGGATTATGCGCACAATAGGATATGGACTACTTTTGTTATCGCTGCTCAATCTCTCAAGAATTGAACAAACCTATGGCATCACTTCGGTGCGTTCGGGCGGCGTTTTTCAATGGATTGTAGTCAGCTTGGTTGTTGTAAGTGCGCTAGCTAGTGTGGGGTGGTACTCGGCAAGGCAGGCGGAGCCTACCCCTCTGATGAAACCAGTTAGCTGGGCGTATTTATACGATCGCATATTTGAACTTTACAAGGAAGATACGGGAGTGAACGGTGCTTTTGCTAGGTCTGGATACGGTCAGGACGACACCTCCTTAGGAGGTCCACTCCAGGTGGACACGACCCCGGTATTCACAGCCAGAACATCTGAATTAACCTACTGGCGCGGAGAATCCAAAAGCTTCTACGATGGCAAAGGCTGGACCGAGCCCAATCAAAAGCTTGAGCCTTACGTTTCTCCTAATCAACCATTTACTGGTCGGGCTGTGAATCAGGAAATTCTATGGAACACGAAATCGCCTAATTACCAATTGTTTGCGGGTGGAAAGTTACTAGGCGTTGATACGCTTTTGAGCGAGAAGGGGAAACCGCTAACACCGAGCAGTCTCCTTACATCTAAATCTAATGGTAAAGTAACTCTGCCCGAGATTATGGATCCGTTATCTTATTACAAAATAACCGTCCAACCCGTGCAGGAAGATCCATCCATACTTAACACGGATATGGGCAGCTATCCCTCTGACATTGCAGGGGAATATCTTCAACTTCCAGCTTCTTTGCCGCGGTCTGTTCGCAGCATTGCCGAGCAAGTAACAGCGAATCGTTTAACGCCTTATGCCAAAGCGGTTGCGATTGAGCAGTATTTAAGCAATACCTATACCTATAGTCTCGAAAAGCCAACGCATCCAAGCCGCAATGAGGATTTTGTCAGTCATTTTCTGTTCGTAGACCGAACAGGGTATTGTGATCATTTTTCAACGTCGATGGTCGTCATGCTTCGTACTGTCGGGGTGCCTGCCCGCTGGGTAAAAGGTTTCGCTCCAGGGACATTACAAGAATCTAGCGACGGCGAGGGGCTCCAGGAAGTTATGGTTCGCAATCAAGATGCGCATTCATGGGTGGAGGTTTATTTTCCTTCTATGGGCTGGGTGCCGTTTGAGCCTACGCCGGGATTCTCCGGTATTTCGTCCGACCATCCGAGAGAAACCTTGACGACTGCTGCCATGGAGCAAGCGGCGATGACAGCTTCACTCATGAACGTTCCCACATCAACTAAGTTTACAACCAATCCAAGTGAGTGGCTTCATGCAACGAAGGATAAAATCGTTAATTTTGCAAAGCCTTATAGGAAAGCTTTCATTGTTCTAATCGGATGTTGTCTCCTTCTTGTGGGTATTTTCGTTTTGCTTAGGCGAAAAGGGTTCCTAGTCAATACGCGGCTGTATTTTCCAATTTACAAAAGCAAGCTGGGCAATTCACACCCCATGACACCTTATATGGATCGTTTATGGATGCAGCTATTTCACAAATACGGCGCAAAATCCGCGAACCAGACGGTGCGGGAGTATGTCACAACGCTAAATTTCAAAGATCAACGACAGAAACAAGCGCTGCTCGAATTTGCCTTGATTTACGAAAGTGTCCGCTATGATACGGCCAATTCACTGACCTATACGAAGCGGGAAATTACCGCGATTTGGAAAGCCATTCAAAAGACACATTAAACCCCTTTACATCCTAGGTACCTAATGTTTAAAATTAGTACCTATAAATAGTGATAAGCGGACAAGGGGAACCCCTTAAACCTCAATCGCTATGAATCTAGGAGGTCGGATAATGAGTAAACCGAGTGAAATGATTGTCGTATTAGATTTTGGAGGTCAGTATAATCAACTGATTGCTAGACGAATTCGTGATTTGGGCGTTTACAGCGAGCTGCTGCCGCACAATACAACTGTTGATAAAATTCGTGAGCTTAACCCTAAGGGGATTGTGTTCTCCGGTGGTCCGTCGAGCGTATACGGTGAAGGAGCTCCCGCTGTTGACGCAGGAATCTTTGATTTGGGTATTCCAATCTTGGGTATTTGCTATGGCATGCAGTTAATTGCTCACCAACTGAACGGTAAAGTTGAACGCGCTCATACGCGTGAATACGGTAAGGCTGATCTTTCATTTACGAATGAAAGCCCGCTAGTGAAAGGGTTAGAATCCAAACAAACCGTGTGGATGAGTCATGGTGATCACGTTTCTGTCCTACCCGAAGGCTTCGTTATAGAAGCAAGCACGGATTCTCTTCCGATTGCTGCAATGAGTAACCGTGAGCGCAACATTCATGCCGTACAGTTCCACCCAGAAGTTCGTCACTCCCTTCAAGGGAATGAAATGATCCATAACTTTATCTATGGCGTATGCGGTTGCGAAGGTGACTGGACAATGTCCTCCTTTGTGGAAGACATGATCAAAGAGCTTCGTCAAGAAGTTGGCGACAAGAAAGTCCTATGCGCACTTAGTGGCGGCGTGGATTCATCGGTTGTTGCTATTCTGCTGCATAAAGCGATCGGTGCTCAGCTGACGTGTATGTTTATTGATCATGGTTTGCTGCGTCAAGGTGAAGCGGAGAGCGTTATGGACACTTTTGTCGGCAAATTCGATATGAAAGTGGTCAAAATTGATGCGCGTGAACGTTTCCTCGGCAAGCTGGCCGGCGTAGACGATCCTGAGCAAAAACGTAAAATTATCGGTACTGAATTCATCCGTGTATTCGAAGAGGAATCCAGTCAGTTCGATGACTTTACTTTCCTAGCCCAAGGTACCTTATACACAGATATCGTGGAAAGCGGTACGGCTACTGCACAAACGATCAAATCGCACCATAACGTAGGCGGACTGCCGAAAGATATGAAGTTCAAGCTAATCGAGCCGCTCAAAACACTATTCAAAGACGAAGTGCGTAAAGTAGGCGAGGAATGTGGCCTTCCAGCAGCTATCGTTTGGAGACAACCTTTCCCAGGTCCTGGTCTAGCCATTCGTGTTCTAGGTGAAGTAACGGAAGATAAGCTGAAAATAGTTCGTGAATCCGACGCCATTCTGCGCGACGAAATCGCCAAAGCAGGCTTAGATCGTGAGATCTGGCAGTACTTCACAGCACTTCCGGGCATGAAAAGCGTGGGAGTTATGGGTGACGCAAGAACTTACTCCTATACTGTAGGTATTCGTGCTGTTACATCTATTGATGGAATGACAGCTGACTGGGCGCGTATCCCTTGGGATGTGCTTGAGAAGATTTCGGTTCGTATCGTTAATGAAGTTGAGAACGTGAATCGTATCGTTTATGACATCACTTCTAAGCCGCCTGCTACCATTGAATGGGAATAATTTAAATCACTAGTAAAAAGACGAACGTTATGGGAAAAAATACCCCTTTATCGTTCGTCTTTTTTATTGACATCTGGTTATTTCACAACTAAAATGTGTAATGGATAACAGTTTTTCGTATAATCTCGGGAATTGGCCTGAGAGTTTCTACGAGATCACCGCAAATGATCTGGCTACGAAAAAAAGGAACGGAATCCGTATGAGTTTCTACGTGCACCTTTACACATCGAAGGCAGCTCTCATATGGATAGCTCCTTTTTCGTACCCGGAATCAGGCATTATGATTCCGGGTTTTTTGCTGTTCCCCACATTCGTTTTAGGAGGAGTAGGAAAATGGATCGCTTTTTTAAATTGAAACAAAACGGCACGACAGTAAGAACAGAAATCATGGCGGGGATCACTACGTTCATGACGATGGCTTACATCCTTGCGGTAAATCCAGACATTTTAAGTGCTTTTAAATCGGGGGCTACCGGCGGTGACTGGACTTCGATTTTCTTAGCTACAGCGATTGCAGCGGGTGTAATGACGATTGCTATGGGGTTATTCGTTAACTTTCCAGTTGCACTAGCTCCTGGGATGGGCTTGAATGCTTACTTCGCGACGATCATTTTAACTTCGCAAGGTAAATTCACGTTTTCTATGGCTTTAGCAGCTGTATTCATTTCGGGGATTATTTTCATCATTCTTACCATTACCAGAGTCCGTCAAATGCTCCTTGTGGCCGTTCCGGACAGCCTGAAGCATGCGATTACCGTGGGGATTGGTTTGTTTATCGCAATGATCGGTTTTAAGAACAGCGGCATCTTAACCGTTGCGGTTGAAAGCGGCAAAGATATTAAGGCGCATCAATTTACAGATGTACTTTCATTTGAAACTGTGTTCCACATGGGTTCATTAGAAGATAAAGGCGTTATTTTAACAATCGTTGGGGTCTTGTTGATTTCTATCTTTATGGTGCTTCGTCTTCGTGGTGCTATCTTGATCGGTATATTGGCTACAACAATCATTGGGTACTTCATGGGTATGGTTAATCTAGGTTCATTGACTAGTGCAGACACGACATGGGTTCCTGATTTAACAAAGCTTCGTTTCGCTGATTTTGATTTTGCAGGCATTATGACAACGGGAATTGTTTCGGTTATTGCTACGTTTACGTTTGTTGAGCTTTTTGATACATTCGGTACTATGGTTGGAACAGCGAATCGTGCTGGTATTATGAAGAATAAAGAAGAAGGCAACAAGCGTGTAGGTAAAGCCATGTTCGTGGATGCGATTGGTGTTAGTGGCGGTGCGTTAGTTGGGACTAGTACGGTTACTGCTTTCGTAGAAAGCGCAGCGGGTGTAGCAGAGGGTGGACGTACAGGTTTAACGGCGGTAACTACAGGCGTATGTTTCTTGCTTGCCCTGTTCTTAGCTCCGATTGCTATGTTGGTTCCTGGTTCTGCGACAGCGGCAGCGTTGATCGTGGTTGGTGTTCTTATGGTTCAATCCATTCGTGAGATCGACTTTCAAGACTTTGTTCTGGCGATCCCAGCATTCCTTACAATTGTATTGATGCCTTTCACTTACAATATTGCGAATGGTATCTCCTTCGGTATCGTTACGTATGTAGTCCTGGCAGCAGCATCTAACCTAGGTGGCAAAAGTCAGACGCGTTATCCGATTCACTGGTTAATGTGGGTACTGGCGGTTCTAATCCTAGCTCGTTACATCTTTATAGGAAGCCAAGGTTAAAAGACTCAAGCTCTGGTGCATTACGCACTGGAGCTTTTTTGTTTATATTTCCATATGTTCAATGTATAAAATGCTTGCAATCGGCTTGTGGATTTGTTATATTACTCCTTGTCGCTTCGGCGGTCGAACGAAAGAACGAAAGAAATTAAAAAAAAGTTCTTGCAATCGAATAGGCTGATGTGGTATATTGATCAAGTCGCCTTTGAGGGGCGAAGGATTAAAACGAAAGAAATTGATCTTTGAAAACTGAACAACGAGTGAGTAAGCGCGAACGAGAAATCGTTCAAAAAAGAGATTGCAAAATCTCGCTAGCAAGTCAATGAGCATTTCAGCTTTCAGATAAACGGATGAGCAATTGTCCACTATTATGGAGAGTTTGATCCTGGCTCAGGACGAACGCTGGCGGCGTGCCTAATACATGCAAGTCGAGCGGATTTATCCTTCGGGATAAGTTAGCGGCGGACGGGT
>NZ_JCAUAW010000016.1:0-187002 GCF_059692155.1 Paenibacillus sp. JT22N1
TGGAGGACCGATCGATATTCTATAAAGCGATGTAATTGTTTGCAAATAGAAGCAATCTTACGAAAATTGGTTTTTTTAACGGGAAGACTCCGGAATTAGGGGGCCTAGCCGGTAATACAGGGAAAACCTACGTTAATTTGGTTTTTTTCTAAAAAAGTTTAGTTTACATGGAAAATCTCCCGTTATTTCAGAGGGTTTCTCGCTGAATAGCGATTCCCCCAAAAATTAGAGGGAGGTTTTCCAGTTAGATGACCGTTTAGAACAATTAACGCCAAATTAACGGGAGGAATTCCTGTTAGATTTCGCTCCGTATTGAAACAAAAAAGAGGCTGCTCGCTAGGTTTTAACCTTTTGAGTCAGCCTCTTTTTTGTTACTCTTTCGTCTTTTTCCCGCGATATTGACCCGTCCGCAATTCCAAGATATAGGCCTCTGAATCCGGCATCCGCTCATCCTTCGCGTGCTGTACGGCGAGTTCAATGTCGTAAGGCACTCTCACGTGTTGTAAATTGAACACCGCAGGCTGTTTGCTGTGGTAATTCCCCTCAAGTAGGACATAGGAAGCTTGTGTTAAATCCAGCGGATTCCCTACGCTTCCTGTATTGAAAAGCATTTTGCCCTTAAGAATCTGCAAATAGGCGTTGTGAACATCACCATAGCCTGCTACGTCAGCTTGCAAAGGCTCCCCGCACACTTCCGAGGACTCAAACATCGACATACGGCTTTCCATCTGGTCCCATGGCTGAATACGTTCATAAACGCTTCTTGGCGAAGCATGAAATAACCTCACGAACTTCCCGCTCATCCAAAACTCATAGCAAAAAGGCAGTCCTTTCAGATAAGTCAACCGTTCGCGTCCAAGCCTAGTCTGCTGCCAAAGTAAAACCGGATCTTCGGTAGGATTACCAATGAAATCATCCCAGTTTCCCATAATGACCGAGTTGCAAACTTCCCGCACGTGATCAACAATGATATCCGAATGTGGCCCCTTCCCTACTAAATCTCCTAGACAAATGATCTCCGTAACATGTCGATGCTGAATATCCTTCATAACCGCTTCGAATGCAGGCATATTACCATGGATATCTGAAATAATGGCTAGTTTCTCCATCGACCCACCTGCCTTTATGTTAATATTTTCGTTACGTGAAATTAATGCTTCTCCTCGCCCGCTCTGCCAACCAAAAACGGATACATCAGATACAATCCAACCACATACAGCAGAACAGCTATATAAACAGGCAACAAATGAATGAAGTCCATATAGCCAATGTGAACATGCACCAGAAGACCGGCCGCAAATCCGGGAAGACCGCCCCAGAGAAACGTCCACCACAACCAGCTCTCGCCTTGATTAACCCCCCATAAAGCGGAGGCTGTAATCGCTACCGCTAGTGAAAAGAGCGCTCCACCGAATCCTGCTCGGTCATGAGCAATGAGCGGAATGATGTGATCGTTCCAAGCAGAAAGCTGCTGGACTGTCAGGCCGAGATAGGATAAATCTGTCGGTACGAACACGGTAGTGATACCGACGAAAGATATCGTCAAGCCTCCGATTGCTAAACCAAATCCGAGCACAACGAAGCAGCATTGCCCCCACTGCGCTCTGAGCCAAACAGAATCATTCAAAGCGCCTGGTTTTTTCCGGGAGGGATGATCTTTCAATCCGCGCAAGGTCAACAGCAGCATCGGAAGGAGCACAGCCGCAGCTGCGGCATGAAGAGGATCAAAATAGCCATAGCCGAGATAAAGGAAAAAGCTGCTGAACCCCACCGCACACGAAGTAACTACCGCAGTTCGCGCCCAGTGAAGCCCGCAACGCAAGCCATGACGAGCCAGTTGATAATAAAAGATACCGATCGAAATCATCGTTCCGGCTAAAGTAATGCGGTCATGGGACATGAAATGTATAATATGCCCATTAAATCGATTTATGACACTTCGGCTCACGCCAAGAAAAGTTTCGTCGTAAGGCAAGAGGACGCTTGTGGCCGCAATAAGCCATGCGAGTACACCACCAATCATCATGCCGATACCCAGCAGGCTCATCCAGCCCCAATTAGCCCAAAACGAAGGCGGCTGGGGCTCAGCTGTTTGCTTGATGCGCTCATGAATGATCGGTTCATTGATTCGCTTGGGCAGCCCTGGCCCCGCGTACACCAGCCCGCTGTGCAGCTGGACGCTATTCGCTCCGGCTGCCAACAGCTCTAGTGCATCCTGCGGCTGATGAACGCCGCCAGCCGCAACAATCGTGCTCCGCTCGCCAAGCGACTTGCGGAGCAGCCGGACCTGGCTCAGCTGCGCGGTGAGCGCCTCCGCACCGCCGCCGACGCGTTCGCGGCGTGTGCTCGGCTCGCGCAGCGCTTCGCCGACGACGACACCGCTGAAGCTCTCGGCGGTGTCGGTGAGTTCACGCAGCATCCCGATGGGATATGGCTGCGGTAGATAGAGCAGCAGCGGCTTCCCCGGGGCCGCTTCTAATGCGAGCTGGCGTACCTCGCGGAGGTACGCTATGGCTTCTTCCGATGGCCAGCCTTCGGCGAGGCCATCGATGTAGAACCCCGCCGCGTACGGCGCCAGCTTCTCGAGCAGCTCCTGCTGCTCGAGAAGCGCCTCGCGCGGCGAACTGCCCGGCATCGGCCGCAGCCGCACGAAGTGCGGCAGGCGATGCCCCGTGCCCTTGCGCAGGCGCGCGGCGATGGCGTCCGCGCCGTCATTGACATAGCCATCGGGGTATACGATGGCTTCATGCACCACGTCCCGCTCAATCGGCGCGTCGTTACGTACTGCTCGGACCGTCACAGGTCCGATCTCGATGAAGCCAAACCCGAACTGGGCCAGCGCTTTGTGCGCGGTCCCGTGAGGATCAAGCGTACCGCTCAGGCCGATGGGACACTGAATCGGCACCCCCGCCAGATCATCCTCGAGGATCGGCGACAGCTCCATGTGACCCATTGTTTTGATCACGAACGTTCCGCCTGGGACACGGCTTAATCCGCCTATCGCATGAAGGGTTGAGTTCCGGGCTATGCGCCCCGGCAGTCGAAATAGCAACGGACGAAATATCGCGTGATAAGACCAATCAGGCATCGATATGTACTCCTGTATTTGTTTATTTTATCCAGTATACCTCGGATTCAGCATCATGCCTACGTCACAGATTGTTGCTATTCACTGTGATTATAATCACACAGGCTCCATCGTCTTGTTCACTATACTTAAGGCATCAAGTTAATCTATGTGAAGTGAGGCGATCCTTTATGTTAACCGAACAAACCATCCGAGTTATTAAATCAACAGTCCCCGTACTGGAAGTTCACGGTGTAACGATAACTAAACGTTTCTATGACAGGTTGTTCACAGATCACCCCGAGCTGCTGAATATATTCAATCATGCGAATCAAAAACAAGGCCGGCAGCAAACCGCTCTAGCCAACGCCGTGTATGCGGCAGCCCTGCATATTGATCGACTCGAGGCCATTTTGCCTGCTGTGAAACAAATTGCCCATAAGCATCGCAGCCTGGGCGTCAAGGCGGAGCATTATCCGATTGTCGGCCAACATTTGCTTGCAGCCATCAAAGAAGTGCTTGGTGATGCAGCAACCGAAGAAATTCTTCAAGCTTGGGCTGAAGCCTATGGGGTCATAGCGGATGCTTTTATCAGTATTGAAGCCGAGATGTATGATACGTCTGAGCAACAACCCGGTGGTTGGAAGGATTTCAGACCGTTCAGAATCGTACGCAAAAACAAAGAAAGCGACGTTATCACTTCCTTCTACCTGACACCCCAAGATGGAGGCGCACTCGCAGCATTTGAACCGGGGCAGTATGTGAGTATCCGAATTCAGATTCCTGGGGAAGAACATACCCATATTCGGCAGTACAGCCTCTCGCATGCACCCGGTCAGCCTTACTATCGGATCTCTGTAAAGCGCGAGGATCACAATCCTGTTGTTCCTGCAGGCAAAGCTTCGGTCTATCTGCACAACCAGGTGCAAGAAGGCGATGTGCTGTGGTTGTCCGCGCCTGCTGGCGATTTTACACTGGATCAAAAGGATACTCGGCCTGTCGTACTTATCAGCGGCGGTGTTGGGCTGACACCAATGGTCAGCATGCTTCATACCCTTACAACCACGTCGCCGAATCGTCAGGTTACCTTTATCCATGCAGCTCAGAACGGTCAGCATCACGCGCTGCGCAGGGAAGTTGAAGAACTCGCCGTGCATCATCCGCAGGTGACTGTTGCCTGGTGCTATGAGAAACCGACGGAAGCCGATGCAGCTGAGCAAGCTTTTCAAAAAGAAGGATATATCGATTTGCCGTGGCTTCAAAGCATTGTACCGACTGTGGATGCTAGCTTTTATTTCTGCGGCCCCGTACCGTTTATGAAAGCAGTGAACCAAGCGCTCCGTGAATGGGGTGTTCCCGACTCGGATCGCCACTATGAATTTTTTGGTCCTGCGGGCACTCTGTAAACGGATTGGCGGTCTAATTTCGCCTGTATTATGGTTTTACGTTCTCCCTCAGTAGACGATTCACGGTCTCTCGGCGAAGCCCGATGAACTGACCGATTTCCTCCTGCGTTAGCACGTCTGTCAGCTTCGAGGCTCCCGAGTAGTGTTGGAACCAGCTTTCGAGCTTCATCAGCTTGGCCGCTGGAGTCACTGATGTCAGTTGATCAATTCGCTGCTGCATCATGCGCAGTTTATCCTGTAATTGTCGCGCAATCGTGCGGAAATGCTCCGGGCTGCGTTCCAGCTCCTCGTACCACTGCGCAGCAGGAAGCACCTCAATATCACAAGTGACAAGCGCTATCGCAGTACCGTAGTAAGGACTTGGACTAATGAGCGAATGATGTGGAATCGTCTCTCCTGGCACAATTATATTCACGAGTGTCGTATTCCCGTCCTCATGAGCACGGACTATTTTCAAAAGACCGGTTTGGAGTTGGTACAGTGGACCCGTGTCTCCTTGGCGAAATAGGATTTCTCCTTTGTGCAGTTTCATTTCCATTCTCCTTCATATGAAAAAAAGCGACAGCATTCACCTGCTGATCGCTTTTTTGTTTATGATTGCTAGCTGCTAACCAGCTACATCTCTTTTTTTAAAGGTTCCAGCTTCGTGCGAAGCGGCGTAAGTGCCAGTGTTAATCTGGCAAACCAATTCAACTGCTCCAACTTGCCGATGAGCCAAATCGATCCCACCAGCCCCAGAAGAGAAACGAAGACGGCTGCAGGCAGTGCCCAGAATGAGACTGAATGCGCAAAATAGGGAATGAACGAAACGGACAAAATCGGCGCCGCGTTCCATTTGAACCACTGGATGAGAGAGATGGTAATTATTGCTGTTATGAAAAATGATATGGCGCCATGGCTTATCGCAAACATGGTGCTGCCTAATGTCACGGCTATGATTGCACCCATCGTGATGCGTCCAATGTCCTTAATTTGGTCTACCCGGTGCATAAAAAGAAAGCAGAATGCCCCAAGCGTCGGATAAAACACCATCTTCATTGATGGGAAATGGTAGGAAGCCCAATATGCTCCCATGAGGTAGCAGCACATCACTAGTGAACGTAGAAACATCGTTGGTTCCCGTCCTTTGTTCTCGAATTTTTGGCACTTTTCTCATTGTACAAAAGTGACCATCCTTCGGTCAATCATATGGCGGGAATTCCCACTTTTCTTAGTTCCGATCAACCGAAACCGTTGTCTCCACGAAAAATGTGGCCACCGCAAAAGATGCCGCCCCGAGCACCGTCGACCGATCGCTCAGCTCGCTGAACGCCACTTTTAACTGCTTGCGCGGATGCGGCAGGGAACGCTTCTCGAGCAAAGCCAACAGCGGTTTCATCAGCCATCTCTCAGCGCTGGCTAAGCGGCCGCCGAGAATAATATATTCGGGATTGTACCCGTTGATTATATTGACTACGCCCACACCAAGATAGTAACCGAGGCGCTCAAAAAGTGCGATCACCTTAAGATCTCCAGCTTCAGCTTTGTTCAGCAAAACCTCTAGATCCGCAGCGTCATCGTTAAGCTCACGGCGCGCCTGTGTAAGGAGCGCGTGCTCCGACGCATACAGCTCCCAACAGCCCAAGCTGCCGCAGCTGCACTTGGGCCCGTCGTGCTGGATCGAGATGTGCCCGATCTCACCAGAGAAGCCGGTCGCCCCGCGGTACAGCTCGCCCTTAATGATGATCCCAGCTCCGATCCCGATGCCGATTGACACATACACCAGATTCGCCGTGTCTTTACCGGCTCCGAACTGTTTCTCCCCCACAGCTCCTGCATTCGCTTCATTATCAATAACAACCGGAATGTTGAACGTCTCCTCAATTTGCTGCTGCAAAGGCACGTTCTCCCAGCCAAGATTCGGCGCGAACAGCAGATTGCCGCTCTCATCACAAATACCCGGCACACCGATGCCGATACCGATAATACCGTAGACGCTCTCCGGCGCGCTTTCTATAAGCCCGCGGATGGTCGTTTTCAACAGCTGGACGACCTTTTCGACTGAAGCATTGTCATGCTGTACTCTTACTTCGCGGATGATCTTACCGCTTAAATCCGTCAGCACCGCGAGAATATCATTAACGCCTAGGTCTACCCCGATGGCATAACCAGCCGTCCCATTAAAAAGCAGCATCATCGGCTTACGCCCGCCGCTTGATTCACCTACGCCAATCTCTTCGACGACGCTGCTCTCGATCAATTCGTTAACAAGACTCGATACCGTCGCCTTTGTAAGCCCCGTAATTTCCGCAATCCGTGCACGGGATATTGGTGAATTCGTGCGAATATGGTGTAGTACGATGGATTTATTTATTTTTTTTACGAGATTCAAATCGCCTGTTTGCTTCATGTTTGCCCCCACACTGCTCTAATTGCTTGTCGCTCTTTTCTAATGAACTGATTTTAACATGAAAGACATTTTCACGCATTAACTAAGTTTGTTTAATGAATTTACAAACTATTCATTTGGTGCTATGATGACTTCATAAGCACTTATACCTTAATTAATGGAGGCTGAATTCATGAGCTACTTTGACAACATTCAACCGATTAAGTACGAAGGCCGCACATCGACGAACCCGCTTTCTTTTAAATTTTATAATCCTGATCAAGTTATTTTAGGCAAAACAATGCGCGAGCACATGCGTTTTGCAATCGCTTACTGGCACTCTTTTTCCGCTAATGGCTCCGATCCTTTTGGTAGTGGCACAGCGATCCGCGCATGGGATCAATACTCCGGCCTTGAGCTGGCCAAAGCTCGCGTCGACGCTTGCTTTGAGCTGTTGAACATTTTGAACGTCGACTACTTCGCTTTCCATGACCGCGATATCGCGCCTGAGGGCAGCACGCTGCAAGAAACGAACAAGAACCTCGACGAGATCGTTGCCCTGATCAAAGACAAAATGACATCCAGCGGCAAAAAGCTGCTCTGGAATACAGCTAATATGTTCACTAACCCGCGCTTCGTTCACGGTGCTGCTACGACGAATAATGCAGACGTATTTGCTTACGCTGCTGCCCAAGTGAAGAAAGCCTTGGATCATGCCAAAGAGCTTGGCTCGGAAAACTACGTTTTCTGGGGCGGACGCGAAGGCTACGAGACGCTGCTTAACACGGACCTCGGCCTGGAGCTTGATAACCTTGCTCGCTTCCTGCACATGGCGGTTGATTATGCCAAAGAAATCGGCTACGACGGTCAATTCCTGATCGAGCCTAAGCCAAAAGAGCCGTCCAAGCACCAATACGACTTCGATGCGGCTACGACGCTATCTTTCTTGCAAAAATACGACTTGCTGCCGTATTTCAAATTAAACCTGGAAGCGAACCATGCCACGCTTGCTGGTCATACTTTTGAGCACGAGCTTCGCGTCGCGCGCATCAACGGTGTTCTTGGTTCCATCGATGCGAACCAAGGCGACCTGCTGCTCGGCTGGGATACCGACGAGTTCCCGACAGACTTGTACTCGACGACACTCGCGATGTACGAAATCCTCCTGAACGAAGGCGGCATCGGCCGCGGCGGCGTGAACTTCGACGCCAAGGTTCGCCGTACTTCCTTCGAGCCTATCGATGTCGTCTACTCCCACATCGCAGGTATGGACTCCTTCGCTCGCGGCTTAGAAGTCGCTGCCAAATTGATCGAAGACCGCGTATTCGATAACATCCTTGACACGCGCTATGCTTCCTTCAAATCCGGCATCGGCGCCGATATTGTGTCCGGAAAAGCGGATTTCAAGACGCTTGAAGCTTATGCGCTTGAGAACAGCAACAACATCGTGAACCAATCCGGCCGTTTGGAATTGATTAAGGCGACGGTTAACCAGTACCTAATTAACTCCTAATTCGTGAAAAAGCCCGTTAAGCCGTTTCTTGGCTTAGCGGGCTTTTTGGTGTGTCTGACGGCTTGTGCAGATAACGCAGCTTCTCTCTGTAACGATGTTTTCCATCGCTAACGTTATATGGAACGCGGAAACTTGCCTCCTCAACGATATCAGGAACTCTCATCTTAATATGCAAAATGCCCGCTCAGGCCAATAATTTCTTATCAACCATAATTCCCTCGAAATTACCATTCGCCCAATACTTAAATAACGGAGACCGTCGATTCATTCATCCAATCTAGTTCTACATGGTGGTGTCTTAAATCAGGACCCATCGTCAAAATGCGATCCTGCACATCCCATAGGCCAATACGCCGGGGACTGTTGTAAAAACAATCATGACGCCTATGACGCCACCCCCAAGAATGAAAATAATGTTCTCTTACGTTTTTTATTTTTGTATAAAAGTTGAATGCGAGGGCAGGTAAATAATCAAGAATAGGTTCACTGGTGGGTGAACATTAATTATTTGACCTGTTGTAAACCATATGACGTGCTCCGTTATCGGAGTGTATAGCAGAAAAGTTTGGTGCGAGGGCAGGTAAAAAGAAAATAGGAATCTGTTCAAATACTGATAAACAGCTGGTCAAATCCAACTCTGTGGAGTGATTTCGGACATATAAGCTGCTAATCTGCGGATCATTGGGAACGAGCAGCTGCTATTTCGGTGATTATGCCGATGCCGGACCGGTACGCGGAACGTGGGGGCGCTATTTTGGCGTTTTACCGGTTTTTACACCTCGAAAGCGGGAAATAGAGGCTCCTCGTTCCGCGAAAACGTGAAATACGCGGTTTTGAGCAAAATAAGGCTTCTACGTTCCGCTAAAATCTAGTGATCAACTTCAACTCGCAAAATAGCCCTTGAGCGCGTCAATTGTTGTAGAATTTACAACATTGGTAATCGCTAGCTTCCGATTATCCCTCGGAAAAAAGGAAAAAGATCTCTGATCGAAGAGATCAGAGATCCAAAAAGCCAGAAGCACAAGCCTACCTTTTCTTAGGCCACCTTTTTATGAAAAATAAAGTTCGCAGCTTCCATCCTAACGACGATGTCTAGAGCGGCAATTTGTTCGTATGCTGCAAGCAGCTTCTCGTGCTTCGGACATCTTAAGCTGAAGATCAAGTGCATCATTGGGGTATTTCCAGTATTACCTGATACGAGGGAAGATTCACTTCCTGGCATCATCTTTAGATTGGTGACTTGGATACCCTGTTCACCAAAACGGGAGGTAACCAAGCTGAGAAAGCCGGGATGTTCATTGATCATGATCTCTATTTCGTGAGTTCGGCGATGCCTTAGGAAATGCTTCTCCCACTTATTCAGGAGATACAGACTGATGAGTACTAAAAAGGTGCATACCAACGCCCCGGTAATAAAGCCCGCACCTACGCTCAAACCGATAGCCGCTACCAACCAAACGGAAGCAGCAGTAGTCAACCCTTTAATAACACTGCCGTTTCGCAATATCGCGCCTGCGCCAAGAAAGCCGATGCCGCTGACAACCTGTGCAGCCAAGCGGGACGGGTCTATGCGGACGTTGGGTTCATTTACAAAATCAGAGAATCCGTACTCCGACAGCAGCATGATGGTGGCGGAGCCTAAACAAACTAAGATGTGAGTACGAAAGCCCGCTGCATGATTGTTCAATTCCCGTTCAAGACCAATCAAACCACCCAGAACGACCGCCAATACCATTCTTACGATCAAATCCAAATGACTAATTTGCCACACACTGCTTACAGTCGTCATTTATGCATCACTTCAAGCGGCTGCGACAGCCATCGCTTCAGCTTCACTACTTCTGTGCCAGCCAGCATCATAATGCCAACCCCGTGGTTGTCATTGGTTACGGTGAGCAGGTCTTTTTTATAATAATCAGCGGTAAAAGCATACCGCGAGCCGCTGCAAACGCCATGCACGTTGCCCTGAGCGTCGATGGCCAGACGGGTCAAACCGTCCCATGCTTTCAGCGAAGCGTTGATGAACCGATCAGGCTGCTCCAGCCAGCCGAATCGCACGCCTCTCGCAAACGCATAGGCGAACATTGCGGTACACGAAGCTTCCTGATAGGCGTCGGGATCGTTCAACACCTGATGCCACAGCCCGCTTTCAGCTTGCAGATCGGCATATCCCGCGCACAGTTCGTTAAAGAAATGCACTAACTCCGGGCGAGCTTCATGCTCTTCGGGCAGAACCTCCAGCACCTCTGTCAGCGAGAAAAGTGTCCAACCATTCCCACGCCCCCAAGGAATGCCGGTAGCCATGCCGTATTTGAAATCAAAGACATGCGACATGATGCGCTGATCCGGCATGTATAAATACTTGCGGAATAACAGAAATTGCTTCGCTGCTTCATCCAGTGCCTCGCTGCTGCCGGTTATCCCCGCATAGCGGCAGAGAAACGGCGTGCTCATGTAGAGGTCATCGGCCCACATCGTATTTTCCGAATATTCATCCTGACATATCCGATAAAAGGCACCATCTTCCTTACGCTCCAACCTCACGAGTATGAAGTCGGCAATTCGCTGCGCTATCGGCAAGAAGCCCGGATCCTTGTCTTCCTGATAAGCTTCTAACATCGCGGAACCAAAGGAACCGCAGTTATCCAGCATTTTCATCATGACTAACTGTTGATTGATCGCCGGGAACCCGTACTTCTCTCGATCCCATAAGGAGTATTCGAACATGTCAGTGCAGCTTTGAACATGATCGAGGGCATACCCGATAATATCAGACCGCTCCAACAACCGACCTGCTTGCAGCAGCCCATAAATGGTAACGCCAAGCGGATAATCCCAACGGGCATAATTCGTGACGTTGCCGACGGTCCACTTATTGCTCAGCATGGCATTCTCATAATAAGGACGTATCCAGGCGTCTGGACGGTCTAACTGCCAGTACGTCTTGTCACCTGCAGCGTCTGACTCTGAACTTTTTGCATAAATGCGATCGGTTCTTATTAATTCCTCATACGCTAACTCAATGCTGGAATCCAGTGGCCCCACATATAACCACGGCTCATCTGATCCGTGAACCTTCTGAGGAGCGCTTAAAGGGACAACCTCTCCCTTAACATAGGCATGTAGTGTGTAACCCCAAGCGTTATTACCACAAATACTGCGGATTAACAGATCATGTTTGCCAAAAGAAAGCGGCACTTCCACCTGAAAGCTGCCTTCTTTCTCTAGCTCCAATACCTGCCTCCCATCCAGCCAAACGGTTAACGGACCTGCCGTATGGCCCTTCAACAGGCAGGGTTCTTCACCTGAGCTTACTTTGTTCAGCTTCGTCCACGCGTACGCTTGCTTACCAGGCTGTAAGCCGAATAAACGCTCGCAAACAGGCTTCGCAAGATCACCCTCACTCCACTCACAAGTCGGCAACCAGCGCAGCCCATACTCTTTCTCTGACGCCAAACCATCTGGCAGCGGACTGCCCTCGAATAGATCCGTGTCGACTGGTGCAGAGTACACCCATCCCGCCTGTCCTTGCCTTTCGGCAAACGGAGTAAGCACATTCAGAATCCGTACCTTGGCTTCATCAGATCCGAACAAGCAGCCGAAGCCCGCAGCCGTATGCTTAGCTTTGATGAAGAGTCGGTTCCAGCCTTTCACAAAGTTCAGATTAAGCTTAACGCTAGCATCTGGCTTAATTTCATCGATCACGTTGGAGCGATAGGCACGCTCATCATTGAAATAGAACTCAATCGGCCCCAAACAGCGGAACAACACATCCAGATTTCGTTCACCATCACTCCATACTAAACCATAGGCATACGAAAATTGGCCGGGTCTTGCTTCGGGAAATCTACGTCCCAGATTTAAATCAAACATTCCATCCTCGTTTTGCAAAACGCCAGATCGGTAAAAAGCCCGGAAAGCAAATGGGACAGGCGGATTGGCCCCTATATAGCGGTCCGCAAGTACCTTCAATGTTCGATTGTCATCGTCTCCTAAGCGAGACTGTATACTTTCTTGTTCATTAAAATAAGTCGTCATCTCGACCTTCCTTTCTACAGCAGGCGAACCGTAAATGTTCGGTCGAACGGCGTCACCAGGTTCACATGGACGTATTTGCAGCCGGTCGGATGTTGGTCTTCACGAAGCACAGGCAGCAAATGCTCGTAGGCGCCTGTTGAAATCTCAATCGCATCTTCATCCACCGCATATTTCATAGATCCATTTTTCAAGAAATATTTCCCTGCCTCGGCTTGGGCGAGATCACTGCCGCTAACCGTACCCTCATCTCCAAAAATAAAGGATAACTGCGTGAAAACATCTTCTCGCTCATCGGAAAGGATACGAATCTTCCATTCCGCATCTCCTTGTGTAATTTCTGCTTGAAACTCAAGGGTTTGCAGATGTGTCATTGGCCGATGCTGATGCGGAAGCAAGTACCATGGACTGAGTGTCGATCTCTCCGCAGACTCCGGCAGAAATTGTCGCGGAATCGGTCCGTTATATCCTTTTTCCAATACGATTCCTAGCTTATAAACGCCTTCCTCCGCAGTTAGATGTGCGAACTTCACAATCCCAGGTGAGAAAGATGTAGACAACTTAATGCCTAGCAGCCTAACTTTTCCATGGCGAAGGGAGAAGAATGACGGCGTTTGCGGCATAATCGTCACGCTCTGATCAAGCTCTCGAATGCGCACAAGCGGAGCGCCGAAGGCTAAGTGCATGCTGCTGTGTTCAATTTTCATATGGTGACCCACGCCATCGATCTGCGTTAAATGCTCATTGATCGGATGGTGCTCATTGATTACTTGGACATAACGATCAGGAAGCGGAGTACGCTCCAAATCGGAAATATCTGCTTCGGGATACAGCAATAAACCCAAGAGCGCATTATTATTTACCGCCTCAGGACGCTTAATAAAGGTGCCTGCGTAGTCTGACATCGCAGCGAACAACGGATCTTTATCATGTGCAGCCATTAGACGATAAATCAGGAAATAAGTCGCCATATCGAACGTCTGCCCGAAATCCTGGCGTCCGGAATAATCGGTTACCACCTCTCCGGATGGATGGATCAAATACACCATCATGCGCAGATTGCGGCGCACACATTCTAATAATTCTGGACGGTTAAGCACACGCCCCGTATGGTATAAGGCAATATCGCTGACGGCGTTATAGATGCCGTTGCTGCGCTCCGTCCACTCGCCATCCTGTGTGATATCCATACCTTCTGCCAACCATTCTTCCGCTCTAGCTACCAGCTCCGGCATTTGGAAAATCTCATACAGCAGCGAAAGTGCCGCTGTAATAACCCAGCGATGGTTCGGTGTATGACATCCGCCTGTCAGCATAGCAGGGATTGTACGCTCTAGGAAAAGCCTCAGTTTAGCGGATGCAGGCTTCACAGCCGCCCAGTCATGCGTCTCAAGCAGTTGATAAATTTGTGTAATTCCGCCTACGACAAAGGCTGTATCTGGAGGGGAATTATAATTGGTTGAACCTAACGATATCGTACCGTCGGCATGTTGGCGGTTCAAAATAAAATCAGCTGCTTTGTCGAAAGCGGCCAAGAGTGTCTCATCATGATAGTAACGTGAATCTGGATTAACTAATGCGGAAGCCCATACGGCCAAAACGCTCGGCGTGCTGAGATGGTTGGCACGCGCAATGCCCGTTTCATCGATGATACCACCGTAATATTTGGATGTAGAATCAAGCACCTGCCGCTGCAGCGTAGCTGCTGAATGTTCGTCATAAATGTGTACCAACTGTTTATAAGTAGCGTCCATGCTGATCACCTTTTAACCTTTCATAGCTGCAATTTTACTCGTAATAAGCCTGTGACTTTCATCAATTTCATCCGGCTCGCAAAAAGCCTTCAGTTCATACACTTTGACTTTGGCAAAATCAATCGCCTCCAGAAAATGATCAAAGTATTGCAGATCTTTACTGTGTATATAAGGACACCAGTGATCGGACAGCTCTAACGTTTCATGGATGTGTACGCCATAAATATAGCGCTTCACTTCCTGCAGCTCCTTGAGATTATCGTACAATCCCATCCGATCCATCATCATGGCATGACCGATGTCGTACCATAAGTAAACCGGACTGCCTTTCAGGTTATCGCAAATGGTTTTCGCCTCCATTAAGGTCGGCATCTGATAAGATCTTGAGCGCGTTTCGATGCCGATGGCTACAGACCATCCTTGTTTGGCTGCATGCTCGCTCACTTCCTCCAGACTGTCTTGAATTCGCTTGGTGTAGAGCGGACTCAACCGCTCCCGTCTTTCGGACATGATCTTCCAAAGCTTTTGATACTCCGGTGAATCCTTCCCGTGATCCCTGTAAAGCTTTTTCAAATCCAAATCAATGTTATATTCGAAAGGAACTTCGCCTGGATGTACGACAACGGCCTTCGCTCCATAGCGGTTCGCGTATTCCATAGACCGAATTAATAGCTCCACGGATCGCTTGCGCTTCACCTCATCATCGAAACCGAGCATGACAGAATCCGTATCGTAATCCTTGTCATTGATGAAAGGAAACACATTGTGCACACTGGATACACCAATTTCCCCTTTTTCGATCATCGGCTCAATCGTCTTCATCATCTCTTCCGTCACGTTATAGTTCAGTTCCACCTGACGAAAACCGAGCTCCTTGATCTCCTCTATCATGTTCCTTCCAATCGAATGCTTTTTAATATTCCAGCAGGTAGAAAATGAGTATTCCCCTTTGTCCAGCATGTCCGTTCCTCCTTAGAGCATTGTTTTCATCATTTAGAAAAAGAAAAGCCAGATTACCCTTATTTCTTTGCAGGGAATGATCTGGCCTTTCTTCAAGAAAGTCTCTTTATTCCGCCAGGTCACTCAGCCTACATACAGCACCTGAGCGTGCCGATAAAGTCGAAGCTTCCATTAAACGGGTCAAATCAAGGGCTATTTGTATATTTTCAGATGCTGTCGTCCCATTTCGAATATGTGTCACCCATTGTTCAAAGGGAGAAGGGAGATTCGCTGGCAGATCGGTGACTTCTTGCCATCCGGTTGCTCCTTTACCTTCCAGCTTGTGGCTTCGGACTAAAAGCTTATCATCCGTTCTTGTGTACATGAGGCTGCCTTCCGTTCCTTGCACCTCAATATCAAATTGGGAGTAGTTGTTCACGAATCCCGCTTCAACAATGCCTATAGCTCCATTAGGATAACGTAAAGTCGCTATCGCACTATCCTCAACTTCTCGCTCCGTGATATAGCCGAAGCTTGCACTAACACTTTCTGGTAAGCCTAGGAATAAGCGTGTCAAGTACATCGGATGACAGCCAAGATCCATCAATGCCCCTCCTCCGCACTCCTCTAAATTAAAGAAATGGGACGGGAGTAAACCATTCGGATTTTTCTCAGTTCGCAACGCTCCGTTATGAGCAAGCCGTATACGAACCGTTGTTATAGTGCCAAGCTGACCACCCCGAATGAAGTTATGTGCAGCTTGTGTGAACCAGGTATATAGCCGAGGGAGAGAAACCGTTAGCTTAACCCCAGCTGTCTCAACCGCAGCCAATATCTCATTACATTCCTTCGTCGTGGTGGCTATAACTTTCTCTGTGAAGATATGCTTACCCGCTTTGGCTGCTGCGATGATGACATCCCGATGCCGATTCGTAGGAGTATCCACAATTACAGCGTCGATATCCGGATTAGCCAGAAGCGCATGCAAATCGGCATAAAAGCTAACGCCATGCTCCTCTGCCTTTTGCCTTCCTCGTTCGGGAACTTCATCCCATACAGCCACAATTTCGGTACCCGGGTGCTCGGCGGCTAGACGTGCATAATCCTTTGCATGAACATGCCAAAAGCTCAACATCGCTACTCTAATCATGAAAGAATGGCCTCATTTCGGGTTATTTTAGTCAAAATAGACCGCTTTTCCCGTTCTATTGGATTCGTAAATGGCTTCAAGAATTTCAGAAACTACACACGATTGCTCAGGCGTTACAATAGGCTGCTTATCGTTCATTACAGCATCAATCCATGTACGGATTTCTTTATCCGACATGCTCTCTTTTTTACCCTCGTAGAAGTCTGCACCTTTGGCATCGAATTGCAGCTGATTGACGTATAAACGACTGTGGTTTTCACCATTTATGCGTAAGCCATCCTGCATGTCGGCTCCGCCTTCTGTACCGCAAAGCGTACATTTAGCTTCCTTCGTATCCAATGTATTCAAGGCCCAACTCGCCTCCACCATCACGGTCGCACCGTTTTTCATCACGATCATCGCAAATGCGGAGTCTTCCACTTTGAATTTCTCAGGATCCCAAGGACCCCAGGAATTAGCGGCATTTTCTTTCCGTGAAAGCTTATGATAAGCGGTGCCAAGCACCACCTTAGGTTCATAGTTATTCATCATCCACAGCGTCAAATCGAGCGCATGCGTACCGATGTCGATCAGCGGGCCTCCGCCTTGTTTGTCTTCATCCAGAAATACACCCCAAGTCGGAACCCCACGCCTGCGAACAGCATGCGCTTTGGCAAAATAAATGTCGCCTAGATCGCCGTCTTCAACCACTTTCTTCAAATACTGACTATCCGCACGGAAGCGATTATTGTAGCCAATGGTCAGCTTCTTACCTGTACGCTTGGCAGCTTCAACCATACGCCGAGCATCGGCAGCCGTTTTGGCCATCGGTTTTTCACACATGACGTGTTTGCCTGCTTCCATAGCTGCGATAGAAATCTCTGCATGCGAATCATTCGGGGTGCAGATATGAACGACGTCAATCGAAGCATCAGCAAGAAGCTCATAATAGTTCTCAAACACCTTCGCTCCGGGAGCACCAAACTTCTCTGCTGCTTGCTGAGCGCGTTCAAGCACGACATCAAAAAAACCAATAATTTCTACTTGCTCAATTTTACTTAAGCTGGGTAAATGTTTACCTGTTGCAATGCCGCCACAGCCAATGATAGCTACCTTAACCTTATTCATTCCTAGTTCCCCCCATAATGCGATCACCGACTCTAAGCTGACGAATAATGAATGAAGCTGAACATCTTAGCGATGTCTGCATGGGCAGGCACTCGCATATCCATGTCCAGCTCCCTCATTTAATCAGTTACTTCACTTGCTCCATTTGCTGTCTCGCAATTGCCATAATATCCTTAGCAAGGAACGCTTTATCTTTATTTTCCGCATACCATTTGTTCATAAAGTCTTCAAGCTGCTTGCCGCCGGCTTTATCCCATGCCGCTTGTGCGTCTTTAATCGCTTGTTCCGGGCTGTATTTCGCACCGCTGATGATGGCCTTAACAAAAATGTCGTTTTGCTCTTTAAGAATTGTTGTATTAAGAGTTTGGAGATCAGCAGGATAGACCGGCATATGTTCCCCATGAGTCATTCCAGGGTATTGTCTTTGCGAATCGAAATAAATTTTCTGAAGTTCTTTATACATGTCCGAACCGACTTTCTGTTCTGGTACTGCAGTATTAAATCCGTTTATCGTAAAGTTGCACTTATCTGTTCCTGAAGAGTAGAACATTTCGTAGTCTAAAGCGTAGCCGACTTCATTTTTCGATTTCGTTGGATCGATGGTCTCACGGCAGCCATTGGCGCTCTTCTTCCAATGTGTCCCTTCGTCTCCGTTAGTAATCTTCAAAGCGGTTTCCGGTTTCATCATGAAATCAAGATAGCGGCCGACAGCTTCCGGCTCCTTCGCCTTGGCGCTCACAACAGTCGTCATTTGCACAGGATTATCAACACCACCGGTAAATGTTCCAAGCGGCGATTGCGGGTAGCCTAACGGAGCAATTTCCGCGCCTGCCATATTTTTCTTCAGTGTAGCAAAGTCGTTCATAACAAGATCATACACGCCGCCGGAAAATTTAACGTAAATGCCGATTTTACCATTCAGGAAGTCTTGTCTTGCCTTTGCACCGTCTTTATCATTGATGTAATCTTTATCGATAATGCCATCGTCATAGAGCTTCTTCTTGAAGGTCAGGGAGGCCAACTGATTGTCCCACAGAGGGATTACTTTTCCATCCTTAGTTCCCCAGGCAATCAAATCTTTTGACGAATTTTCACCGAAAATCTCGTTGATGGCTTGTTCAGAATAGTAGCTCATATTCATCCCGTACGTATCTTTCTTGCCATTGCCGTCAGGATCTTGCTCAGCAAATGCTTTGGCTACTTTCATAAGTTCTTCCGTTGTTGTCGGCATGCTCAAATTCAGCTTTTTCAACCAGTCGGTACGAATCAATAACATGTGCTGTATGACTGCTTCTTTTACTTTACCGACTTCATACAGCTTGCCGTCCGGTTTCGTCCCCGCTTTCTTCAACTGAGGATACTGGTCCAGCAACTTCTGGTACTCAGGCATGTATTTTAAGATGTCGTCAATGGGAAGCAGCTGCTTTTGATCGTATAGGCTGTTACGAAACGGCGTGTTGTACTCGTTCACAATATCAGGCGCAGAACCGGAGGCAAAAAGAACATTCAATTTTTTCGTAGACTCGCTTCGGAGGACAGGAATGTATTTCACATTCACAGGACCGTTTTGATTGATCCATTTGCTCCAACGATTTTCCTCGTAGTTCCCCTCTGACGCAGGAACCCCTCCCCGATCATACATGGAAACGGTAACATTTCCGCGTTTGGCAGCTGCTGACTCCTTTGGAGCATTCGTAGCCGTAGTACCTGCTGCTGCTCCTTCTTTCTTGTCGCTGCTGCAACCAACAAGCGTTGCTCCTAATGCTACAACCCCTATTGTCATTCCCATCCACAACTTTCTTTTCATGCGCAAACCCTCCTGTTTATATTGAAAAGTTTTGGTAAACGTGGAACCCCATTTGGTTTAACCCTTAACAGAACCAAGCATAACGCCTTTGACAAAATATTTTTGCAGAAACGGATAAACGATCAGCATCGGGACAACCATAACGACAACGCCGACAGATTTGACCATTTCCGTAGCAACCATTTGCTGCTCCTCTGATACCAGGGAAGGTGAATTCAAGATATCGTTCTTTTGCAGCATCGCTTGGACAACGACCGTCAAATTCTGCATGTCACTATTATTGATGTACATCAGAACGCTCATAAATGCATTCCAATAGTTAATTCCATAGAACAAGGCTAAAGTAGCCAGCATCGGAAGCGATAGCGGCAATACGATTCGAATGAGGAGCGACACGTCGCTGCATCCGTCAATTCGCGCTGCTTCTTCCACTTCATGCGGTATATTTTCAAAGTAGCTTTTCATGAGCAGCATATTATAGGTGCTGATAAACCCGGTGAGCCACAGAGACCAATAGGAGTCGATTAAAGATAGGTTCTTTACAACGAGATAAGTAGGGATCAACCCTCCTGAGAACAACATTGTAAACACCATGGCAAGCACAAATTTGCGTCGTCCTATCAAATAGCTTCTCGACAACGGATAGGCTGCCAATACCGTTCCCGCCATACTAAGTGCAACACCGATAATTGTAATGATAATGCTATTTTTAAAAGCAGAGAAAGCCGGACTTGTTAGAAAGAAAACCTTATATGCCGTAAACTGCAAGCCTACCGGCCAGAAGAAGACATGTCCCGAATCTACGGCCGAACGCTCACTCATTGATAGCGCTATGATATGAATAAATGGCAGTAAACAGGTTAAGGCAATTGCCCCGAGTACAACATAATTAACTGCGTAGAAAACTTTTTCACCTTTTGTCGCTTTCATGCGGATGCCCCTCCTCGTTATCAGAATAAAGCTTGGTCAAACTTGCGGGCGATCCTGTTAGCTACCAGTACGAGCGTACAGCCAATGACGGATTCGAATAGCCCCATCGCCGTAGTTACGCTAAATTGCGCATTTCCCAAACCTATTTTATAAATATAAGTACTTATGACTTCCGACGCGTCAGCAACCGCTGAGTTCTGTAGATTATAAATCTGGTCAAAGCCGACCTCCATCAATTGACCCATAGCCAAAATGAGCAGCAGGATGATCGTGTGACGAATGCCTGGAATCGTAATGTGCCAAATTTGCCGCCACTTCGTAGCGCCGTCCATACCTGCTGACTCGTAAAGGGCAGGATCTATGTTCGTCAGAGCGGCCAAATAAATAATTGTGCTAAACCCCATTTCCTTCCAAACCCCCGAACCAACGAATACGGCAACCCAGGATTTCGACTCGTAAAGGAAAGTTATAGGCTCAATATTGAATAGCTTGAGCACCTTATTGATCGAGCCGTAGTCGGTTGCAAATAAGGACAACACGAGACCTGCGACAATGACCCAAGAGAAAAAGTGCGGCAGATAGACGATCGTTTGAACCCATTTTTTAAACCATGTCTTTCTTACTTCATTGAGCAGAATGGCCAGGAAGATGGGAACGGGGAAGCCAACCGCCAAATTCAAAAAGCTGAGCCAAAAGGTGTTCCATATAATTTGGAGCGTACTGGCGCTGGAAAACAAAACTTTAAAATTTTTCAGGCCAACCCATGGACTGTGCAAAATACCATCAGCAAAATTGTAATTTTTGAAAGCAATTACAAGTCCGCCCATCGGCCAATATTTGAACAGAATGTAGTAAGCAATGACAGGGAAAAGCATGATAAAAAGCGGAATGTTTTGTTTCAATCTCCTTCTTCGTCTCAGCTGCGATGCTTTTTGCTGACTTACCGTTAGGGGGAGTCTAGGAGCTTCATTGATATTTCCGTTCAAGGCTGCTTCACTCCTTACTTCAATGTTATAAACCTATAATAAAAGTTTTGATCCTAAAAACCCTTAAAAAATTATAGGAAAAACTATAAATTCATTGGGTATGTGTGTCCAAATAAAAAAAGACAGCTTACGCCATCATTAATCGAATTGTATAGGTTGATAAACATCCTTAGCTTGCCCACTAGAAATCAAGGAAATTGTTGTACGTTGTACAACTTACCTTCCTAATTCTCCATTTTCTCAAAAACCTGTAAACATAACATCAGGTAAATATAGTCAATTACTAATCATTTTGCACGAATCCACAAAAAAAGACTATTTCATATACGGACTTGGCATCCGCTTCTGAAACAGTCTTTTTTCTTTTACTTTATCGTTCAAAACAAATCGTAACGATTTCTGCTGGACGAACGGATACGGACAAACGCTCCGATCCCTCCTGCTGCAGACGATCCAAACGCCGTTCAAGAATATCGCTCTTATAAGCATGATGGAACTTCTCAGGGAGATCTATTTTCAGAGCTCGCTCTTGTGCAGAGATGTTATACCACCGCGTAATGATATCCCCTGTCTCCTCGGAAACTTTCATGGCGGAGAAAACCATAGCTTGACCTTCCCAGCCCCCAAAAGTGTAAATTGGCGGCAGTTCTCCATGATGTACCTCAGTTTGCCTTACGGACCAAGGAACTTGATATTGATGGGCAGCCTGTATGGCACCGGAGCCATGAACTAGCGGATCTTCTTCCATCGTCTCGACAGGCACCGCATAAGGGATAACGGATAGGTGCACAGTGTGTTCGCCTAGACACTGTGCTTCTGGCGTTGGGAAGTATCCCCAGTCGCCTAGTTCCCCTACAGCTCGAAGCAGTGTGACCGCAATGGTTTGGCCGCTATCTTCTCGAACGATCTCGTATTCGTTCAAACCGCGGTTGGCGATAGTAAGCCCCTGCCGCGCCCCCGCCACCATTACGAATGCTTGCTGGTGCTGGCAGTTGCTCGGATTTTTCCATTCGGCTGTCGTTATATTGCTCCGCTCCGGCACTTCAAAGATGGAATCAGCAAAATGGGTTTCTGAATCCAAACCAGTAGGAAACAGCATTCGCAAACGGTGATCTTTGGCATGATTATTAAATGTTGACGCAATATCAACGCTCTTTCCGTTTTTATCCAAGGATACGACGGTCGTGATTTTCAAAACAATCTTTGCGTCAGATCGCGCCGATTTGCGTTGAGTAAACCAGACCAATTCCTTTCTTTCCATTTCCAACAATTCCTCAGCAGATGCCGGTATTTCCAACTCGTGAACGATCTCTATGCTAGCTCGGTAAGGCGTATCTTCCTGAATACGAATGGATGCCGGTATACCTCGCGTAGTCACAGCCGTGTCTCCGCAAGCTTGGCGATACATATACTCATTGCCGATATCTCCCGTATTTTCATAAACGCCTAAGCCTTTGTATACAGCTCCTTCAAGCTTCTCCGTTACCGTCAGCGAGCCGTCTTCAGCGACTTGGACACTCAAATATTCATTTTCCATCGCGTGTGTACCAACGATTAAAGAAGTCGGCGAAAGTTGCTGCTTTAATGAGGCATCGCGGGTCAATGCATACGTTTTATACCCCAAAGCTAGGACATTAGCCGCTTCGAAGGTCACACGGACGGCACGAGCGAAATAAGGCTGCCTGAATTTGTCGTCAGGTAAATCGTACCCAAAGTGAATTCCCATATCCTCTAATCCAAAAGGAATAGGTTTCCCATTCACATCTACCAACACATAATCGTCCAAGCTCTTATCCTTCAAGTCCTGTCTCATATCCCGGAAATCCCTGCCATCACGGAAGTAGATCCTGTTTAATTCCAGCTGCACGGTGACGGTACCACTACGTTCCCACCCGGTCGTATTCGTTACTAGAAACGGCGCCGCTTCTTTTCCGTAACCGGCAAAAGCCGAAGTATCCACTCGTTCCGCCAACCAAGTCAGGCTATCTTGAACGATAGATTCAGCTACATGCTTGCTTTTCTCAAAACGCGTCATCATTTCGGCATGCACTTCGTCAACGCTGCACCCGCAAATACTGTCATGCGGATGGTTCTGCATCAATGTTTTCCAGGCATAGGTAAACAGATGATGGGGATATGGGCATCCTGCTTGGTAAGCAAAGGCAGCCAAAGGCTCTGCCACTTTTTCCAAGAGTGTCTGGCCTTCTTGATTTTTTTGCTTGATATAAACGCGGGAAGATGCCGTATTTACGAGCGTAGACCAGCCGTCTGTATGCTGGCTTCTCAGCTCTCCGCGAATGACGGATAGGTCACTCGGGATCGTCCGGTTCACTTCACTTAAATAATCTTCAAAATTAGAATGAATGAATCGAATGTCCGGGTACAGCTTCTCGGCTGTGCCGATCGCATCCGTCAGATCAGTCTGCACAGGCTGATGATCACAGCCGTTCATGAACAACCAATGCGGTGTAGAAGCATATTGGGATACTTCTGCTAGTTTTCGATCCCAATACTTGGATGCCGCTTCAGGATTCACAGGGATCTCATTCCCGTTGCTGTACCAATTGGCAAATAAAATACCCAGCACCTTGGAGCCGTCAGGCGCTTCCCAAAACATCTCTGAATACGGAGATTCGTAAGCCTGAGTTTCTGATACCTCGTTGTTAAATCCCGTCGGCTTCACACCGCGTCCGAACACGGCGTTCTCAATGTCTGCTTGCCGCAGCAGCTGCGGTGCCTGCCCCATGTTGCCGAAAGAATCCGGAAAATAGCCCAATTTCGAAATGACCCCATAAGCTTTAGCATCGCGGTGACCAATTAACAAATTGCGCACATTCGCTTCGCTGCTCGTAAGAAATTCGTCCTGCAAAATATACCATGGACCGATATGAATGCGTCCGCTGCGAATCAATTGCTCAAGCGTCTCCTTCATTTCCGGTCGTATCTGCAAATAATCCTCTAATATGATCGTTTGTCCGTCCAGATGAAAGCTGCGGTATCCATCATCTTGCTCAAGGGTTTGAATCAACGTATCCATTAACTTGATCAACAATACGTGATGCTTTTCATAGGGCAAATACCATTCCCTGTCCCAATGTGTATGCGAAATAATATGTACGGTTTTGGACTGTGTCATGGCGTTGTCTCCATTTCTATGTAATGTCATCTCTTTGCTTCAAGATGCTCTGTCCGTAGTCGGAGCGCCTCCATGACCGTTTTCAGCGTAGCAGCAATGCCCTTAATATCGCCCGTATCCTCGCCTAAGTCCCCATCTCCCAGCAGCGCCGTCACCAGCTTGGCGCCGTTGGCGTTCCAACCAGTCACCAACATGCCGGGCATGCGGTCAATCGCCCCCTGCTCTTCCGCTTGGCGGATAGACTGCTCGAGCAGATCAAGGGCCGCTTCCGGTGTTTTCCAGCAGCTGGGCCACACTTCAAATCCCTTGTCGAGCAAATGCCCGACGGACGGATAAGCATCCAATTTATCGTAGTGCCAATCGCACAATATGATATCTTTCGGAATAAGATCCACGGCCGGCCAAATGCCGTAAATGTCGCCGTCAAACTCTGTATACCCCATGCCTTTGGCGTCAATTAACCGATCAGCCCACATGAGCATCTGCACCTTCCGATTACGGACCAAATGCTCGTAATAATCGTTAGTTGCTTTTGCAAACAGTTCCGCCTTATTTCTCCCACGACACCGTGGGCACCCATCATCCGCGATGGCGAACACTTCGTCCATGCCGACGTGCAGCGCATCCGCTTCGAAAGCATCGATCAGCTCATCCATCAGATCGAACACGAGCGGATTAATGTCCGGATGGGATGGACACCAGCTCGGGCAATAAAAATCTGGCCACTTGGCATCCGTCGGCACATGCGGGGTTTCGTCGAACTCCGGATGTGCGCGCAGAAGCGAATTCCTCGATCCTCCCCAACCTTGATGCCCCAAACAATCAAACAAAGGAATCAATCGGATGCCGTGCTGCTTACATAAACTGGACAGTTCCCTCGCATCTTCCTTCGTCAAAGTGCCACCCGATACTTCCGGATGAGATTGGAACTGAAATGAAGTGTTGCATTCCAGTATCAAAACATTTACGCCCATAGGCGCCAAGGCTTCCTCAATCACTCGCTTTAAATTACTAACATCCTCATGCGATCCGAAGCGCATATGGAATCCTTTCAGCTGCCATCCATCTTTGTTCACTGTTTCTCCTCCACCCTGTCTTTATCTTTATTAACCTACTAAACCGGTACGCTCCACACTTTCCACGAAATAACGCTGAACGAACAAATACAACGCAATCAAAGGTCCCATCATCAGCAGTACGCCCGTGTTTAGCAGCATTGACTGGTACACCGGATCCGGCTCTTTACCGAGGGCTGGCCCCATATCCGTCAGCTGTGTCGAAAGCACCTTCACTTTACTCAAAAACAGAGACACATAATAGCTATCGTTCCACTGCCATACAAACGAGAACAAAACGACAGTGACAACGGCAGGAATGGCGTTAGGCAGCATAATCCTGTAAAAGGTTTTGAAAATTCCCGCTCCGTCCGCGAGGGCGGCTTCTTCGATTTCTTTGGGAATACCCCGGAAAAACTGACGGAAAATATAAATATAAAGCCCGTTTTTCAGCCCCATCGCTGTAGCAGAAGAGATAAGAAACGGCCAAAACGTGTCGATCAGATTGATACTGCTCTTCCCTGAAAATAGCCCGACTAATCCGAAAAGATCAAAATACCGGTATGTTAAATAGAGCGGAATCATGATCGTTTGAGGCGGCACGACGATGGTGAAAATGACCAGACCAAACAACAGCCCGCTGCCTTTAAATTTCAATCTCGCAAAAGCGTATCCCGCCAACGCGCAAGAACAAACCTGAATCAGCGTTGTCGTAGACGAGATAAGGAACGTATTCCATAAAGCTGACAAATAGTTTGTTGCTGAGATCGCAATTTTCAAATTTTCGAATGTAAAATGCCGGGGAATCCACAGCACAGTTGGATCATAAATGTCGATTCTGCCACGAAAGGCAACCGATAGTCTTAAAAATATGGGAAACAAAATAATATAACAAAAACCGAGCACCAAGACGGCGCGTATGATCTGCCATGTCCAATTTTTCGCCTTTTCCAGCGGATTACGCCTGCTAATCCATCCGTCCATACGTACAGCCTGCGATTTCATAGTCCTATCCCTCCATCAGTCGTAATAAAATACTTTTCTTGAAACAAGCGCAGTGGAGATGACAAGGATGATAGCTACAACAATGAAGTACACCCAGGACATTGCCGCACTTAAACCGAAATCGAAGGTTTTGAACGCCGTTTGTGAAATGAGCGTATTGATTTTATTTCTGCTGAAGGAATCAATAATGGAATAGACCAGGTTCGTTAATATGAGCGGGGACATCATCGGAAACGTCACTTTCCAAAAAATCTCGTATCCCGTTGCTCCTTCGATTTTGGATGCCTCGTATAAGGAAGGGGAGATCGATTGAAGCCCTGCCAAAAAAATCAAAATTTGCACACCAGACGAACTGATAATTTCATAAATTCGATCTACAGCATCAGTGATGTAATTGACTACGATAGGAGCAATGCCCGAATCCAGCAGCATTTTTTTGAGCTCAAAGCTTTGCAGCATATTAGAACCGTCTCCGCTCCCACTGAGAGCCGAACCTCCTACGAAGCTGCTGATATCTAGATTAGCAAGAGCGCTCGACGCCAGAATGACCGGCAAAAAGAAGATCGCGCGTGCGAGGGCGCGCCCTTTAAATTTTTGATTCAATAGCACCGCTGCGAACAGGCTGAAAATAATGATAATCGGCACATTCACAACCATGTTAACGACACCTTCCACCAATAACCGAGGGTAATCCGGATTGGAGGTAAATAAGCTGGCGTAGTTGCTAATTCCTTTAGGCAGTACGGCAAAGCCGCCCTCTACCATTTGTATGGAACTTAAGCTGAATCGGAACGATTGAATGAGCGGCAGCAGAAAAAGCATGACCATCCCCAGGATGAGGGGAGATACGAACAAAACGCCGTACCACGCTTTCGTCTGTTCCAACGATAATCTTTTTTTCCGCAAATCACTCACCTCCTACCCAGTAGCTCTTGGCCTCTAGTTGTTTATCGTTCACCTGTACAGCAGCGTTGTTGTAATTAATAATAATCTTCTTCCCATTCTCGAAGGTCGTTTGAACCACACCTTCTGCCAATTTACGATGATCGGTAATCACATAGGACCGAACCTCATTCAGCACAGTGCCCGCCTCTTTGTAGAAACCGGCCGCTTGATCCAGCCAATCTCCGTAATGCAGCGCATATAGTTCGTTATAATCCGAATCCTTAACCGCTGACGAATCTCTGTAGTACCACTGGTAATAAATATCCGATCCCGTTTCTAGCGCTTTCAGCAGGGAATCGCGTGAATCGGTTACGCTCTGCATATTAAACGGCTCTCCGGCGAGATCATAAAAACCATGAAGCGCGATTTGATAAAAGGGTACGTCTTCGTCGGTCAGATTCAGGCGACTGCTCTTGGTTGGAGCATTCACAATAATATTGGCGTACGGCAGGCTGTAGGCATTGCCGCCATTCACCATTAGCTTGTTGGCTTGCTGCTTCAGCTTGTCGGTTCCGCCAACGGCAATGTTTAGCGCTTCCTGCCGGTTTATAGGATGATCCGGGTTGAAGTCTGAGTTCACTTCGTTCCCTAAATCCCTAAGAGACAAGCCTGTATGGCCGAACTTCGCGTAGTCGGAGACAAATCCGTCCACTGTTTTTGCCAGCGCAAACGGCGATAATAAGTAATGTGAAAATTTCGATGTATCTTTGACATACATCACGGGATCATACTTGTAAATTTTGGCCTTCTGTCTGTCTAAAAAGGAAGCTGCGTCTGAAGCTCCTTTATATTTTTCAAGAAAAGCTACATCCGGGAATAGATGGATGTTCTCCTTTGACATATAATCGATCAGCTTGCGGAATCCCTTCTTACCGCCTAACTCACCGACCACTTCAACGTTCGATGGAGACGTATGTCGAATCCCGTCATTAAACCAACCCACATAACGGAGTCCGATATCCTTGACTCCCTTTTCTTTCAAAGCTGTTAACATCGACTGCGTTTCATCAAAGGTGGTCAGCGCTTCCGTTGATTGATACGGAACACCGACAAAAGATGCTTGTTTCTGGAACGCCCCCTCCACCTCAAGCAGGAAAGGACTTGCTTTAGCAGGCTCCAGCTTCTTCAGAGCGTATTTATTCACCAAATACTCCCTATACTTGCCTGCCATAGCCGTGTAGTCAGATGAAGGTCCTGACAAAAAGTTATATCGAATCTGATAATCCCCTTGAAACGGCTTCTGCCCGAACATCGGTACGGAGCTCTTTTTGGTTCCTGACGTTAACGTATAGAAGTCCATATCCATGACTCTAAACTTCCCACCTACTGTGTTGTAAGAATCGTTTCTGCCGGAGATGTCTGCCGTGATACTGGCCATCGCGTCTCCACCTTCAATCATGCCAAGCATAGCATGATCGTTCTGCTTTATGCCGAAGACGGGTAGTCTCGTAATCTCGTTCGTTTGAATCTTTTCTTTGACGTCGTAAGTGCCATCGGAGCCGTAGACCGGAAGATTATACGCCTCCGCGTTCTTTTTGTTGTTATTCAGATGAATCAAGGCGCCAGACCCGTCAGGGACGAGCATGTAACCGTCCTTTTTATCATCGGCAGCCCCGAAATATTTGAGCAGCTGCAGCATGGCAATCGGATAAGCATTCGTATATTGAAGCTCCTTACCAGCTGTCTTGACAACAAGATGCTCTCCATCCAAGGTGATCTCAAGCGGAACCGTAAACCTCGGACCTTCCTCTTGGGCGCTGCTTCCCGCCCCATTGTCCTTATTGTCCTTGGCGGCTTCTTCGTTCGTATAACCGATTGCCTCTAGTTTTTTGGACAGCTCCTCCGCCACAAAATCCTGCAGCTTGCGAACTTCATATACTTGCTTCTGTTCGTCCAATCGGAATTTGAAAGCGACATCCTCACGGGTGTCCTTGTCCGTCAGCTTCCCCAGAATACGTTCCTCAAACCGCTGCTTACTGATCACCTTAGGAATATTGCCGTAATCTTTCGGAATATTTCCCAACTGGTATACGATTTTGATGCCTTTGTCCACGCTGCTGATTTTAAATTGTTTCTTTTTTACGCTATCGTCGTAGCTGTTGAATGTATTAAGCTGCCCTTTTTCGTTGTAATAGGTAACTAACAGTTGGGACGATAGTTCTGATTTATACAAAGGAGAAGCTTTGGGATCTTTCTCTCGATCCACTGGATTGGAAAACCAGATATAGCCGTCTCTTTTATCCTTGACAGCAACCTCGGCCGTCTCGCGTTTGACGTAGAGCATCAGAATTTCATTCTGGGCCACTAGCTCCATGGCTTGAAGAGCCCTCTGTTCCTCGACTGTATTGGATGATACAGCAGCCACCCCACTTGCAGCACGAACCTCCGCGCTTGCGGCAGTTACGGGGTTTCCCTTACCTGATTGATCTGGAAGAACTGATTTGACCTGGGATTGAGCTTCCGCCATGCTTACGGATTGATCCTGCGAGTAGATCACGATCAGACTGCAGGCCACCAAACCGGCGCTCAGGATGCCAAGGGATATTTTCATCTTGCTGGACACCTTCATCCCTCCTTAGCGTTTTCCGAAGGAAAACTTTCTTCGTAAACATAATCTTAGTTAACCTATCGTGTTCCGCTAAAATCTGAATGAGAGTTCGCGGTAAATTGATGTGATAAAATTGATCATTTGCTGCAGCATGCTGAAGAACAATACCCCAAGGAAGATGATGATACCAATAACAACAAGCGTCAGAATCATCGTGACCACCGTCTTGGAAGCTGAATATTGATGAACAGTCATGGTGCCAACAAACAGCAGCCAGATGAACCAGATGTACGCAATCGCATCGAGCAAATAATAAAACGTGCTTTCACTTCCAGTAATCACATTACTGTAAAGCGTCTGTGGGAGATAGATCACGATGAGCGGCATCAGTGCATAGCCGGTTGCCATTACGATTTCTTTAAACTTGCCTTCCCCATCCATCAAAGTGGTCAAAGACCAATTCGCAATACACCAGAGCAGAAACGGAAGAACGATGAATTTTAGCTCATTGAGACTGTTCAGCTCAAGAGGATTGTTCATATTGACAACAAACCCGCTGTACTGTCGTTTCAAAATGGTGAAGAGCACGAGGAGGAGTAAGCAGATGACCACAACCTTCAACCTGCCTTTTTGTTCGTACTTCATCTCCCAAAATCCATTGAACGGATGCACCATCGTATAAAAAGGATTTTTCAACACACCGATTTCCGTGTAATGTTTACCACGCATTCTTCTGCCAGCAAGCTTCACAGCTGTATAACCTAGACCGATGACAAGCGCAAAGCCTAGTACGATGGTGCCAAAATGCGCGAACACGACTTCTTTCCGGTACCGTTTGAAAGCTTCGGAATAATAGTCACGGTTATTTCCCAATTTGAAATAACTCATCGCCCCGCGGTTGTCGCCATTTTTCAATAACGATTTACCAATCCCGATGTAAGCCACCTCAAAGTTACCATTCATTTGAAGCACTTGCCGCCATGAAGCGGTAGATGCATCCGTTTTCCCGTTATAGAGCGATTTTACTGCTTCGCGTATCAGGCTTCCGTAACGTGTAGGCTGGAAGACAGACAAACGGTTGTTGTCTTTATCGAGCACCAGTACCTTGTCCCCGAGCATCGCAATCGCAGAAGGCGTGCGGAATTTCCCCTGTTCGCTGCCAAGTCCGCCGAATTCGTACAGCAGATTGCCATCTTTGTCATAAGTGAAAATGCGGCCCCTTTTCAAATCCATTGCGCTGTACATGCCGCCTTCATCCTTAGCAATATCGATGAAAATGGAGCTTCCAGGCGCGCTACCGACTTCCAACGTTTGGATATCCCCTTTAGGCGGGAAATACCCTTTATCCCTTAAAATATCCACACCAGACGGATTCAGCCGTTTGATCGGGCGATCCGATTTTTCCTCTGAAGTGGTCGTATAAATAAAACCGTCTTCATCAATGTCCAAGTTATTAAATTCAAGCGGAATGAACAACTGCATTTGCTCGCGCTGCGCTTTGGTCGAAATCCGTTTCCAGAACAAATCTACGGGATTGAACTTCACGCGATTCGTACCGATAAACCCATTGAATTCGCCATCGGTATCAAATTCCATAATTCCTTCGTAGGATCCGCGACTGATAACATAGATCCGCTGCGCCTTATCGACAACCAGCTTGGTTGGCATGTATTGGAATCCTTCGCGCAGTAGTGTTGACTTCGGCTCCCCCATTACACGTACCAACGCTCCCTGGCCGTTCAATTCCACCAGCCTTCTGTTTTGCGTATCAGCTATAAGAAGATGACCGTCGGTTCCGTTGTAGAACACGCCTTCCGGCTTGTTGAACGTTTCCTTGCTTCCGTTATTTTCGAACCCGGAAATAACCTGAACTTCCCGAAACTGATCATTCAATACGACGATTCGATCATTTCCGGTATCCGCAATGTAGATTCGGCGATCACTGCCGATGAATAGATCCTGGGGTGACGACAGATTGCCCGTTTTCCAGTCTGTTCCATACATGACCTGCCCCAGCTCATAAGGGCTCGGAGACGGGACGCTCTGTCCCCAAAAATTGTAATTGTACGTATCGTTGTTAGGTGCGGCATATACAGGAGCGGCCATACCGATGAAAAGCACAACGGCGAACATCATGATAAGTATTCTTTTCAAGTGGCTCCCCCCTGTTTACTCTTTCAGACCAGAAGTGGACATGGTTTGGATGATGTTGCTTTGCGTCACGATAAACACGGTTATCGGCACGGCCATCATTAGCAAGGTAACGGCTGAAACCGGTCCCGTCCGCACCAATCCACCGCTAGCTATTTGCCCGAACACATAATCAACGGTCTTCAACTGCTCACTGTAAATATATTTATGGCTCGTCACGGAACCATTCGTCCACAAATTTTGCAGCGAAAAAATGACCAGCGTCAGCCACGCAGGCTTAACGATCGGCATGACGATCTGCCAAAAAATCCGATATTCGCTGGCACCATCGATTTTCGCTGCTTCCAGAAGAGAGTCTGGGACTTGCTCCATAAACTGTTTCATCAGATACAATCCGAGTGTCATGCCGAAAGATGGCAAGATGATTGCCCAATAGGTATTAATTAGATGAAGCCAAGAAATGGTCATATAATTGGGTACCTGTGTGACATATGCCGTAAACATAAGCGACATAACGACCAGATTGAACAGGATGTTCCTGCCTAGGAACTTGATTTTGGCCAACGGATAAGCAGCAGCGGATGCGATGATTACATGTCCCACGGTGCCAACGATGGCAATAAAGAACGTATTGAACACATAGCGAGAGAACGGCACCCATGAATCGGAAAAAATGTTCGCCAGATCTGTAAAGTTTTTGAACGTAGGATTACGCACTAATAGCTTTGGTGGAAACACGAATATTTCATCGATCGGTTTAAACGCATTGCTAATGGTAAAAACCAGAGGCAGTGCCATAAAGAAGGCTATGCCGCCAAGCAGCAGGAACAGTAAAATATCAACCGCCCAAGAACGGTTCAAACGTTTTGGCATCTTTAATGTCAGCTTCATTCTGGTCACTCACCCACTTTTCCTAGCAGCTTACGCGTCAAGAAGTTTGTTGCAAACATGATAGTAAACAAGACGGTCGCGATCGCGGAGGCGTACCCCATCTCGAAACGGATCGAACCATAGTCGACTAAGTGGGTCACAATTGTATGCGCTGCGTAATCTACACTCGGGAAGCCAATCATGTAGATAGAAATTTCAGCCACGGAGAAGGCGAGCGTGATTTGAATGACAGCGCCGAACAGCAGCTGTGGCCGCATGGCCGGCAGTGTGATAAACCATAGCTCCTGCCAACGGTTACGCACGCCATCGATGGCACCTGCTTCATACAGTGTGCGATCTACATTTTGCAGACCAGCGATAAAGGCTAGAAAAGATGTTCCCAAACTAAGCCACAGTTGTACGAGGATTAGAATCGCGAGAACGAACCTCGGATCCTGCAGCCACTGGATCGGCTCCAGGATCATCCCCCATTTGATCAGGAATGAATTGGCATACCCGTAAGAATCACTAGCAAACAAGGTTTGCCAGATCAGGTACGTATTACCCGAAATCGAAGGCGCATACAGGATTAGCGTGAGCACAGCGCGCAGCTTAGGCCGCAGCTCGTTAATCAGCCAAGCGAACAGGAAGCAAGCCATATAGCTGATCGGCCCGGTAATTAACGCAAACAGCAGCGTATTTTTGAGTGCGATCAAAAAGATGTCATCCTGTACGAACAATCTGGCGTAATTTTGCCAGCCCACCCATTTGGGCGGTTCAAGCATATTGAAGCTCGTGAAGCTTAAACAAACGGACATTAATACGGGAAATACCGTAAATGTAAGGAAAATAAGAAAATATGGCGCTATTAAAATATAAGCATGCTTATGCTTTTTGAATTCAATACCCAGTCGGCCGAATTTACCTCGGAACGCCGAGTTGGATTTCATCACGGACGTTCCACTATCACGTGGCACGCTAGGGTTCACTGCTGGCTGTTGTTTCATGGCGCCCCCTCATTTCTCGTAGGGAAGATTAAACTCTTTCCGTTTTAAAGCAATTTCGTCGTTGATATAACGGACGTAATAATCCATCGTTTCGCGTGGATCGTCACCTTGAACGACGACTCTACGAAAGGCATTATCAATGTTGCGTCCCGTCAAATAACCGCCCGGAACCTCGGGTATCCCTTTCACCCACTTCATCTGCTCCTTCAACCTGTCGAAATCTCTGGAAGGCCAAGGCAGAGCAGCTAAAGCTTCCATGTTGGCCGTCGGATATCTAGCCGAAGACCCCATGCGAATTTCCATTTGACGTCCAAACGCAATTTGCGTCTCTTTGCTCGTCCACCACTCCATAAACTTCCATGCGGCGTTTTTGTTTTTCGTGCGTTTGAACATGACAACGCCCGATCCCCCGCTGCCGACATCGCGACGAAGGGATCCGTCCGGCTTTTTCGTACCAGGAACGGGTGCAAATTCCCACAATCCTTTAATTTCCGGGGCAAAAACGGACAATTTGTTGTACATCGTGTAGTCGGCGATGCCAATAGGCATTTCACCTGTACGGAAACGGTTGGCGAAATCCGCTGCGATCGGAATTTTATAATTCACGTAAAAATCAGTCCACTGCTTGAACTCCTTGATCCCCGTTTCCGAATCAAGACCGCTGGAGGCTCCGTCGTTTTTATAAAACTGTCCATCATGCTGGTATAAAAACATGGCTAAAGCCGGGTTCGGCGGAAGCGTGATGATATCCCTGGTTTCCAAATCATTACCGAAGGTATTGAGCGGTTTTTGCGGAAGCCCGAATTGCAAATTATGCTTCTGCAGGTTAGGCAGCATATCGTATACGTCCTCCCAAGTTTGTGGAGGCTTCATCTTCAGCTCATCTTCCAAAATGTCTTTCCGATAGAAGAGGACTGGGAAGGTTTGCGTTTCCGGCAGCGCGTAATAGCTTCCTGAAAACTCATACGGAACCATCGAGCTTTCGCTAAAGCGTGATTTTACGCTGTTGAAATCTGGAAACACCGATAGATCCTGCATCGCGTTGCGGCTTGCATAATTGACAGGCAAATCGTTGGGAGCTTGCAGCGCTACGTCCGGCCCTTTACCTGCTACTGTAGAAGGCAGCAAAATATCTGCTGATACCAACTTCAAATTGATTTTTATTCCTGTCTTTGGTGTGAAGTTTTCGTCAATCAATTTCTTGATGGTCTGCGCTTGGTCACGTGCTGAGGTTACCCATACCGAAACTGAATCCGCTCCCTCTTTTGTGTTCGATAACTGATCGTAATTCTCAAAGAAGGAAGAGATGAAAGCTGCTGAGCTGCTTTTGAATTTCTGCCACGCAGTTGCTTCCGGATTCGGCAGCTTGGCTTTCGGCGAGCTTAGCGTCAAATAATCAACGGCTAGTGGTTGTTCATTCACCGAAAGCAGCCACGCCCCGAGTCCCCCTACATTGATCTTGAACTGATCAATCCGGGAGGGCACCGTATCCGGTCTGTCTGCCATATCACTGAGCTGGTAAGCCAGCGTATTCAACATCGCGGTACGCTCGTCGTTTTTTCCATTCTGTCCTTGAATCAACTTCGTAATTTTATGTAGCAATTCGCTTTGTTTACGAAACTCCCCAGCCATCTCAGGAATTCTTTGCTCAAGCTGATAATCCCGGAACGAGTCGGGCACCGTCCCCGTAAAGCTAATAATTTTACGATACAGCGCATTTAAGTCCAAAATGCTCGTTTCCACCGCATTCAGAATCGGGGCCAAATCCCCCAATGTCACCTCGAGCCGGACTTTGTGTTTGCCCTTCGTGAAATAAAACAAGTACGGATGCTCAGCATCTTGGCCGATCACCGTCGTCTGCCAGTCACTATTGAAAGGAAAGCCGACATGCTGAAGCTCCTGAAAGGGCATTTTGCCGTCGATGTACATCGTCCGAAGCGAAGCCATCCCGCGCAAATAGTTTTGATGATTTTTCACCGCTATTTGATACAATCCGTCGTCTGGCACATCCACTTCCCATTCGATCCATTGGCCAGGAAGCCGCCATGCCCACCCGCCCATTGCATTATTCCGCAATTTAGATACGTGATACGGCTCTATCGCGGGACTGGAACGATCATTATAAGGTAAAAGGGTTGGAGAAGATTTATATAAGGCGCGTTCGCCTTGAACTTGCAGCATCACATCTTTCGCAAGCTGGTAACCTTTTTGCGTATATGTGCTCGCCAACGTATCATACGAGGGCGTTGTTGCCGAGTTTGTGAGATTAAGTGAATGAATAATGAGCGGTTCTCTTACCGAAGTAAACATGATGGAGTGCTTGCCTTTTGAAAAATAAAACAGATAAGGATCTTCATTAAATCCGGTCGCATCTTTTAATAACGATGCCTGCCACATCGGCTCTTCCACTTGAGAAGGAACCAATTCGTTGCCCTGCTCGTCACGCTCGAACTCATTTTTATCGTTTTTCCATATTCGTTGAAACGTTATGCTTTTGGCCTCGGCAAAAGGGATCGAACCATCAATGCGCAATTCTCTTTCTATATCCGAATCTTTCCCGCTTACTGTGTAGTAATGGATGCCAATGTTGTACATGCCCTCTTGCTCGACAGTAAATTGCCATTCAATGGACCCCGTATCCGAAGTCAGAATGGACTTCCCGTTTTCCCCTTGATAATTGTCTAGAACAGTAACGCTCATGCCTTGGGCTGAACTGAATTGTTCGGTGGGGATGACGGTTTCAGCGCTTGGGCGTGTCGATTGTTTATACCTGGCCAAATATTCCGCATAGCTGCCTTTTTTATATGTATCTGCCAAAGCCGATAGCGCTGTGCCGCTTATTGGATGCTCTTCCGCTGAAGCGATTTGGCGGGAACCGCCGCCGAGCCACTGATACGGTACGAACCCAGTTGCAAAAAACAAAACGAATATGAGGAACACTTTGGCGAATGCTCGGCGCATGGGTTTTCCCCCTTTTCTTAACTTTGCCCCTAATCCCTGCTAGCATGGAATTAGGGGCATGGCATCATGATTGTTTATTTGCTATCCTCGAGCAGTTTACTGATTTTTGCTTCGAATTGAGGCTTCACTTTGTCTACCGCCGTTGCCGGAGATACTTTACCTTCTGTGATGTCCTTCACAATACCTTCGAACAATTTTTCTCCGTCAGGAATCCCATAGTAAGAAATGTAATTAATGCTTTTATCCATTTGCTTACGTGTATCCATTGACTCTTTGTTCGGGTAGGACTGCTGCCAAGATTGCTCGGAAAGCTTTCTGCCTTCTTCGTTCAAGCTGATTTCATCCATAATATGTAAAGCTACTTCCGCATTCTTCGAGTACTTAGATACCATCCACATGTTGCCAAAAGGTGTGTAGGACACATACTTGTCAGCCTTCGGACCTTTCGGGAAGAAGACATAACCGAGTTCTTGGCCCTTCATGTTATCCTTCAAACCACCGAGTTCCCAACTGAAGCCCGCATACATAACGCCTTTGCCCGCTACAAACTCTTTGCTTGCATCTTCTGGAATCGGCTGTTCGATTGATTTGTCCACATTAAACAGATCAGATGCGTATTGCAGCGCTTGTATGGAGTTTTCATTGTTCAAAGAGAACTTGATAGCTCCGCTTGCATCTTTATCCACAGCCCCTTTGTTCGTGTAAACTAATTGCTCCGCGAAAGCTTTCACTTTGCCATAAGCGCCAGTGATGCCCCATACATCGGTTTTACCGTCACCATTCGTGTCCTGTGTCGCTTTTTTGGAGAACTCGCGGAATTTCTCCCAATTCCATTGGCCCTTTTGCTGCAGTTCGTATGGATCTTCCAAACCAAGCTTTTGCACCAACGTTTTATTATAGAAGATACCGTACGGGGACGGAGCGGAATCAATCAACCCGTATTGATGGTTATTGTAGCTGCCGCCTGCTTTCATCCAATCGATGTATTTAGGATCAGATACTTTGATCCATTGATCGATCGGCTGGACAAATCCTTTATTCGCAAGCTGCGGGAACGCCCAAAATAATTCCATACGCACGATATCCGCGAACGGCTGTCCAGAAAGCGAAGTGGTCGTGAAATTCTCCACGTATTTGCCGTAATCCCCGAATTTAACAAACTCGATTTTACAATTGTATTTCTTTTCAGCAGCTTCAATTAATTTGATTTGTGCTTCTTCTGCTGGGCCTTTCTCTTTCGCTGTTCTTGGGTCGGCTCCGTCATACCAGGCACCAATTTTAATGCTTTGACCGTTCAAGTCGACTTTCTTTTCTTCCGGTTTCGTACTTTGCGGCGCCGCTGTTGTTTGTGCAGTCGGCTGTGGTGTCGGCGATGATGTCTTGTTGTCCGTACCCTGTGAACAACCAACTACACCCGCAACCATCGTAAGAGCTACTGGAATTGCAAGTAATTTAAACGCTTTCATTCGAACCCCTCACTATCCTTTGGATTTGAAAAAATTAAAACGCTTACAAAACAATCTCTTTACAAGAAGAAGCGGAATCCCATTGTGAACACCCGAGTTATGTATGCCAACTAAAATAGTTCCACGGATGTTTTATTCTCCTAATTCAGGAAAATCGACACAATTAGATATATCTTTAACCTCATTCTTTAATAAGATTATAGCGAAATGACCTATCTTTGTAAATAGTTAATATATCTTTTGTTAAAATATATAAATTTGGTTATACTCAATTTGTCCGTTGCACAATAAAGGGCTTACGCTGTCCTTAATTGAGCGTGTTAGTTGATTCAAAGCGAGCTGCGTCCAAGAGACATTATGCTTACTTGAACGTGTAAAGTTGTACCTTGTACAGCTTTAGGTAAGGCAAGCTGCGCCCAAAAGACGTAATGCTTATTTGAACGTGTGAAGTTGTACTTTGTACAACTTTATGTAACGCAAGCTGCTCCCCAGTAACGTTATGCCTACTTGTCCGTGTATTGTTGTACTTCGTACAACTTTATGCAAGCTAATCCTCGTTTTCCACGCGATTGTTGCAATAAATACAACAATTCTAGCCAAAAGTAACTCTTTAGCCTCTATAACGGGTAAATTATTGTACAACATACAACAATCCTTAGCTTACCAAGAAGAAATCAAGGAAATTGTTGTACGCAGTACAACTTCTCGAATACTGGGCGTGCGTACCTTGCTAATTCTCCATTTCCTCAAAAAAACAGCAACCAAAAACGCTAGGAAAAATAGTTACAATCGAATGATTAAGTAAATCCACAATCTCACTTAGCCTAGCAAAAATCCGCAGCTAACTATCCTAAATAAGGTAAGCTTCATCACCTTACTCCCTAACCCCTAAAAAATCATAGCGTGTAAATATAAAACCTTCCCAAAGGTATGCCTAACACCCGGGAAGGTTCGCTGTTTATAGTTGTACGGCTGGCAGATCAGTCGTATATGGATTCGGGCGTGGCCCAGTAGATTCGCGTTCAACCCATCGTACCGGGGTCTTAATTTTGTATTGTTCGGTATCGGCGTTCTCAATCCTCCGAATGATGATTTCCGCCGCTTGGCGCCCAATGGAGTAATAATCTTGGCCGACCGAAGATAATGGGACTTCGACATGCCTTGCTATTTCATGGTCGTCAAAGCCCGCTATGGATAGCTGTTCGGGAACGCCAATCCCCATTTCCAAAGCGATTTTGAGGAGTTCGACAGCAATATGATCATGCTCAACCTGAAGAGCGGTAACCTTCATATGCCTCAATTTCGCAATCAACGATTTGTAAAATCCTTCCGCGTTTGCCCCACTCAACTCACGATAGAAATCCGTTATCACGAGATCCGAATCGATTGACATCTTATGGTCTTTTAGCGCTTTGCAATAACCGAGGTACCTGTCTCTTACAGAACTGCGGTATTCAATGCTGACACTGGAAACAAAAGCGATCCGTTCGTGCCCGAGTTCAATCAATCTTTTGGCAGTCATATACCCACCTTCAAAGTTGTCGGATACGACACTGCTGATAGGCAAGCTATCGAAATATTGATCGATCGTCACAATCGGATAATCGTTCCAATAGAGTGCATTGATCACATCAATGTTGCTGATCGTGCTAATTGGATACACGATGATACCGCTCAAGCCGCTTTTCGGCACCTTGGCAAGTATCTCTTTTTCTTTTTCTTTTCTCCAGTTGCTGTTGTGTATGCTCAAATAATAGCCTTTGGAGTCCAAGTAATCGTGGGCTCCTTTGATATAATCAAGCTCACTTGTAGCCATATAAGGCAAAATCATTGCGATGATGGGGTGCGTTGCGTTAGGAATACCCGTTTCAACGGCATCTTCCGGATATTTCACGTAGCTTCCGCTGCCGCGCTTGCGGTAGATCATGCCTTCCCGCTCCAACTCGATCAGGGCGCGTTTGGATGTAATCCGGCTGACGCCGTACTGCATCGCAAGCTCTACTTCGGTCGGAAGCTGCTGCTCAGGCACATACTCCCCGGATCTAATCTTTTCTTTCAAATCGCTCAAAATTTTCATATAAAGCGGTTTACTATCCAATTCCAACACATCACTTCCAGTTGTCCATGCATCTCTTAGACAATTTGATATAAAAATATATACCAACATTGTAAATTAAATATACCAAATTATCAAGCGTGCTTATTGGGCCCAAAGAACTATTCATCCAACTGCCTTACAACTTGCAGCGCTTCTTTACCGATACCCAGCTTATAGCCTGCAGACAGATACCGGATGCGGCACTCGCGGTCCACCACAAACACAAGCGGAAGGTTAGTTTGAAGCTCCGACTGGATACCAGACAGCACTGATTGCAGGCTTTTGCTAGAGACGTCTTTAGCAAAATCAGTTTCGGCAGGTAAGCCTTCGTAAGCATTCGGCTGAAATGCAGCAGTCACTTTATCATCCTCAACAACCAGGCAAATGGAGCCACCCCAATCATCATACTCCTTAGAAAGCTCTCGGAGTTCCCTGATCAAATGCTTCGTAGGTTCCCTATCCGGATCGATCCACGCCATGAGTAGACCGCGACGTTCGGCCAATTCGCCTAGCGCACTTCTTTTACCATTGAAAAATGAGAAAGACAAATCCGGATCGACCGATCCCAGTACAGGCGCTTGAACGGATTCCTTGGTAAAAGCAGGTATAATTTCCGTAGTTCTATCTGGTAATACAGTAAACATCGCGAATTGCACCCTAGCTGTCCCATCCGGCAATCGTGTACCTGTCGTTAACCGGTAACTGCCGATCTTCACAACAAGCGGCTCCTCATAGAAGTCCTTTTTGCCAGCGGTGAATTGAAGCGTCTTGTACTGGCCATTCTCAAAGCGTGCTAATGAAAAGTTACGAAAATATTCCAAGTCATTATCGGCTGTTGCATTTGCAATGAACCTGATGCTGCCTATTTCCTTGTTATCTGTCAAGTCCGTCCGTTCTGGGTCGCCCTGCTGTAAAAAAACAACGTCCACCCACGACCTACTAGCCAGAAATTGAGGACTCCGTTCGCTCGGTTCAAGACGCGCAGGGATCCCTAAGCTTCGTGCCAACGCTACGAAAAGAATATCGCGGCTCAAACGGTCGCCTTTTTGCAATTGAAAGCTCCCTATAGGTGTAGCCATCCCCTGATAATAATTCAAATCTTCCACAATCTCAAAGTACTCCGAAAGCCAACCAACCAACTTGACTGGATCATCCTGGAAACTTCGTTGCTCCGAATCCGTGAATTGTTCCAGAAAGAATTTCCTATAAGGCCTTAGCATTTCAAAATGAACTCTTGGACAAAGGATGTCACGCATAAACGTTTCTTCATCATGTTTATCTTTAAACATAGCGGACTGGATAAGATGGTCGACAAGCGTTGACCCGATTGTATCCGTCAAATCCTTAACGTTCAAACTCTCCAGCAATTTCAAAGTCCATTCGCCGTATTCCGGCATATATTCTTGTAAAAAAGCAGCGATTTCGTGACTATTACCACGTGCCTTCTCCAGTATGTCCCTGACCCTGATCACGGGCAAAGACAACTTTTTAGCCAATTCTTCTGCCTGAAGGGTATCCAAGAAAGAAGCTTCATATTTTTTCCTGATGCTCGCGCCCTCCTGAATACGACGGTTGTTCTCTTGTTTTTCGGCTTCGCTGATACCATCTTCCGCTCTATCCGGCAGTTCCTGCGGGGGAACCATGTCGAAGATGCTGATCCCATTCTGCGGCAGTTGATCTGACAATTGAATGTCGAACACATCGGCATCCTTCACGCTAATCTTTTTCGTTCCCCAAGAATTACCCGAGACCGAATGAATCAACAAATCACCAAGGCCTGCGGTTAAGAAAGCTTCCCCTCGCTCGTCTGCTGGTATAGTAGCAATAGGAGAAAAATCAGCATAGTTGTACACTTGGAAAATGACAGTGGCCCCAGGGACCGGGTTTCCGTTTTCGTCTCTGACCCTGATTGTAATCTTTTTGCTTGGGGCGTAAGGGCTCAATAAATTGATTTCAGAGTACCAAGGATGTGCTAAGGTAAGCTCCTCCGGACCTGGATAGTTGGCTGCAACTCGAGTATTGACGAGCATCGCCCGCCTAGCCGGCCCCCGAAACCACCCCTCATTCAGCCGTGGCTCTGGCTCGCAAGCGCCAAGGAAATACCATTGCCCGTCGGCCCACGCCTCCACCCAAGCATGATTAGAATCGCAATGCGCCCATCGCGGTGTATAGCACTGACGAGCAGGAATACACAAACTCCTTAGTGCTGCCACCAATAGAGTCGACTGTTCTCCGCACCTTCCCAGCGTATTGCGGACCATCGTTAGCGGGGAAACCGTACGCGGGTCGCATCCGACATAGGTCGCTTTCTCATGACACCAGTGATTGATTTCCAATATAGCCTGTTCCATCGAAAGCATCTTGACCCGATCATATAATTGCCCGAAGAACCATCCCCTGCTGTCCTCGATGTTTTCATTGTTTACTCGGTATGGAAGCACAAAATGCAGAAACTCGTGATCGGGCACACTACTTCCCCATTGCACGTCTTCACGGATTTCAAGAGAAGTTCGCACATGGTTTAAAAAGAGACATCCCTCATAATCCGCCAAATCGTTCAGCGGCATGTACGCATATAAAAATTTAAGAGCCCATGCTTCTTCTTCACTCATCGGCTTCTCAAAAATGTCAAAAAGCTCTTTCTCCCTGGCTTGCGCCACCCCTCGTTTGAATCGTATTTTTTCTTCGATTCTCGTGATTGTAGTGCTGTCTAACGAAAAAACATTCGTCATCGTTGTGCCCACTCCCTTAGTCATGTTATAAGTGCCACATACATAATGATATATCTTTTGAAATATATATTATAATATAGTATATCTAATTTAAATATATTTTTTTATAACGCAATCAGAAGTTTATTTAGGAACTGCTGATTAGATCTGTGTCACTGCCAGCTCGAACGTGGTTATTGGTGGGACGTGGCAGCAAAGTAGATATATCTGGATAACTGATAATACGGAATAAGCTGCTTCCGCCGTCCTTAGGCGTGGGTTTGACCATCGTCATGAGACGAGACAACGAGTACCCAAGATTCATGCAGGCTACACACAAGTCGCATTCGCTTGCTTATCCGTGTAATGTTGTATTTCGTACAACAAAAGGTGAACTAATCTGCGTTTTCCACGTGATTGTTGTAAAAGATACAACAATTCCAGCCAAAAGTAGCTCTATGGCAGGGAAAAAGGCTAAATTGTTGTACTGCATACAACATCTCGAGCTTATCAAGAAGAAATCAAGGAAATTGTTGTACGCTGTACAACATCACGAATCCCGGGATCGATTGACTGGCTAAATCTCCATTTCTTCCTGAAACCAGAAAACAAAACACTTCCCCCCCTAACTCAAAAAATTTAATACAAAAAAGCTGCTTCCCACAAAGGGAAGCAGCCCGCTGAGCTACAAATATACTAATCATTCCGTTGGAGCCGCAGTTGATTGCCTAACAATCAGCTCGGGACGCATCACAACACGTTGTTTGGCTTTCGATTCTTTCTTCAATTCCTGAATCAACAAATCGACGACCATTTTACCCATCGGCTCGATCGGCTGAGCGACAGTCGTAAGCGGTGGATCTGTGACTGAAGCCAGTATCGTGTTATCGAAACCGATCACAGACAGATCCTCTGGCACGCGCAAGCCAAGCTGTTTAGCAGCCTGAAGCGCACCAATTGCGAGCAAATCGTTACAACAAAACAGCGCGGTCGGCCGATCTGGGTTCGATTGATCCAACAGTTCAAGCGCTTCACGCTTTCCATCCGCTACAACGTAGTGGCAGTTGCGTACGCTGTTTTCCGGCAGCCCAACCCCTGCTTCTTCCAGCTTGCTCTTGAAGCCGCGCACCCTTTCACGGCTGCTGCTTACTTTAGAGTGCTCAGCCAGAATGGCCATGCGCCGATGACCCAAATCGAGTAGATGCGTTGCTGACAACGCACCTCCAACAAAGTCATCCACAACGACAGTATGAACGTCGATATCAGGCATTTCCCTAGCAATCATAGCAATGGGAATCGCTCTCTCCATCAATGGAGTCAGCATGTCTTTATTATCCATCCCCGTACCAATGATCATGGCATCCACACTTTTTTGCTGGAGCAAATTAAGATATCGCTCCACCCGTTCATCTTTATTGTCGCTGCTGCAAATGACCAGACTATAGCCCATATGATGGCCTTGGTCCTCTACAGCTCGAGCAATTTCCGCAAAAAAGGGATTGGAAATATCGGGCACAAGCAGACCTAATGTATAGGTCTTTTTACCAGTCAGCGCTGACGCGATAACGCTAGGCTGATAATTGAGCCGCTCCATAATTTTTATGATTTCACCGCGCCGTTCTTCGCTTATTTTTCCTTTACCGTTCATGACCTGCGAGACCGCCGCAATGGACACACCGGCCTCTCTTGCCACATCATAGATGGTTGCCTTCATCCTACTACCCCATTTTTCTTGAAGGATACTTTTTTTCTTCCATTATGAAGGGGCTGACAGGAACTTGCAAACCGGCTTACGCTTCGCGCGGCTTCGTCATGATCCACGCATGTTCCGGATCATTATGAAACTTCCATGTTCGAGTAGGTCCCGCCATAACATTCAGGTAATACACGTCATAGCCTGGAGGCGCCGAAACAGGATGATAGCCACGCGGAACGAGCACGGTTTCGCCATTCTTAACAATCAGCGTCTCATCAAGCGACCGGTCGTCCGTGTACACTCGTTGGACCGCAAAGCCATGCCCCGGATCAACACGATAATAATACGTTTCTTCCAGAAACGATTCGTCTGGAAGCGCATCGCGATCATGCTTATGAGGCGGGTAGCTTGACCAGTGCCCATTCGGTGTGAAGACTTCAACAACAAGCAAGCTATCCGCTGGCTCCTGCTCTGGCAAAATGTTATGAATTTGGCGCTCTATATTGCCATAACCACGCGTTTCTACCCCTACCTGATCAGGTGCAATCAGACGTGCCTTATGGTTGCCAGCACCAGGAGCGGAGCAAATAGCAAGCTCAACCGCTGTCAGTGCAATAACCTCGTAGCGATCATCGTTAGGCACATATACGGAATATGGCGGTATTTTCTCAAATACGCTCATCCGCTGCCCAATATTTTTCCACTCCGCTTGCTTAGTAACCACATCGGCTTTACCAGTGAGCAGGACCAGACAAACTTCCAGCCCAGCTGTCTCGCGGCTCAAAGATTGCCCCTCCGCAAGCTGTACAACTTCGAAACCAACATACTTCCATCCTGCTGATTCCGGAGTCACTGTTAAAAGGCTGCCTTCCTCATTCGGAGAGGAGGCAGGCGTTACAATCAGTTTGGACCTGTTCATGTTAACGTCTCCCTCCCTTATTGAGATACCGAGGTCTGTTTAAGCAAATCTAACGCCTCACTTACTTTCACAGGCCGGCCCAATCGGGATGACAGCTTAGCAGCTAAAGCGATCCGCTCCGCCTGCATACCGTCATAACCACTCACAGGTACAGGCTTATCATTCAGTAGACAATCGATGAAAATTTGCGTTTCTTCCATATAGGCAGCTTGATAGCGTTCTAGGAAGAAATGCAGCGGCTTTTCGCTAATAATAGCATCCGCCGTACTAACTACGGCTGTATTAGGGTGATCGTTGGCCACCGCTACACTACCTTTGGAGCCAAACACTTCAACCCGTTGATCATAGCCATATACAGCTTGACGGCTGTTATCGATGACACCGAGAGCACCGTTCTGGAACTTCAGCGTTACGATTGCGGTATCGACATCGCCGTGCTCGGCGAAAACCGGGTTAATGAGCACATTGCCCTGCGCATACACTTCCTCAACCTCGCTTCCCGCTAGATAGCGAGCCATGTCGAAGTCATGGATCATCATATCCATGAAAATGCCGCCCGACACCTTGATGTAATCAGCGTGCGGTGGATTTGGATCACGAGAGGTGATTTTCACGATATGCGGATCGCCAATTGTTCCTCCTTGAACAACCTCGCGAACGCGCTTGAAGTTGTGATCAAATCTGCGATTGAAGCCGATTTGCAGCTTTACACCAGCCTGATTTACGGCAGCAATGGCCGCTTCGGTTTGGGTGATATCCATGCTGATTGGCTTTTCGCAGAAAATATGTTTACCCGCCAGTGCAGCTAGTTGAATGAGCGGGACATGCGTATCCGTGGATGAGCAAATAAAGATGGCATCGATGTCTGGGTTATCAATAAGCTCATGGCTATCCTTAGTAACCGTCTGAATCTGACGTGAAGCAGCCCATACCTCTAACTCAGGACCGGCAAACAAATCGCTCACCGCAATGATTTCAACTTGAGGTATGCGAAGCAAATTGTCTGCGTGGATTTTACCAATTCTGCCAGCACCAATAATACCGATTTTAATTTTATTCATCATGCGTTCCCTCCCGCTTTGCCTGTTGAACCGAATAATTGAATTTTGGCTCTAACGGAGGCGATAATCGCTTCCCGTGCCGGCACTAAATAATTCCTTGGATCGTACGCTTCCGGATGCTCATTCAAGAACGAACGGATAGCAGCTGTACAAGCAATTTGATTATCTGTATTCACATTGATTTTGGCCGTTCCGCAAGCGATCGCTTGACGGATCTCTTCATCAGGCAAACCGCTTCCGCCATGAAGTACAAGCGGCAGTCCAGTCAGCGTTCTAATTTCCGCCATTCGATCGAAACCGAGCTTTGGCTGTCCCCGATAAGGACCGTGAACCGATCCAAGAGCAGGAGCTAAACAATCGATTCCCGTTTCCCTCACTAAACGAACGCAGTCCTCAGCAACAGCGTACATGCCTTCGGCTTCGTCTACGACTAAGTCATCCTCGCGTCCGGTAATCCGGCCCAGCTCCGACTCCACCGATACACCCAACACATGCGCGGCCTGTGTCACCTGACGAGTGACCTCGATATTATGCTCCAGTGAATGATGAGAAGCATCGATCATAACAGAGGTAAAACCGGCATGGATCGCACGAATACATAGGTCATAACTGGTTCCATGGTCTAGATGAAGTGCTACTGGGACCGTTACCCCATAGTGCTCAATCAGTGATTTCACCATTCCTACAATACAAGGCAGTCCACCCATATAAGGAATGTAAGCTTCACTAACGCCTAGAATGACAGGCGCTTGTTCCTGCTGAGCAGCCTGTAAGATCGCTTGTGTAAATTCTAGGTTATTCAAATTAAACTGCCCGACCGCATATTTTCCTGCCAAAGCCTGCTGCAGCATCTCTTTCATTGAAACGAGCGTCATGAAGTTCACCTCTCCTGTCGATAAGGTCTAACCCGCTGTTACCAGCGAGCTGTGACCATTTTCTTACGCGTATAGAACTCCACGCCGTCCGTCCCATTCGCATGCAAATCGCCGTAGAACGATTTTTTCCAGCCAGAGAAAGGGAAGAAAGCCATCGGTGCTGGAACGCCTAGGTTAATGCCGAGCATACCGGCATCGATATTTTCACGGAATTGGCGTACATTGCTGCCATCCTTTGTGAAGAGGCACGCGCCATTCGCAAAATCTGAACGATTAGAGAGCTCGATCGCTTCCTCAAGAGTAGCCACTCTAACGACAGAGAGAACAGGTGCAAAAATCTCGTCTTCCCAAATTTTCATGCCACACTCAACTTGGTCAAAGATCGTAGGTCCCACGAAATAACCTTGCCCCTCAGAAGCAGCGTCCTTACGGCCGTCACGGACCAGAAGCGCTCCTTCGGTTTCGCCGATTTCGATGTATTTTAACGTTCTTTCTTTATGCTGACCGCGGATAACAGGCCCTAAGAAAATGCCTTCTTCCAATCCATTACCCATCGTAATCCGATCAGCGGCTTCAAGCAGCTTGCTTACAAGCGTATCGCCAACTTCTCCAACCGCCACCACGACGGAACAAGCCATACAGCGCTCGCCTGCAGAACCGAAGGCTGCATTGACGATTTCTTTCACAGCAATGTTCAAATCGGCATCCGGCATAACGATCGAGTGATTTTTAGCGCCTGCGAGTGCTTGAACGCGTTTCCCATTCGCAGAAGCAGTTTTGTAAATATATTCGGCAACTGGCTGGGAGCCAACGAACGAAATAGCTTTAACTTCTTTGTGTTCAAGAAGGCCATTGACCACGTCATGCGCACCATGAACGATATTGAGCACGCCAGCTGGTAAGCCCGCTTCATGGAACAACTCAGCCAATCGGTTTGCAAGATGAGGTGTGCGTTCAGATGGCTTCAGCACGAAGGTATTGCCGCAGGCAATCGCAAGCGGGAACATCCAACAAGGCACCATCATTGGGAAGTTGAAAGGTGTGATACCACCGATAACACCAATCGGATAACGGTACATACCGGATTCAATATTGGACGCGATATCTGGAAGCTGTTTTCCCATCATTAGGGATGGCGCCCCAGCTGCGAATTCTACACACTCGATGCCCCGAAGTACTTCTCCGTACGCTTCGTTGTAGCTTTTACCGTTTTCTTGCGTAACGATCCGCGCCAGCTCTTCCCAATGCTCCACCAGAAGCTGTTGGTATTTGAATAATACACGTGCTCTACGTGGTACAGGTGTGCGGCTCCAGGTCTGGAATGCTTCTTGAGCCGTACGAACCGCGTGATCCAAATCTGCCTTCGTTGAAATTGGAATATTAGCAAGAATCTCTTCTGTTGCAGGGTTATAAACCGGTTCTGTTTGTGTGGATGTTGAAGCGACCCATTCGCCGCCGATCCAGTTTTTCAAAGTTGTTGTCATATATGGACTCTCCTTTAATGGTTCGAATTAGTTAAGATGCTGTAATTTCACCGCGGTTGCAGCGCTCGATATAGTCATTTACTTGATCGGTTGTCGGCATCGCATCAGAGCAGCTGTGACTGGAAATCACGATACAAGCTGCGGCACTGCCGTATTCCATACTTTTCTCGATCGTCCAACCTTGCATAATGCCATAAATAAAGCCAGCTGCATAAGAATCGCCTGCACCAAACGTCTTGACCACTTTAGCTGGAAAGCTCTTGGCACGATGACCAACACCGTCAGGTGTATAAGCGATGGAGCCTTCCTTGCCATGCTTGATAATGACAATTTTCGCCGAGTAATCAAACCATTTAGCCGCCGTGACACGGTCATTTTTCTCTGGATTGCTCTCAAAGCGTTCCATCATGTCGAATTCTTCGCGGGTACCCAGAATGATGTCACACTTCTCTGCCGCCAGATTGTAGTAAACAGCCGTCTCTTCCGAAGTCTTCCATGTGTATGGACGATAATCCAGATCAAAAATGATGACGACCCCATGTTTCTTCGCATAATCCAACGCCTGAAAGACGGCTTCGCGGGAAGGGCTTTGTGCAAGTGCTGTACCAGAGATAAGCAATACCTTCGCTTCAGCAATCAATGATTCTTGTACTTCGGCTGGTGTCAGCAGCAGGTCAGCCACATTGTCACGGTACATAAGAATGCTGCATTCCGTTGGACTTTTAATTTCTGTAAAGGCTAGCCCAGTAACCGCGCCAGTATGATCTGTCACGACATTCGTTGTTTCGATGTTGTTCCGCTCTAAATAATCAGATATGAAACGTCCCATTTGATCGTTGGCGATTTTGCCAATAAAGGCTGTTTTCATGCCCAATCTTGCCATACCGATCGTAATGTTAGCAGGTGAACCTCCAACATATTTGGTAAAGGTCATGGTCTCTTCCATGGGACGATTAATTTCATTCGCATTCAAATCTATACATAGTCTACCAATGGCTACAAAATCCAGCGGCTTTGACTGTGGAAAGGAAACATAGGTCATAGGATCATTACCTTCTTTCTTGTGGAATGAGGGATTCTATATGTTGAAGTGCTTGCTTAGCGTATTCATAAGGGTTGTGTGCAGCCGGATCCTGCTCGCCTTCCAGCATCGCCCATCCCGCATATCCTTGAGATAGCAGCTCCTCAAATATAGGAGCGAAGTCGATACAGCCGTCACCAGGAACGGTGAACACCCCTTTGCGGATACAAGTTACGAAGTCGACCTTTTCGGCGCGCGCTTCATCTAACACGGCTTGGCGAATATCCTTCAAGTGGATATAAGCAATCCGCTTCTCGTGCTTGCGCAGCACAGTGAGAGGATCTGCCCCGCCATAATAGGCATGACCAGTATCGAAGAGCAGGTATACGAGCGATGGATCCGTAAGCTCCATCAGCTTATCGATTTCCTCCGGACTTTCAACAACCGTTCCACCATGGTGGTGATACGTCAGCTTCAGACCGTACTCCTGCGCGATTGCTCCCGCAAGGTTCAGTCCTTCGGCTAAGCTTTGCCAGCCAGCTTCGTCAAGACGCAGTACTTCTTTCTCATTCGGGGAGCGGCGCGGATCAAAGTGGAGCGAGCCCCCAACTTCCGCTGTGCTAATGACCGTACTGCCCATTTCCTTGAGAAACTGAGCATGCTTCCTGTAGGCTTTCAGCTCCTCGTCCCTGTAAGCAGGATCAGAGAATAGCACGGATTTCCACTGTGACACGAGGTGTATCCCCCGCTTATCCAGTTCCTGCTTCAGCACCGTAATATCGGTCGGATATTTGCGGCCCATCTCAGTACCTTTCAGCCCCAACGCCTGAATATCATCTAGAATTTGTTCATATGTGGTATCAGCGCCATGTTCTTTGACGTCTTCTCCCACCCAATTAATTGGATGAATACCTAGCTTAAATGGCAGGTCTTTCATAGATATATTTCCTCCCCTTTATCGTTAAATGGGTTTCGCCGCTTGTATGTTTTTCTTCATCTCTTCGTGCGCTGCAATCACTTTCTCGCTCTCGGAAACTTCAGGAACACCTACCTGCCACCAGGATTCATAACCCTGTGTGTTAGTTCCCGGAACAACAGGAATCTCGATCAGCGTCGTGACTGTTTCTTCCTTCGCTTTAAGCAGCGCTTCCTTTAGTTCTTCAGGTGTGTTTGCTTTGTACGCCTTCGCGCCTAAGCTGCGAGCATGCGCTGCGAAATCAATAGGCATATATCCGCCTGTCAACTTGCCCGTAGCGGCTTCACGATATCGAAACTCATTCCCGAACCCGTCGCTGCCGTGACCCCTTTGCAGATTGTGGATGCATTGGAAGCCATGATTATCGAACAGAAGCACAGTGAATTTCCGACCCTCTTGAAGGCTTGTAACCATCTCGGAGTGCAGCATCAGATAGCTTCCATCACCGACCACGGCATAGACTTCGCGATTCGGCTCAGCCAATGCTGCCCCGAAAGCACCGCTAACTTCATAACCCATGCAGGAGAAACCATATTCCATATGATAGGTTTTAGGCTCCGATGATCGCCATAAGCGATGTAAATCCCCCGGCAGGCTCCCCGCTGCGCACACAATGACAGCTGAAGGATCTATCGTTTGATTAATGACCCCAAGCGCGCGGGTTTGGGCAAAGCCCTCTTCACATTCCGCATTGTACAAACGGTCAACCTCGCCATCCCACTCCGCCTTCAAAGAACCTATGTAACCGTTCTCGTAACCGCTAACATAGTGTTGTGCCGACAAAGCTTCTTTCAGAGCACTTAACGCTTCCTTCGCATCAGCCGTAATGCTGATCCCGCTCATTTTCGAAGAATCAAATCCACTGACATTTATATTAATAAACTGCACCTTCGGATTCGCAAAAGCCGATTTAGATGCCGTTGTAAAGTCGGAATACCGCGTCCCTACGCCGATAATCAGGTCCGCTTGCTTCGCCAGCACATTCGCTGCGAGTGCGCCCGTAACACCAATAGCGCCAACATTCAGCGGGTGGTTCCAAGGCAACGAGCTCTTACCTGCCTGTGTTTCTGCTACAGGAATCCCAAAGGCAGCTGCAAATTCCATTAATTCCTTCGTCGCATCTGCATAAAGAACTCCGCCGCCTGCAATAATCAACGGACGCTGTTTGCCTACCAGGCAGGCTACAGCGCGATTCACTGCTTCTTTTGCTGGAGGACGTCTATCTAGATAGTGAACTTTCTTATCGAAAAAGGCTTCCGGATAATCGTACGCCTCTGCCTGCACATCTTGAGGTAAAGCTAGAGTAACCGCTCCAGTTTCTGCAGGATCTGTTAACACTCGCATCGCTTGTACAGCCGCGCTCATCAACTGCTCTGGGCGTACAATCCGGTCCCAATATTTACTGACCGTTTTGAAAGGATCTGTAGCTGACACCGTATAATCACCCACAACCTCAAGCTGCTGGAGCACTGGATCCGGTTGTCTTGAGGCAAAATTGTCTCCTGGCAGAAGCAGCACCGGAATCCGGTTGACTGTCGCTGTTGCCGCGGCGGTCACCATATTCAGAGCACCTGGTCCAATCGATGTCGTGCAGGCATAGATTTGCCGACGGTTCTGCTGCTTGGCGTAAGCCGCCGCGGCATGTACCATCCCTTGTTCATTCTTGCCTTGTATATAAGTAAGGTCGCCTACGCTCCGTTCCAAGGCTTCTCCAAGTCCTGTCACATTGCCATGACCGAAAATCCCCATGACACCACGTACAAACTTGGTCTCTTGTCCATCCACAGACACGTACTGTTGGTCCAGAAAACGCAGCAGCGCTTGTGCCATCGTTAGTCGAATCGTACTCATGACCATCTTCCTTTCACGATAAAGGTTAAGCGCTTAATCTATCAAGGTTAAGCGCTTAATCCGATAGTACAACATATTGTTTTCGATCGCAATGCCTTTTACAAAAAAAACTCATGTACGAGGAAATGGCAATGGCACAGTGGCATCCTATAGCTCTTAACCTTACGATGTCGCTCTGCCATTCCTGTATTCCTTGGGTGACATTTGGAACTGCTGTTTGAAGACATTCGTAAAATAATTCGGCTCATCAAACCCGATGGCAGAAGCGATCTCGAATATTTTCATATCGGTATTTCGGAGCAGCAAAGCCGCCTTATCCATACGGAAACGGGTAACGAAACGCGTAAAGCTTTCCCCTGTTGCTTTCTTAAATACGACGCTGAAATAGCTTGGATTTAAATGAATATGCGAGGCCACATCGGTCAAGCGGCATTCTTCATTGTAGTGCTCCTCAATGTACTTGACGGCTCTCTCGATCAGATTGTCACTTTTGGCCGCCTGCCAGTTGTTAAATTGCTGCTGGAAGCTCTTCACTTGCTCGGCCGCCCAATGAAGGACTTCCTCAGAGGTCCAATGCGTCTGCGGCATTTCGTTAGGGATCCTGGCTAGCGCATTGTTATCGTCAGGATCAAATTGCTTCTGTATTGTTCCAAGCAAAGCAATGGAGAGTGATAACGCCCCTATCCGCATTTCCTCTGGCGATGAAAGAGACAGCTCGGCCAGCACTCGATCCAAAAGAAGCTGAAGACTGTCCTCCTGACCGACCAGAATGGCAGACATCAGTTGAACTTCCATTTCTCTAACCCTCGCTTGGTTCAGCGACAACATGATCCCTGATCCTGTCTCACTACCACTCTCAGGTAGGCTGTTAACAGGTCCGTAGACAATCCCTTTGGTCAAGTTATACAAATCCGCTAACTCATTAGCAGAAGGGCCGATCCCCATTGAAATCATATGCAAGCGAATTTTCAAATACTCGAAGGAAGCATTTTGAATGGCTTCTTGCAAGCTCTCTTCGACACCATGTTGTGCCGAAACCAGTACAAAGCTGTCATGCTCCACCAATAGAAGCTGAGCCTCCAGCCCCGCTCCATTCAGCAGCTCTAGGGCGATATTGGAGAACGCAAATTGCACCAGACTCATGTCGCTTTTCCCATACGCTTTATTTGCCAAATCCTCACTGTTCATTTGCAGAAGCCACAGCTCCCTACCAGCCAGGCCCTCCGTTAGCCTTGCTGCTACGCTCTTCTCATAAGGTAAGTCCAATAAAGCTGCTCGAAGCTCCTGATCTTGCTGGAGCCGCAGCTGCACTTGCTGCTTCTGCTGCTGCGCATATTTTACATAGAACCGCTCGGATGCCTTATTCATCACCTGACGAACATCCTGTTCCGTGCATGGTTTGGTCAGAAAATCCAACGCACCATGTCGAACGGCCGCTTGTGCATACTCAAAATTTTTGTAGCCCGTCAAAATGATGACAAGCATGTCGGGATAGTTCTGCCGCAAATGCCCTACGAATTCGATCCCGTCCATGATGGGCATTCGGATATCGGTCAACACCAAGTCAGGCTTAAGCTCGTCCAGCATCGCTAATGCATCCTGCCCGTTGCTAGCTTCGCCAACCACTTCCCAGCCTAATTCTCTGCCTTCTAACATCTTCATCAGCCCTTTTCGAAAATTCGGCTGATCTTCCACAATTAATACTCTCCCGATTCTCATGCTACTGAACCTCCTGTCTCGACGTTGTTTACAAAAGGCAAAACAAGACGCATGGTGGTACCACTTTCGATCACGCTATTGATTTCCAAACGATAAGGCGTACCATACACCAGCTCGATTCTCCTTACAACACTGCGAACCCCAAGACTTTCTCGCCCATCCGAACGCTGCGGCAAAGAGGAGCCATCGAAGCCCAGTATTTGCGAAATGGCTACTTCGTCCATACCGCAGCCATTATCCGTTACCTCAATCTCCAGAAAGCCATCACGACTGCTCGCTTTAATCAACAGCACTTTATGAGACACTTTGTTGCGAAAGGCGTGCATAAACACATTTTCCACCAATGGCTGGAGAAGTGACCGCATAACCTGACCATTCAGGACGTCATCATCTGCTTGAATAATCGTCTCCAAGTCCGTTTCAAACAGCTCCTTCTGCACCTTCAAATAGTTACGGATCTGCTGAAGCTCTTCCCTCACAGTAGTTAGCGTACGTACAGGCATCAACGAATACTTGAGCATCTCCGATATAGCCGCGATCAAGGCCGCCGTTTCGATCTCGTCTTGCAGATAAAGCTTCCAATAAATTTCGTTAAACATATTATGAAGAAAATGTGGATTCAATTGGGCCTGCAGCGCTTTAAGCTCTGCTTCCTTCTCACTTAACTGCGTCAAATACACTTCCTTGATCAGCCTTCCGACTTGTTCGGCCATTGCGTTGAAACTTTCTCCGATATAAGCCAGCTCATCTTTGGTTCGGATCTCGATGCGAGTATCGAAATCGCCCGATCTTACTTTGCGCAGACCCTGCAGCAAATCCTTGAGCGGCCGTAACAGATTGCCCGTGGAGAGTACGATCAAAACACTGGTGAGAAGAATGCTGATCAGGCCAGAGTATACGATTTTCTGAAATAAATCCCGATTCTTGCTTTGGATAGCTGTAAGCGAAGTTCCGCTAACCAGCTTGAAGGAAGTCACTTTCGACTGTCCTTGAACGAACAAATGCTGATCCATAACCTGAGTTTGATTCAAATTTTTCAAGCGTTCCCGTTTCTCTAGGGAGCTCTCCGGCGAATTGCTAAATAACAGCTCATTATTCTTGTTGAACAAATAGACTTCGCCCTCTCCATTCTTCGTCAGTTCCTTGAGAGAACCTGAGAAGAACGATTCGTCAAAAGCCATCACGAGCACACCATACGTGTTCAAAGCGCTATTTTTCATCCATCGGGCCACAATGATTGTGTTTCTGAACCCGCTTGGTTCCACGGAGGATGACAACGGCATATTAATCCATACGAGATCCCCATAGGTGTCGTTAATTTTGGAACGAATTACGCTGAATACGCTCTCATTCGGCATATTAATGGAAGAGGTGGTATAGCTGAAATAAGAAGGATTCCCTTTGAGGTCATATAAGTACATACCCGTAATGTAGGGCGCATCCGATTTAATCTGGAAAATCTGTTCTTCGATTTGCTTTTTATTATAATACAGATTAAATGGATCGGAATCTTCGCTCGAATTGATCCATGTTATGACCTTTTCGATTTCGGGATTAAATACGACCGTTTGTGAGATCCGTACAACCTCCTGTACTTTCAGGTCCATCTTCGCCAGTGCCTCTTCGTTCGTACTCGAAAACTGCTTACTGATTTCTTCTTCAAACAGTGACAAGTTATAGCGATAAGTTAAATAGCCCGTTATGCCAAAGGTCAGCAAAATGATGACGGATAGGCTGAGAATCAGTTTTACCCTGAAGCTGCGGTTAATGCTTAGTAAAAGTCGACTCCATGATCTCATCTCATTAACCCCTATATCTTAGTATTGATCAATCCCTTGACGACATTATAGCAACTTCATTCGTGTTCCTGCCATCCTTTTAGTCATATAGGCAAAAATTGAAAAAAGTTTAGTTCATCGATCATGAACTAAACTTCTTGGTAAAGTGCTGTGTGCTACAGCTCTTCGAATTTATTTTCGAGTTTATTTTCAACCGGTTGTAGGAGCTCATCATCGTTGTTGTCACGCACCGTTTTTTGGAGAACAAAGGAAGACATCGTCAGGAACAAGGCCGTGACAGCGTAATAGCCTTTGACAGAAAGCAGCTGCTCTAGATTAATAATGCCGATAAACATACCCAGAAGCGCTAGAGCAAACGAGCTCCATGCCAAGAAGGTGAATGCCGCTGTATTTCGTTTGCGTGAACCGTAGCCATCCTCCAAATTATCACGAATGACCTTCTGTAGGACAAAAGCCGACATCGTCAGGAACAACGCGCATACGGCGAAGTAACCTTTGACACTCAGTGATTCTTCTAATGTATAAATCCCGATGAACATCGCTAGGAACGCCCCAATGAAAGATGCCCATGCCATAAAAGTAAATGCCGTCGTATTCCGTCTCCGATTATCCATCATCTCAGTAAGCCCCCTGTGGTTGCTGCTGCAACGCTTTAGTATCTTGCTCTTGTTCTTAGTATAGGAAATAATTCCCTTCCCAGATAGTACTATTTACCAATAGTACCCAAGAACGCATGGACACTTAACGAATGATTATCATATCTCCACAATCTCACTCAACTCAGCAAAATGCATAACTAAACATGCTAAATAGAGGTAAGCTTTCGCCTCCCCTCTGACCCAACCATTTCAATATTAACCCGTTCGGGGTTGACCACCGCCATGCGGCAGTGCTTTACCGCTCGCGTTGAGAAGGCGTTAACTCGGCACCGGTCTATAGTGGTTTTTGCGCAGCAAAAAATCAATCACAAATAGCTACACCAAAGGCATGATGCTCCCAGAAGACAGCCTGAATTTGCTTGGTTTCCTCTTTGACGCAGGCGACAAGCACAATAACTTCCGTTATTTTGTCTCGGGATGGGAGATTGGCTTTCTTCTTTTTTTTATGAGCAATATCAATTAAGACTCCAATTGTAAAACCCACAGCTGCGCCAATAAGGCCCCAAAGAATGGCCCCTCCTTTTAAAATAAAGCCATAGGTAGAGCCAACTACCGTGAGCGCTGTTGCCAGGGCGGTCCCAGCATCAAATAAACTAACGCCATCGGAGCGATGGATCGTATCGAACATCCTCGGTTTGTTGGGTCTCGCCTGCAAAGAAACAGCATAAATGTGTTCCTTGGGAATACCCGCTTCTTCAAGAGCAGTAATCGCCAGCTCCAAATAGATCGAATGTTCAAATGATGCTATTACATGCATGGTGTAACCCTCATTTTCGAAGCGAAGATTTAGGAAATGGAAATTGGGGATGCTGATAGCCCTCTTGCAGCATGCAAACCTGCTCGTGATCAAACAGCTTGTTACATTCAACCGTATTTACATAAGCATCGTAGACGGAAAAACCGTAAAGAGAAGGTAAAAATAAAAGCCAATGCATATCCACCACACTTGCTGACTGTGTTAAGTCCCACATGAGTAAATAGTGAATTCCTTCGAGCAAGTGAGAGAAATAGGAAACCAAAATCCAGTTCACAAGTATAAAAAAAGCAATGATAATTCGATGGGAGTAAAGCTGTCCCATTCCCGGCATTAACAGGGACCAGACCATCGCTAGCCATGGCGAGCGTTTATCTAGGTAGTTAATTTCCATACTGGTCATTTTAAAACAATCAATCGGGGCATTCTCCCTTTTAGCTAAAAGAAATTGATGATTCAGATCCACGGAGGTTCGATAGCTGTCGTAGATCGCAAATAAATAAACAGGCGCATAAAGTGACATCCACCGAATATTTAGCACTTCATTGGCTTGCTCGAATTGACCAGTGAAGGTGTATACGATCGCTTCGTTCATATGCATCTGGGTATTAATGAGCATTTCCCATCCAATGAGGATAAAGCCGCGAAAATACTTGGATAGCAGTAAATGACCAAAGCCCGGATAGGCTGCGGCCCACCATGCAATGATGAGTGGATTGCGCAAATGCAATTGGGTAGTCCCTAATAAACCGACAAAAGCTATTTGACGGCGTGGCTTGGTTCTCATGTGCAGCATCCTTATGAATCAGTTTCCAATAATGCTATTATCTTCTTTCGAATGTAAGATATACATTTCGGATTTGACAATTGATTTTTAGTACCGTATAGTACTATTTATGAAAAAGCAAAAGAAATTAACTAACCGTGATCTTGTGATTCAAGTAGCAACGGACTTGTTCCTGACAAAAGGCTATTTAGCAACCAGCATGGACGAAATCGTTGCAGTGAGCAAAGTGTCCAAAACGAACATTTATTATTATTTCAAACGTAAAGAAGACCTGCTGGCCGCAATTCTCGAACAACTTATACACACCTATAACGAGATGATCCAGAAGACCGTGTCACGTTCGGAATTAAGTGTGCAGGAGCGCTTCACTGCTCTCCTACAAGTCCTGACAGGACTTGAATGGACTTCCTTAGGTGGATGCCCGTTTCTCACCCTGTACACACAGATGCCACAGGATGCAGATGTACTGCGGGAGAAAGTGAGCGTTTTTTTCCGGGACCAAATGCTCACAGTGGAAGCCCTGCTCATCGAGGGTGTTCATAACAAGGAGTTTTCATCCACCCTGCCGACAAAAGCCACGGCGCAATTGATCGTTTCGACGATTGAAGGCGGGCTGTTCCTGCAGCATGCAAGCCAAGACCCAGCCATGTTGGGTCAAACTCTTTCTACTTTAGCCTTGTTGCTAAAGTAATTTTTTTAATCATAACTAGTACCATTTAGTACTAAAAAAATAATGAAGGGTAGGTAATCTAGATGGCACATATTTTCATCACAGGCGGTACAGGGTTCATAGGTTCACAAACGTTAGAGCAGCTATCCCGTGAGGATCATACCGTTTCGGTGCTCGTTCGTTCCAAAGCTCGATGGGAGCAGATCCGCAAGCAATTAGGTTGGCTCAGCGGTGATGGTCAGAGGGAAATTAGCGTGGGAAAAGAGCGATTTTACCCGGTTATAGGAGATTTAAGCTTGCCCCGTCTTGGATTAAGCGCACCTGACATGGCGTCAGTACTGACGGCAGATGTCATCATTCACGCGGGTGGACCGATGGATATTCGGATCGGGGAGTCCGAGGCCCGTGCGGTTTTTCTGCAAGCCGCCGAGGAATTGCTAAGTTTGGCTTCGCAAATTCATAGGGGCAAGGGCTTGCAGCATTTTATCCATCTTGTTGGCTTCAAAAGTCCCTTTACAGATGATAATTTCCACAATCCAGCACCTATCGTCGCTAGTTTAGAGCAGGAATCTCCTTACGAACTCATGAAATTTCTAGCTGATTTGCGCATTCGCCAAGGAGCAAAGCAGCTAAGTTTCCCTCTATCTGTCGTCCATCCAAGCGTTCTGATTGGCAGCTCAGAGCATGGAGATACACCACAAACAGGCGGACTTGGTATTCTCGTTCAGGCCACCGCGCGCAGGTTGATGAGTATCACACCCGGTGGTAACTCCCATTGGCTGCCCATCTTTCATGTCAATCACGCTGCTGAGTTCATTAGTGCTCTGGCAAAGGAATCGAATCCCGTTAGCCAAACCTACTACTTACTGGATGAAAAGATGCAAAGTCCCTCGATGACAGAGCTCGTGTCAGGCATAGCCAAGGAACTCCGTGTCAGTAAACCATGGGGAGCAATCTCACCTAAATTGTTATCGAAGGTTCTTGGGAGTCCACTGGGACGGAAAATCGGAATTCCTAAGGAATCACTCGATTTTATCGTAAACGTCAATCAGGCCTATCCCCTAACTGCCGCACAAGACATGCAGCGTAAGTACGGATTGGAGCACGCGATAAACTCCTCGATTATGCCCTATACCATCTCGGATCTCGACTTTCGTCTCGTTCATTCCCACCCTCAGGTAGATGGATATATACGGGGTAAAAGAGGGCCTTTGGCCACACTGGAACGGTTGGGCTCAGACAAAGGGAAGCCTCCGATCTTGTTCGTTCACGGCACTCTAAGCGGAGCTGATTGCTTGCTCCTGCTGGCTGAGCAGTTCCCTGAGTCTTCCGTCTGCATGGTCGATCTCCCAGGCTTCGGTCGTTCGCCCTATCACCACGCTTCGGACGTGATAGAAGGGCATATCGAATCGCTTGTCCAGGCGATTCGGTCTTTCGAGACCCCGGTTACGCTCGTGGGGCACTCGCTGGGCGGACTGCTCGCCGCCCACGCCTACGCTCGCGTACCGGAACAGATTCACAGGCTGCATCTGCTGCAGCCTGCTCTGCACAGCGCTGCGCGGAGATACCGCAGCGCGCGAATCAACGAAGCCGCGCTGCGCATGCTGCGTGCGGCTAGCTTGCGGAAGCAGCTGCTGGCGCAGAGCTGCTTCACGGACATAAGTGACATACCGCCCGCGTATGTCACTTATGTCCTGGCCGAACTGCAGTCGCCGCGTGTGCGGAAGACGACTGCGGAGACCCTCTCTGCGCTGACGCGCGCAGAGAGCTTCTCCCTGCAGCAGCCAGATGCGCTGCTGCTTCAACATATATCGATCCTGTGGGGAACCCAGGATCGGGCGTGCCACCTGCCGGAGCGTTTTCGCTCCGCGCGCACGGTGGAGATAGCGGCCGCTCACCACTTCCCTATCTCGCATCCGGCGCTGACCGCTCAGGTCCTGAGGCAGCAAGGTCTATAATTATGATCACAAGAACTCGATTCTTCCTGCCGCAGCGCGGTATGATTGTCAATCGAGTTCTTTGCTTTTTTCCATTAGTCATTTTCCAGTAGACATACACCCATCTCCTTCCCTTCGAATAAGGTAAAGAAAAAAGTAGGCTCGGATGTAACGCCTTTGCTTACGAAGAAAGGGAGGAACCCCTATGCAAATCCACGTTGTCCAGAAAGGACAGACGTTATACCGCATTGCGCAAACGTATGGAGTGTCGGTGGATATGATCGCAACAGCCAATGAGATGACCCCAAGCCAATCCCTGGTCATCGGACAGGCATTGGTCATTCCGATTGTTGGCTCGTACTACTGGGTACAGCCCGGTGAAGGGCTCTATCTGATTGCCCGTAAGCTCGGAATCGACCTGCAGACCCTCGCCTCCGTCAATGGACTAACCATGTATCAATCTTTACCTGTAGGCTTTCGCCTCTATATTCCGCCAACCCCGCGTAAACAGGCAGAAGTGAATGCCTATTTAGAGCCTCGCGGGACTGACGTATCGCCCGTTCTTATTCAATCCGCCAAGGAAGCCGCCCCTCATCTTACGTATTTAGCTCCATTCAGCTTCCGGATTAAACGGGACGGCACCCTCCAAGCCCCTCCACTGGATGATCTTCACGGGATTGCCTCACAGAATGGCGTCACCTTGATGATGGTTGTGACCAATCTCGAAAAGGACCAATTCAGCGCTGAGCTCGGACATATCATCCTCACGGACGACACTGTTCAGAATCATCTGCTTCAGAACATTAAAAGCACCGCCAAACAATATGGTTTCCGCGATATCCATTTCGACATTGAGCATCTGTTCCCTGATGATCGCGAAGCCTACACACGCTTCCTTCGTAAAGCGGCGGCACAACTCCATCAAGAGGGTTATTTGATGTCTACGGCGCTCGCGCCGAAAACAAGCGCCACTCAAGCCGGCGCCTGGTACTCTGCGCATGACTACAGAGCGCATGGCCAGATCGCCGATTTCGTCGTCATCATGACGTATGAGTGGGGTTACAGCGGCGGCCCCCCTATGGCCGTCTCCCCCATCGGTCCCGTGCGCAAAGTGCTGGAGTACGCCATAAGCGAGATGCCAGCTTCCAAAGTCATGATGGGCCAAAATCTGTACGGCTACGACTGGACACTGCCCTTTGTCAAAGGCGGTGCCTTTGCTAAGGCCGTTTCTCCGCAAGCGGCTATTGATCTGGCCCGCAAGTATAATGCGCAGATCCTATACGATTACACGGCGCAAGCCCCGCACTTCAACTACTGGGACGATGCTGGCAAGGAGCACACGGTCTGGTTCGAGGACGCACGCTCCATTCAAGCTAAATTCCGTTTGCTGAAGGAGCTTGGCCTGCGCGGCATTAGTTACTGGAAGCTTGGTCTTAAATTTCCGCAAAACTGGCTGCTCCTTGAGGAAAATTTCAAAGTCGTGAAGCGATCTTAATAACTAATGGAAGCGACGCACTTATGAAGAAAAACCGTCAGGAAAGATCATCCTGACGGTCCTTTTTGGGTTTAACGCGCATTTGCTTATATTCATATCCTAGTTTCGATACAATTTTATCCAAACAATTTGCCTTACTTATGGTATGGTTCCCGCTAGTTTAGACTTCTGCCGGGCAAACTTAAACTTCTCTTCTAATTCCTGTGGGGTCTTCATTTCGATCAGAGAGTTGTAATTTAAAGCAACTTAATCAGCTCTTCTAGCTCATCAACCAATACTTTTGCAAGTTCAAAATTAGTATCTTGTAAAGCCAATTCTATTTTCATTTCAAGCGATTTTTTATTTTGTTCCGTTTCTAAATAGTCTCTATCAAAATGACTAGCATAAATCATCTGTCTAAATTTTCGCATACTCATTTTTCTAATCGTCTTATCGTCAATGATTAAAACATAATCCATACCATTTACAACAGAATAGAAATCATGAGAAATCATGAGAATCGCACCTTTATAGTCTTCAATGGCTTTCTCCAGTGCTATTTGTGTATAGGTGTCTAAATGGCTTGTCGGTTCATCAAGAAGCAATACGTTTGCTTTACTGGCAGAAACTTTAGCCAATTGAAGCATATTTTTTTCTCCACCAGATAAAGATTCTATCTTTTGATTAACGATTTCTCCTTCAAAGCCATAGTTTGAAATATACGATCTAACCTCATCATAAGTTTTAAACCCAGCATCGATGAATTCTTCTAGTATTGTATTAGAATCCTTTAGCACTTCTCCTTGATTCTGAGATAGATAAGCCACCTTAACATCAGCATTTATTTCAATTGAAGCATGATTATTTTTAAAGATATCTCGGAGTAAAGTCGTTTTCCCGGTACCGTTTGGACCAATAATGGCTACTTTATCCGTAGATTTTATCTCAAAGTTAACATTGTCTAAAAGCAACTCATCAAACGTAACATGATAATTATTGACATTTATAACAATGGTGTCTTCCATTTCATTATCAATACCGAAACTAATATTCGGCTGCTTAATATCAACAAATGGCGCTTTAATTCTACGCGCTTCCAATCTCTCTTGAAACCTAACTCTAGCTTTTAACGCTCTACCTCTAGAGGCTTCTGAATTATAAGTTGCGATAGCTCTAAGATTATCAATAATGTTATCGTATCTCTCAATTTCTTCTTGTTCAGCGACTGCGATTTCTTGCAACTCAATTTTTGTCTGAAGTAATGAGAAATTATACTCAATATACCGCCCATCAAACTCTTGGATCTCCATGTTTTCAAGGTGTAGAATTTTGTTGAAACAATGATTCAATAGATATCGGTTGTGCGTAACAACTAGCAGCATTCCTTTGTGAGAATTAATAAGATTTTTAAGCGCATTTAGATTTTCAAAGTCTAAAAATACATCTGGTTCGTCCATAATCATTAAGTCTGGACTACTAAGCATTTCCTTCATCACTTGAATAAGTTTGAATTCCCCACCACTCAGGTCGGATACCCTAAGATCTTTTAGCTTCATGAGGTTTGCTAGATTTAGTTTCTTATTAATGTTGCTTTCAAAATCAGCCCCACCGATTGAATCAAATTTGTCTAAAGCTAATTGATACTTTTCTAATAACGCATCCATATCCGATGATGTTTCCATTTCAGTACAAATAGCTGTTATTTCATTTTGTATCTTAATAAATTCTTCCCCTATATATTCAAAAACTGTTGTTTCTTTCGTTTTGTCGAATTGTGGAAATTGACTTACATGCCTAATTTTGCAAGTCGGATCTATTTCTAACATGCCCTCGAACAAATATCTTTCTGGATCCATCAGTATATCTATCAATGTACTTTTCCCACTGCCACTTGTTCCTATAAAAGCGCAATGTTGTGCCTCTTCAAGCGTAAATGAAATGTTTTTATATAGTTCTTTTTGCGGAAATGAGAAGGATAAGTTATCAACTTTTATCATAGTATTACCTTTCTTTATAACTAAAATAGTGACTATTGTTAAATGTATTGCAAAATATAGATTTTGAGTTTACCGTTGTTAGACTAACACTGTTTACAACCAACTTCAATGGGGTCAAATTTCCATGCTACTTCTCAACTATCCTCATAAAAGCGCCGGAATGAACTCGACTTTGATCTCTGCCGGTTGTAAATGCACCTTATTCATCTTATCTAGCTCCTTGATCAAATAATGATAAGGCGAGAATACCTCCTGACGAATAGCCAACGGAATAGGTCGAGGAGCTCCTAGCTGTTCCATTTCATTCCATTCGCACATAGAAGTCTTCCCTCCTTTCCTTTTGATCATATCACCGGCGTTTTTTGCATACTTGACTCGAGTTGTACAATAAAAACTTGCCTTACTTATGGTATGGTTCCCTGCGATTTATCCGTATCATGCGATTAACATGCTCCACCAGCACCAACCGCATCAGCTGCTGTTCCTCAGCAGGGCACATGTTCTCTTGTGCCTTATCGTCCGGCACTTCTATCATCTGCACCTTGGCATACGGCCCAATGCGCCTCACATACTCGTGGACGGATCGCGAGATTAGCGCTCCTTCAATTTCCCTACGGTTAATATCTGTAAATGCATAACCAACAAACTCCCCCTCATTTGCTCCATTGGATAAAATACAATCAAATCAGGCTCATTCACCTTATTCGCCCACTTTCATTGGAGTTAATCCAACAGAACGCTCCAAAACCAGCTCTTTTTCCACATATTCCACTGTATAAATCCAATGGAACTAACCCCAAAGACATCATTGGATATAATCCAATCAAATCCCTCAAGTTCAGGTATTTCGACCTTTCTAAAGGAGGATCCCTCGGCGGATCCTCCTTTTTTCCAACCTCAGCCTGCCTCCGTAAATAATAGAAACTTGCTGCAACCTTTGTTTGCAGCCTCCCGTCTAAGCTTAAGTAATTTTTACCAATTACATAGATTGAACTTATTTTCATCAGTTATCCTTATGATCCAAATAGGAAGGGCGTGACGCACAAACTTGCTGGCGAGTATGGAAGTGAAACTATTATTCCATGGATGTTTTTGGGTATTTATTGTGACATCTATTCATTTTATACCCCTAGCTTCCGATAATAGTAGCGTTCCATAATTTTCATTTATAAATCGTAGAGGAACAACAATGGAGGGAACGAGAGAAATGAAGTCTAGACACAGTAAGTGGTTATCCTTGGTATTTATCTTTATTTTAGCTACGCAATCCTTAGTGACAGGAACCGCTTTTGCAGCTGATGAGATTTCGAAACTCGTCCTGAATAAAAACGAGCTTGCCTTGCAAGTCGGAGATACAGCCAATCTGACAGCAACCGCCATCTTCGTAAGCGGCTCTACCGAGAATGCAACCGTCAAAACCGATTGGAATTCAGGTTCGACCGATGTTGCCTCCGTCTATGCGGGTGTGGTAACAGCCAAAAAAGAAGGCAAGGCCGTAATAACTGCCACATATATGGGTAAGACCGTAATCGTTAACGTTGATGTTAGCAAAAAGGTAAAATCGTTAACCAAAGATAAACAGTCCCTGGCTCTTCGCCTTAATGCGACAGATCAAGTTAAAATTACAGCTTTTTACGATGATGGCACTTCCGAAGATGTAACGAGCAAGGCTGATTACACCGTCGATACGAGCTCCATTGTGACGGTAACAAATGGTCTAGTGAAGGGACAAAATCCCGGCAGTGCAACGATTACGATTAAATACATGAATCAATCCCTGACATTGCCAGTCGATGTTGAAGTTGTAAGACGTATTGATGCTGTGAAGTCCAATATATCCCTACTGCTTAATGGAACGGAACCAATCGTACTGAACGCTACCTACCCAGATGGTACAAACGCTGACGTATCCGCTAAAGCAGTATGGACCACTGACAAACCGAACGTTGCTGATGTAATTAATGGTTCAGTTAAAGGTTACGGTGTAGGTACAGCTAATTTAACTGCTACATACGGTACTAAGTCGACAACGGTTAAAGTCGATGTGGACAGTACGTTGAAACTCACATTAGATCAACCAAATGTCTTAATGAAGAAAAATACAATTAAAGATCTGAAATTAGAAGCTACCTACATCGACAGCGCTACACCTGTTAACTTTACAGATCGCGCTGAATGGGCTTCGAGTGACGAAGATATCGTCCAAGTCACCAAAGGTAAGCTAACTGCCATATCCATCGGTGAAGCGACGATTTATGCCAAATACGGTGATAAAGTAGTTACAGCTAACGTTGACGTTGAAGTTCCTCGCCGTTTAGTCGTTAGTACCGACCTACTCTCTATGCAAGTAGGCCAAGTGCTTCCCGCCCTTACTCTGACTGCTACTTATGCCGATGGTACAAGCGACAATACCATTGCAGATAGTGCGACTTGGAGTGTGGATAACGACGCCGTTGCATTTGTCAGTAAAGGATTAGTTAAAGCTTATAAATCCGGTGAAGCCACGGTAACCGCTAAATACGGCGGCAAAACAACGACAACCAAAGTCGAAGTCGATATCCCTACGTCTATCAAAGCAAGTAAAAAAGCCGTTAATTTACAAAAAGGCGGGTCCGATAAAGTCACGTTGACCGCTTATTTCAAAGACAATAGAGAATTGGATGTTACATCCCTGGCAGAATGGACGACCAGCTCCAAAGATATCGCCGAAGTACGGGGCGGTGAAATCACAGGGATCTCTACCGGCACAGCAACGATTACAGGGAAATACGGTACACGCACAACTAGCATTCAAGTATCGGTTGGCGTACTGAAAAGTTTGACGGTCAGCCAAGAAAAGCTAGTGATGAAAAAAGGCGATTCTGTTACTTTAACAGCAGAAGCTACATATACCGATGATACAAAAAATAGCAATGCAGCCGCAGATGTCATCTGGACAAGCAGTAATCTCAAAGTAGCCACTGTTGACGGAGGTAAAGTAAAAGCTATAGCTTCTGGAGAAACGACCCTCACAGCTCAACTGGATAGCAAGACAATTACTATCTCGGTCACAGTCGATATGGCTAGCGATCTATCCGCGAATGTCGCCAATCTAGTTTTTGACATGAATGAAACTAGATCCATCGTACTGACGGCTACAGATGCTAGCGGCGCAGCTCGCACTGTCACTAATGAGGCTGAGTGGAAATCGAGCAGCAGCACCATCGCACTAGTATCCAAGGGTGTTGTAACACCGGTATCCCGAGGTAAAGCAACTATAACGGCAACTTATGGCGGTAAAAGTGTATCCATTCCGGTTGAAATCGGCGTGATACAGACACTAGTCGCTGATAAATCTTTCATCGTTACCAAAAGCGGCGATCAAGTACAAGTGAAATTAACCGCTACTTTAGCGGATGGCACTACCAAAGATGTCACGGAAACAGCAACTTGGAAAGTCATGGCCTATAAGCTAGGAACCGTTACGGATGGGCTTTTCACAGCTACTGGTTCAGGCAAAACAACGATCACCGGATCATTCGGCGGCAAAATGGTCGCTATTCCCGTGGAAATCGATTCACTGAAATATTTGAAAACAGATGTCGTCAAAATCGAGCTGCAAGAAGGCAAAACGGCTAAGATTGAGACGCTAGCTACCTACACAGACGGGTCTGAAGAAGATGTAACCAAACCTGCATTATGGACATCGTCGAACATCATGATTGCTGATGTGAAGGATGGTATCATCCGAGCAACCGGCAAAGGAACTGCTAGAATTACGGTCACATATTCCAACATGAGAACGACCGTACAAGTGACAGTTACAAAGTAATACCAATGAAACCGTTGTTCCCAAATTGGGGGACAGCGGTTTTTTCAATTTTACAGAAAGCAGCATAAGTTCTTGCACATAGGGGAATATATCCATACCTACACTTACAGAACCCATTCAACAAATCTTGGAGGTATGGATCATGGTTTCTAGATTTATAAAGTTGGGGATGATTTCTTTTTTGTCAATCACAGCCCTCCTTGGGGCTCATCAGTATCGTATGCATCCTCCTGCCCAGCAAATGATTTCGCAAGCAGATAGTTGGGAAGCTGCCAAACAAGGTTCACCAACTTTCTTTGACACGAATCCGTTCGGCATGCCTGGCGCGGATGCTAATTTGCGTACAATGAGCAGTATGAATAGTCATTCGGCTGCATATGGACTTACACCGCCAACGTCGATGAAGGCTTTAAAGGTCCATACCCAGGCAGTAAGTGATGCGAAAGACAAAGCTTCGCCTTGGTTGAATTACCTAGGTTTGCTTGGTTTACTCGGACTGCTCGGACTCCGCAAACGTCCCCGGACTTCTTAGTGTGTGAAATTTGAGGTTGGTTAAAACGGCCTTTTACCCAGATTAGGGAAAGGCTTTTTTCTATTTCGCTAAATTGTTTACAAACATTTGTTTATACACTAGACATTTGTTTTATTTTGCGTTAAGCTAAAGGTAGTTCTTCGTTTGAAAGGAGCTTTTCATGGATCGTGAACAGCAAATTTTAGCACTCATACGTCAAAATCCATTCATTTCCCAAAATGAAATAGCCAGTATGATAGGCATTTCTCGATCCGCTGTTGCCGGTTATATTGCTGCGTTGACCAAGAAAGGTACGATCCGAGGCCGAGCCTATGTCACATCTGATGAGCTTACAATCATGTGTATCGGCGGCGCGAACCTCGACAGTAAAGCGGTCAGCAAGATGGCCATTCGACTGGCCTCCTCGAATCCGGTCACGGTCACCGAGTCCTGCGGTGGTGTTGCGCGCAATATCGCAGAAACACTCGCTGGTTTATCCTGCCGGACAGCACTCCTAACCGTTGTCGGTGACGATAAGGCTGGCCAGTGGGTGCTTGAAGAAACACGAAAGCGCGGTGTTAACGTCAGCCAAACGATTGTCCTACAGGGCGAGAACACGGGGACTTACACGGCGCTGCTTGATGCCACGGGCGAGATGTTTTTAGCTTTTGCCAACATGGAAATTTACGATAAATGTACACCCCAGCTTTTGATGGACAAATGGTCCCATATTGCCGCTTCACAGCTCGTCATTGTCGATACGAATTTGCCTGCGGATACGCTCCAAGAATTAATTAAGCGCTGCAAAGAAGAAGGCATCACGCTATTCATCGACCCTGTCTCTTCCGAAAAAGCAAAAAAGCTCCCGCAGGAGCTTCATGGTGTTACAGCGATTTTCCCTAACCTTGAAGAGGCTCGACTGCTTGCTGGTTCCTCGGTAGAAACCGATCAAGATTATGCCAAGCTGGCTAGAGCTATTCAGGCACGGGGCGTGAAACACGTATTCATTACACTCGGCAGCGCGGGTGTGATGTATGTAGGCGAGGAAGGTGAGAAGCTTTTCCCTCCTATTCCTACCAAAGTCGTAGAAGTAACCGGCGCAGGCGATGCTCTCCTCGCTGGTATCGCTTATGGTGTGACGCATCAACATACCTTTATGGAGGCCTGCTCCTATGGTCTCGCTGCGGCACATATTACGCTTCAAACCGATCAATCCGTAGCAAGTGAGCTAACCAAAGAACGACTGCAACAAACCATACAATCAATAACTAAAGGAGACTGATCCCTATTATGAACACATCCTACCTGACATTTACCGACGAAGTGAAAGATGCTCTCGCGAACAATAAGCCAATCGTAGCCTTGGAGACAACGATTATTTCCCATGGGATGCCTTATCCGCAGAACATTGAAATGGCTAAAAAAGTTGAGCAAATCATCCGCGACAACGGTGCTGTTCCAGCAACGATTGGCATTATGGATGGCAAAATCAAAATCGGCCTGAATGAGCAGGAGCTTGAGGCTTTCGCGACAACGGCCAATGTAGAAAAAGTCAGCCGTCGTGACTTCCCTTACATCCTATCATCCGGCAAAATCGGCGCGACGACCGTAGCGGCAACGATGATCGGCGCGGCGCTTGCTGGCATCGAAGTGTTCGCTACCGGCGGTATCGGTGGCGTTCACCGCGAAGGTGAAGTGACGATGGACGTCTCCGCTGACTTGACGGAGCTGGCACAAACGAACGTCGCTGTCGTCTGCGCAGGCGTGAAATCGATCCTCGATATTGGCCGTACGCTCGAGTATTTGGAAACCCACGGCGTACCCGTGGTTGGTTTCAAAACGAGCGAGTTCCCGTCCTTCTACGCCCGCGAAAGCGGCTACGGCGTTGATTTCCGCCTCGATGAGGCAGCTGAGGTTGCGGCCATGCTGCGCACCAAGTGGGAGCTGGGCCTCGCCGGCGGCGCCATCATCGCAAACCCGGTCCCTGCGGAATCCGCGATGGACCATAAGGAGATCGAAAGCGTCATCCAGCAAGCGCTGGCTGAGGCCAAAGATCAAAACGTGACCGGTAAGAAGGTCACGCCTTTCCTGCTAGCGCGCATCAAACAGCTGACCGAAGGTCGCAGCTTGGAGACGAACATCGCGCTCGTTTACCACAACGCGCAAACGGCCGCGCAGGTTGCGGTTGCCCTAAAGAACAAGTAGTCGAGTCCACCTGATCTCGACTTATCAAAAAAACGAGCCCCAGAAGTTCTGGCGGCTCGTTTTTTAATGATTAAAATGGCAATCATTATGCCATATACAAAGGATTACTTACAGATGCAAGAAGCATTTCATGCACCTCGACAAAATACCGCCAAACCTCTGCCCGATAGAAGCTTCGACCTGCCAGTTCACCAAATAACTCAAGCGAATGCTCATTGTAAACGACACACGAGCGCTCGACACCTCGATCGGAGATGAGCTTTACCTCATCCCCTGCAAGTAAACCTGTCACCACAAGCTTTGCATTTCCTTCACGCTCAGGTGCGTCCTGAGGCACCACATCGCCCATATTATACTTCCCTGCGTTCAACTCCATGACGGGACCATCTGGGGAGTAGCTTAGAAAAACGCGCCCTGTGTCGATACCATCCAGTATGCCGTCAACGGTTCGAGAGGATGCGTAAACCCAGGTTGTAGGCGAACTGTGACTGATGTAGCCTCCAAACCGGTGCATATCACTGCCGCCTACGGCGGTGAGGCGTTTACCCATGCAAAGCTGCCCATGCCACCAGTCGAGAGTCTTGCGGTTGGCTTCCCGCCAAGGCCCATTCCAAATTTCCACCCAATCATAATCGACCAGGAAGTCCCATTCCCAGCCGCAATTCGGACAATGGGGATGGTTCAGCACGACGCGCGCGCCATTCGCTCTTGCTTCACGTATACGTTCCTGCACCTGCTCCGAGCTAGTCGCACGGAAATCCACCACAGGCTTAACAACACCTAAGAAGTTCGCATGGCCATGATTCGTTGTCAATTCCATACCAGGAATTAAAACAACGCCCGTTTCATGCGGAGATGCAAGGTTTTGACTGTACGTATTATGATCCGTCATCGCTAGAAAATCACAGCCCAGCTCTTCCATAATCCGAGCATTCTCGGATAATGTCAGAGCTCCGTCACTGTGTACGGTATGCATATGAAGATCGCCCTTCAGCCAACGCCCTTCCTTGGGGGTGCAGGCAACCTTCACAATGACGGTGCATCCTGCCGGTGGAATCCGGTACGTGCCGAGCAGCACACACCACTCCCCCTCCACCAAGTACCCAGGTACATATCCGGGAGTCGCCTTTTCAAGCTCCACATAAAACTCGGTTCTCGCGCCCCCGCTCCAGCCTCTTACTTGATCCGTATCCTTTAAACCGAGATCAATAATGCAGCCTCCTGGTCCATGGGCTTCCACTTCTATGCTAACGTGAATACGTTCCATGCCTGCGGCTACTTGAAAAGGAACCTCCAAATAACGATCGGCTTCCTCACTTGTAATGAAACGAGATATCGTCACGATGCTCATTGGCTCCTCCTATTCTTTCGTAGCACCGACCATAAGGCCTGTTACGAAATATTTTTGCACAAATGGATAAATAGCTACCAATGGAATCAAGGCTAGCATGACACCGGCCATCCGAACATTTGGCGTCATAAACAAATTGCTGCTAGTAGAGTCGGACTGAATAACGAGTGAGCGCAGCGCTACCTGCAAAGTAAACATTTTCTGATCAGTGATATAGAGCAGTCCAGGCGTCAGTTGATTCCAACGTGAGACGAATTCAAACAAAGCTACGGTAGCCAATCCTGGTTTAGCAAGCGGCACATACATCGTGGAAAAAATGCGAAACTCACCCGCCCCGTCGATTTTAGCGGACTCCGCCATTTCGTACGAAACAGCTCCAAAGAAATTTCTCATTAGTAAAATACTGAAACCTGAAACCAAACTATATAAAATCAACGCATACACGGAATTCAATAAGCCTAGCTCTTTATTCACAACGTAAAGGGGGATCATAACGGCTTCATTCGGAACCATCATGGTAAGCAAAATAAAGCTAATGATCAGCTTGCGCCCAGGCAGTCCCTTATGCAGCAGCACATACCCGGCCATTGAACATAGCAGCACGTGAACAAACGTACCCACCAACGTCACCAGTACATTCAAACCGAAAGGTCTCCACAGCTCAATGCGCTGCCATACTGTTCGGTATCCCTCTAGGCTCGGCTCAGAAGGCCATAACCTAATACCCCCATGCATGGATGAGATATTAGAGGATATGGAGATGACAAAGGTGTTCCATATTGGCAGGATCATCGTCGCTACAAGCAGCAGCAGGAAGAGACTGTTTACTAAATGGAAGGGCAAGTCCCTGCCGTTCAACGATTTATTCATAACACGACTTCACTCCTCGTCATAACGAATCAATTTGCGGGTTGCGAACACTAAGATCAGCGTTGCCAATACAACGAGAAAGCCTGCGGCTGATGCGACGCCCATTTTGAACTCAAGAATTCCTTTTTGATACGTATACGTCATCAGTACATCCACTTTTCGGGCAATAACAGGATTACTTAGAATGATCATTTGGTCGAACATCCGAAGCATACCGATCATATTCAGCAAGGTCACAACCTTCATAGTCGGAATGAGCTGAGGCAAGGTTACATAACGAATTTGCTGCCAGCGTCCAGCTCCATCCATACGCGCGGCTTCATACAAAGAAGGAGAAATGGTCACGATAGAGGCCAAATAAAGAATGCAGGTGAAACCCATTTCCTTCCAAGTGTTCGTTAAGACCATCAAGGCTTGGGCATAGTCGACTTCCGCAAAAAAATGAATCGGTTTCGCAGCACCCAGCAGCTTCAACAAATCATTAACAAATCCTCCGTCCGGAGACAGCATGATGATCCAGATGCCTCCTACAACAACCCAGGAAAATAGATGCGGCAAGTAAATAACCATTTGCGTCAGCTTCTTAAACCATGTTTTAAGCACTTCATTTAAAGAGAGAGCTGTAATAATCGGGGCAAAAAAGCCTACAATTAACATCCCGATTCCAATCACTAAGGTATTCTCCAAGACGCGCCAAAATACTGGATCGTTCCAAACAACAATGTAATTCTGAAGACCCACGAACGGACGAGTTCCAATAATCCGAAAATTTTGCATGGAGATTTGCAAGCCCTTGATGAGCGGGTAATAAGAGAAAATTAAAAAATAAATCACAACGGGAATCATCATGAGATACATTACCCGATAACGTGCCCATGCGGTCACTAGACGTCCCCCCTTATCTATGAAAAGTAAAGCGGCGGCTAGGGAGTTACTCCCCGCCTCCGCTCTCTCAATTTAGTCAATTAGTTTAGCTGCTTTAAGCTCATCATTCATTTTTTTCACAGCGTCTGCTGCGGGCAATTTGCCCATCATCGCTTGGAAAGCGTAATTGGTTACGATTTTTTCAGCGCTCGGCCAGTCTTTGGTAGAGTTTTCAATCGTTGCATTATTGTCGAAAATAACTTGGCGGCCTTCAATAGCGCCTGGCAGCGTACCAATCGGGTTCTTGAAGTTCGTGTTGTTCGGGAACGGAGCACCATGATCCATACCATGCTTAACTCCCTCATCGGTTAGCGTATATTTCCCATCTTTAACGGTGTAGTCATCGCCTTCAATACCTAATGTACTTAGGATGTTCCCCTTCTCGGAGTGCCAGAATTCTAAAAATTTAACGGCCGTATCTGCATGCTCGGCATTTACTGGAATTCCCCAAACACTTGGGTCGCCGCGGCGAAGCATGATTTTGCCGTCTGGCCCTACAGCCCCAGCGATTGCTTTGGCTTTAAAGTTAGGATCATCCGTTTTTTTCATATTATTGAACAAACCTACCCATGCATCCCAGTACGTGACCATCCCAACACGATTCGTCAAGAAGAGCTCTCTCATTTTGGCTGAATCGTTGGTAGCGAAGTTCGGGTCTAGAATACCTTCCTTGTACAGCTTCGCAAACCACTCATAAATCGGAACCGCTGCTTCTGTTGCATAAGGAATCGAGCGCTTGCCACTAGCATCAATTACATATTTATATTTCACGCCTGCTGCGCTCATAAACCCTTGAATATCGTATAACCCAGCCGTGGACAAGCCATAGGTGTCGTCCTTACCGTTACCGTCTGGATCTTTTTCCTTGAATGATTTCAATACTTGGTAGAAATCCTCCAATGATTTCGGCTGCTGCAGCTTAAGCTTGTCCATCCAATCTTGACGAACGGTAGGCAGCGTGCCGCCTTCTGATTTATTAAATACACTGAAGATCTGACCGCCTTTGTAAGTGATCATGTCCCATTCCTTAGTAGGGATCACTTTAGGATCGGATAAAATCTTGGAAGCTTTGATCTTATCGTTTAGCGGCATCAGCGCACCTTGATCAACAAGGACATCCATATTGCCTTTGCCCATATAAATGAGGTCATATTTTTCGCCAGCAGAAATCGCCGCGTATAGTTTTTTATCATAGTCGGCTGCTGGTTTCTCGATGGTGACCTTAATACCAGTCAATCGTTCTACTTCCTTCTCAAACAAAACATTCTCTTCCGGCGTCTTGCCCCCTGCAACTCCACTTAGAATACGAAGGGTTTCTTGTTTGGCCGGCTTGGAAGTTTCGCTACCAGTGTTTGTTGTTGTTGTTTTATCGGTATTCGTACTGCACGCTGTGGCTAGTAAACTTGTCGATAACACGACGGCTGCGATGATTCCTGCTTTTTTATTGAACATGGGTATGGCCTCCTATTTTTCTATCTATTTATGGGGTTTTAGAGTGTTGCTAACTCTCGCTCGGGCACATGAGCCTCTATAAACTAAACTGGCAGGAATCAATATGCGTTTGGCTATGGCATTCGGTTGACGGCACTGTTCGATGAGCAGTTTGGCTGCTTCGCTTCCCAGTACTTCCCCATTGAGCCTAACCCCGGTAAGAGGTGGCTTGAATTCAGGTGCGAAGACAGAATCATCGCTGAAAGCAAAGACAGAAAGGTCTTGCGGTATTTGCAAATTAAGCTCTGCAGCAGCTTGATATACCCCTAAAGCGACTTTATCTGTATCCGTAATGATGGCTGTAATATGTGGATAAGATGCTAAAAGCTTTTTGGTCATCTGATAGCCGTAGACAGTGGACGTTAGACTACGATCTTTGTACACAATGAACTTTGCATCAACTGACAGCTCGGCTTTATTGTAGGCTCTGTAGTAACCATGCTCGCGGTCTTGAGCGACCGTTCTTTCCTTCGGTGCATTGAGGAACGCGATATGATTGTGGCCTAATTGCAGAAGGTACTCGGTAACGATTTGTCCCATCCCTATATTGTCGTTATCCACATAGGAGACACTGGATTCGAACTCCTCCTGTGGCCTTCCGATCACGACAAGCGGCACGTTACGCATTATTCGCTCGGAAATTCTCTCATCATTTGCAGCAGGATCCAGAAGAATGTCGCCATCTACGGGATCTGTAGCCAAATGCTCAACTTGACTGGAGAATTCAGTAGACAGGGTGTTTACCAGCAAACGATAGCCCTGGTTATAGCACTCTCTCAACACGCCATTAAAGAGGCCCAGATGGAACTGACTGAATTTCACTTGCTCACCAGCCATATTTAACCCGATGATATTCGTTTTCTTATTTGCTAAACTGCGAGCCCAGTAATTGGGTCTATAATTCAAATCTAAGGCTGCCTCCAGTACACGCTGCGATACTTCCTTGCTGATCGGCCTTTTTTTGCTAAACACGTTGGACACTGTGCTCTTGGATACCCCAGCTACTTTTGCAACATCATCTATGTTGGCCATATAAGCTCGCCTCACTTCTCTTTCATATTAAACCGGTTTTATCAACGGAGTTTTAAATAGAGCATAATTATTTGTAAAGGGAATAAGCGCTTTCGATGATCGTTTTAATCAAAAACCAAGGAAATTCAAGCATTTCCTTGCAAGCTATGATAACAAATCATGAAACCGGTTCGACGATTTGTTTACACAAAAAGAGAAAACCGCCAGGGAATATCCCTGACGGTTCTTTTAAGTTCGATAAATCTTTACGCTTTTTCGCTTACCCATGTTGTCTTCTGCGTGAACGGCACCCGTACTGCCTTCGGTGGTTCCATGTCCGGGTAACCGATATAGATGAATCCCACCAACTCCTCTTTTCCCACTAGACTGAACGTCTCCCGCATCTTCGGATGATAAGTAGGTGCACCCGTCCGCCATATCGTTCCTAGGCCTAGTGCGTGCGCTGTAAGCAGCATATTCTGCACAGCGGCATGCGCTGCCGCATATTCCTCGATCTCCGGAACTACAGGCTTCACTGAGGGTGTTACGGCCACGGCAATAACAACAGGAGCTCGGAATGCTTTCTTCTCCTGAGCGCTTTTCAGCTTGGATAACTCCTCCTCAGAAAGCGTCGGATCCGCTTCTGCAGCGGCAACCTCGGCGTAGCCTCGACCAAGCAATCCTCTACCTTCTCCAGTCATGACCCAGAACCTCCATGGTTCTGTATGACAATGGTTAGGCGCCCAAGTGCCTGATTCAAGAATTTCTTCGATTAGTAATTTGTCGACAGGATCCTGTTTAACCTTCCCGATACTGCGGCGATGGCGAATCGCTTCTTTCATATCCATGAATCCCACTCCTCTCCCTATTGCTAATTCTATTTCTATTGTTGCACGACCCATGCTCCCTCTGCAAACCTACATGAGAAGCATCGTCTTAGTAACTATGAGGTTTCCCCTATGCCTCACTGAATCATGCTTTCACTGCAGTTTGCGGCAGCTCAATATCATGCAAATTTAGCTTTTTATCTGTCGGAAGGAAGGCTGCTAACAATCCGATTAACGGTAAAAAGGCACAGAGTTTAATAACAAAGGCGATGCTTGTTGCATCCGCCAGCGTCCCCAGCACAGCAGATCCGATCCCGCCTAAACCAAAGGCCAATCCGAAGAACAATCCAGATACCGTACCTACCTTGCCTGGCAGCAGCTCTTGTGCATAAACGACAATGACGGAAAAACCGGATAGCAAAATAAACCCAATACACGCACAAAGGACACCTGCCCAGAACAAATTGGCATATGGCAGAAGCAGCGAGAACGGTGCAGTGCCTAAAATAGAGAACCAGATCATATTACGTCTCCCAAAACGATCCGCTAAAGGTCCACCCATGAACGTACCTACAGCTCCGGCAGCAAGCAAAGTGAATATGAAGAGCTGCGCTCTTTCGACCGAAAGCTGGTCATGTTCAATCAAATAAAAGGCGTAGAACCCTGTCATACTGGCCACATAAACAAACTTGGAAAATAACAGCATGATTAGAATAAATATCGCATAGGCAACCATTTTACGAGGGAGTTTCTTTCTGACACCCCCGTTTTTGTTGGCTGTAGACGGACGGCTTCCCGCCTTTCGATACCATTTGGCAACGAAAAACTGAACAACAATCGCAGCCGCAGCTACAAATGAAAACCAGATGATACCGAATTGACCAAACGGTACAAAGATAAGAGCAGTAAAGACAGGAGCCAAAGCCTGCCCGATGTTACCGCCTGTTTGGAATATCGACTGCGCCAGTCCTCTCCGAGGCCCAGCAGCCAAATAGGCCACACGCGATGCTTCCGGATGTAGGACAGAGGAACCCAGACCAACCAGGATGACGGCTAAAATAACCTGTACGAACGAAGACGCCACAGCCAAAACAATCACTCCCATAAGAGAGAAAAACACACCTGCGGGCAGCAGAAATGGCTTCGGTTTCGCGTCTGTGTACAGACCAATCAAGGGTTGAAACATCGAGGCCGTCACATTCAGAGTGAAGGCAATCCATCCGATTTGTGTAAAGCTAAGCTGCAGCGAATCATGAAGAATCGGAAATACCGCAGGGATAACGGATTGAATCGCATCATTCAACAAATGAACCAAGCTTATTGAAAATAAAATAGCATAAACGGTACTATTACGAGCATTGCTTGAAACGGACATGTGATCAAAAACCCCTTTCATCATATCATCTGATGTTTAAAATTATAGGAGAATAAAACTACTCCTGGTTAAGATACTTTTTAAGCTGACTGACCGTTTCATCTAGATTTTGCTTGGTCCAGTATTCGGCTGCTGATACATCCTTGTCTTTAATCGCTTGATACATATTTTCGTGCTGGAGATTGTGGGGATCATGGGCACTCTGCACGCTCACCAATTTGTAAGACGCTTCAAGCAGCACGGTTGAGAAAGACCGGTATAGATCGATAGCAACGCTGTTCTTGCTCGCGATGGCGATGGACAGATGGAACTTTACATCTGAGCTCAGATAGGTACTCGTATCGCCTTTCTCTAGCGCTTCCGACCGTTGATCCAATGCGCCTCGCATCTGCTCCAGATCATAATCATCGCGGCGCTCAGCGGCTAATCGGGAAATTTCCAGTTCGAGCATCCTTCTTACCTCATAAACCTCCAGAATCTCGGCTCTGCGAAGCCTATGATCAAGCGGCTCCTGCATACCGGTGTTTGCCGTCAAAAAAGTGCCGAAACCCTGCTTCTTTTCGAGCAGACCCGCATGCACAAGCACTCTGACCGCTTCTCGGATCGTCGAACGTCCGACACCGAATTGCTGCATAAGCTCGGGTTCCGTTGGAATCTTATCGCCGGGTTTCATTTCGCCTTCCGATATTTTCTTTTGCAATTGATTAACAACATCGTCAACCAATTTAGGCCGGTTTAGCGGCTGGAATGACATTTTCGAATTCATCAGATCATCTCCTGTTTAAATAGTATAGCATAGGCGCTCTCGAGTTTTCATCCTATTTTTTACAATTTGATTAAGCAACTTGACAGTGCCTACCTCCAAATTGATTGCAAAACTAGCTTATGCCGTCCTTGAGCTAGATTTTTGTATGGGTTGCTGCAAAAGAAGTTGCGCTCACGGCCTATATGCTTAAGCATTCGCTTGCTCCTCCATGCTAATGTTGTATTTTGTACAACTTTAGGCAAGCTAATCGGCGTTTTTCACGCGATTGTTGTAAAAAATACAACAATTCTAGCCAAAAGTAGCTCTATAGCCTATAAATCGGCTAAATTGTTGTACAATATACAACATCCTTAGCTTGCCCAAAAGAAATCAAGGAAATTGTTGTACGTTGTACAACTTGCCTTCCTAATCCGCTCTACCCTTTATCAAAAGCCGCTAATTTCAATCAACTTTCATTAGACGACATAAAAAAAAGGACTTCATCGAATTTAACATTCGCGGAAGTCCTTTTTTACCTCTATATTTACGAGACTTATTTGTCTTTTTTAGCGTGTGAACCATCGCAGTTACCTTCAGTGTTTTGTGTGTTTCCGCATGCGCATTTACCCATGATCTCAACCTCCTCACTGTTTGTGGTGCTGAGGTAATTATAACCATTCCACTTACAATTGTAAAGTGAATAATTAAAAGTTAGTAAATGAGTTTAATTATCATTCTCATTACACTTGTTCGCACTTTTTAGCACTCTCCTGCCTAGACTGACAAGAATTTGACAATGACGTGCTCCATCATGCAAGGTATAGTTATAGCAATAGAACATAACGATAGTTTGCTAGATTCAAAATATGTAATTAACCCTTGGGAGGTACTATGAAATCCACTAAACTCACGATGATCGCGACGGCCGCAATGGCTTTCTCCTTATTTACTTCAGCTGCACTTTCTCAACCTGCTTCCGCTGCTGCCAAAACAAGCGCTGATTTCACAGATTTGGCTGGTAGTGATGCCACACTTAAAGCTAAGATTGATGCGATGATTGCAGCTGGTATTTTTGAAGGCGTCTCGGACAGCACATTTGGCATTACGCAAAATATGACTCGTGCTCAATTTGCCAAAGTAGCCACATTAATTTACAACATCACTGTAGATCCTACCGTTAAGGTGTCCAGTTTCTCTGATGTTAATGCCAATGATGCAGCGAATGGATGGGCCATCCCTTATATTGAAGCAGCCAAAAAAGCCGGTCTCATAGACGGTGTCACAGACACAACTTTCATTCCCGGCGATTCTGTAACGACAGCTCAGCTGGATACCGTACTGCTTAAAGGTTTAGGCAAAAAGATTTCCATGACAGGCTCACCTTGGTATGCAGATGCTGTGAAACAAGCAACAGATCTTGGCATTCACCCTACTAGTAAATCTGGCGACCAACCTGCCAACCGCGCTGACCTTGTTCTAAGCTCCTTTACAGCTCAGGAAGTTTTCGGGAATCAAACACGCATTTCGATTACAAAAACGCAAGCCTCTTCTTCCGACAATAAGAAGGTTCAAGTTACTTTCAATAAAAAAGTAGATGCTAGCAAAGCAACGCTCACTTTGAAAAATGGTTCAACTGTCGTCCCTACAACAACAGAATGGGCTAGTGATGGTCAATCGGTAACATTAACGACTACTCTTGCGCTCGCTGCGGGCGATTACACGGTAACACTTGGTGGACTCGATGCTTCCACTGTCCAAACAACAACTGGCAGCTTTAGCGTTACAGCTCCTAACACAGGGAACGTTTCGATTGTCGGCACCTACACAATAGCTAATGTACTTGATAGCGGTCTGACGGAAGCATTAACAGGCTCTATGAAAACTGAAGCAGAGGATCCAACTCTCAGTAAATTTGCCAAAGAAATTGAGATCAAAGTAACATCAGCAAGCGGCGAAACTGTTGCCACTCCAGGCATCGTTCAATCCGTTTTTTCCTCTGATCCTAGTATTGCGAAAGTAGGTCTTTCTGCAGACCACCGCGCTTACGTTTTGGGCAACAAGCCGGGGACTGTTGACGTTGCAGTTATGGTTCAAATTGGAAATGGCGACGCAAAGCAATTACACGTAACAGTCACTGTTAAAAATGATGCAATCAGTGCCAAAGAAATAAAAGCAGGCGATACATCCATAGAGAAAACAATGTCAGTAACAGGTGGTGTTTACAAAGCAAACTTCGATGCTTATACGGCGATGGATCTTTCCCTGACAGATAGCTATGGCATTAAGTATGAAAAAGACGAGATGCAAGATTATAACTTTGCACTGGGTACCCTTTTCATAACGAATGATATCAAAGGAAATGCTGCGCTCGGAGCTATAGGAACTGTAGCGGTTGACGCAGCAGGTGAGGTTTTGGTGACGGGGAATGTAACTTCCTTCGAATTAACCGCAGTAACTCCAACAGGTGAAAAAGCAACAAGCTTCGTGACACTTAACCGCTAATAGAACCAAAAAAAGACCGTCAGGGATACCCTGACGGTCTTTTTTTTAATGCTTAAACGCCAGCAATGCCTCTCTAACCTCGGCCGCCGTGTCCATCTCCAAAATCCTTTCAACTAACGCCTCGCAATCGCTGCGGTTCAAATCCGTAATCACTTTCTTCACCTTAGAAAGCGATGAAGACGCCATACTCCATTCATGCAGACCTAAGCCGAGCAAAAGCGGTGCAGCAATCGGGTCACCTGCCATACTACCGCACATTCCGCTCCATTTGCCTACAGCATTAGAAGCATCGATGACCGTCTTGATCAGTCGAATGACGGCGGGATGGAAATAATCGTATAAATAAGCTACCTTCTCATTCATACGATCGACAGCAACCGTGTACTGCACAAGATCGTTCGTCCCGATGCTGAAGAAGTCAACTTCCTTGGCAAATCTGGAAGCGAGCAATGCTGCTGATGGAATTTCAATCATAATTCCCAATTCTACAGAATCCGCATAAGGGATTCCTTCTTGGCTAAGCTGTTCGCGAGTCTGCTCATAGATTTCTTTCGCCTGACGCCATTCTTCCATGCCCGAAATCATCGGAAACATGATTTTCACATCACCGTGAACCCCCGCTCGCAAAATCGCACGAAGCTGGGTAATAAGCAACTCCTTACGGTCCAGACAAAGTCGAATGGCCCGGTAGCCAAGAAAGGGATTCATTTCCTTCGGCAAATCCAGATAAGGAAGCTCCTTATCGCCGCCAATATCTAGCGTACGAATAACAACTGGACGTCCCTTCATTGCTTCTGCTACTTGCCGGTAAGCCTTATATTGGGTTTCCTCGTCAGGCATCTGAGATTGCCCCATAAATAAAAACTCTGTACGGTACAGTCCTACCGCTTCAGCCCCTTGGCTCAGCAGGCTTGCCGATTCTTCCACTGTACCGATGTTTGCAGCCAGTTCTACACGGAAGCCATCCTTCGTGACAGCATCCCGCTCCACATAGGCCAGCAGCTCGGCCTTCTCGGCTTCATCACGCTGCATGAGAGCGTGGTAGGATTCTTTGGTTGGTGCCGATGGGTTTAAGATACAGTTTCCAGTCGAGCCATCAATAAGAAGCTCATCTCCATGCCGAATCTGATCAATCCCATCCCCTAATCCCAGAATCGCTGCGATTCCTAATGAATTAGCCAAAATAGCGGTGTGGGAAGTCTTGCCTCCTATACGAGTGACAAACCCGAGCACCAAATTTTTGTCCAACTGAACCGTATCAGAAGGTGTCAAATCATCCGCTACGAGAATGACAGGCTCCTCGATATCGGAAAGCTGTGTTCCTTTGCGTTCACATAACTGAGCGAACATCCGGTTTCCTACATCACGGACATCTGCCGCGCGCTCCCGCATATATTCATTCTTCATGCTTTCGAACAGAGCAGCAACCTGCGTGACCACTTGATGTATCGCGCTTTCCGCTGTCCACTGCTCGCCTACTATTAATTTCTCCATGGGTGGATAAAAGGTTGGATCTTGCAAAAAGCTGATCTGCCCTTTCAGAATCACAGCCTTTTCTTCCCCAAGTGTACGCTGCGCCTTTTCAATAAGAACCTGCAGTTCAGCCTCGCACGCAGTTTTGGCTTTGCGAAGCCGTTCAACCTCGATATCGGTATCTTGCGTTTTCTTTTTCTCTACATCCGTTAGCCGCACTGGAGCGTACACGAATGCTTTACCAGTGCGAATGCCGGCAGATACCCCTAGACCTTGCAATACTCTCTCCGTCATGCTAGCATCTCCTATCCCTCAAGCTGCTATAAGCAGCTCTTATACTTCTCCAAAGCCGCTTTCCACCAATTCAGCCAAAGCATCCAGCGCCGCTTGTTCATCAGGTCCTTCTGTTGTCAGTTTAATAACCGAGCCCTTCTCCAGCCCTAACGTCATAAGACCAAGAATGCTTTTCCCGTCTATGATCGCGTTATTAGGTTCATTGTAATATTCAAGCTTTACGGTTGATTGAAAAGATCCCGCTTTTTCCGTAAACAGTTGGGCAGGACGAATATGAAAGCCGGAATCGTTCCGGATCGTAAGTTCTTTTGAAATCATGGTTGTCTTCTCCTCTTAGATGGTTTGTAAAATCGTTATTAATTCCTGCGCTTCGGTCACTTTCAATAAGCTTTCGCGGAAATCCTCATGAATCAACTTACGGGAGAGAGCAATCAAAATTTGCAGATGCTCATTGCCTGCAGCGGCCTCTGGCACGGCGATCATGAAGACGATCCTCACAGGCTGGTCATCTAGTGATTTCCAATCAAGAGGCCCAGTCAACTTGGCAAAAGCAACGCCCGGCTTGCTAACTCCGTTCGACTTCCCGTGAGGAATAGCGACCCCGAAGCCAATACCTGTCGAACCTGTCTCTTCCCGCTTCAAAACCGCCTCCAGGTATGCTGCTTTATCCGAAATACAGCCAGCGGCTGCAAGTCCGTCGATCATGGATTTCATACATTCTTCTTTGCTTGTTGCTTCCAATGGAATCAAAATGCTTTGTTCATTCAGCAGTTCTTGAATATTCATATTTGTATCCTCCCTAAATGTAAAGGGGGAAGAGATTCCCCCTGCGTGATTAGTTTTAATTGGTGTAAAATTTTAGTCTTTTACAGGCTTCTTCAATATATTCAGCATGATGGCTGTAACAACTGTCCCTGCTACGATAGCAAGAGCATACATACCCAGGTGGCTGACGGCATTCGGGATCGGCAGGACGAAAATCCCTCCATGAGGCGCGCGCAAAGTAGCACCGAACAGCATGGATAGAGCGCCTGTTAAAGCGGAGCCGACCATGATCGAAGGGATCACGCGGAACGGATCGCCTGCGGCAAACGGAATGGCACCTTCCGTGATAAATGAAATTCCCAGAACAGAAGCCGCTTTACCGGCATCCCGCTCTTCCTTCGTAAACTTCTTTGGAGCCAATATCGTTGCCAGCCACAAACCAAGCGGAGGTGTCATACCGGCAGCCATCACCGCTGCCATGGGACCATATACACTGCTGGCCAACAACCCTACCGCGAACGTATAGGCCGCTTTATTCACAGGGCCGCCCATATCGAATGCCATCATCGCTCCCAGCAGAAGACCGAGCAATACAGCATTCGTGGATCCGAGCGATTTGAGCCATACCGTCAAACCATCCATAATTGCTTTTACGGGTTCGCCAATGACATATATCATTAAAAGTCCAGTAATTCCGGTAGCCAATAAAGGAATAATTAGAATAGGTTTCAAGCCTTCAAAATTCTTAGGCATCTTGATATAATCTTTCAACAGCTTCGCGACATAACCCGCAAGAAATCCGGCAATGATTCCGCCAAGGAAACCTGCTCCCATTTTTGAAGCAAGCATCCCACCAACAAGACCCGGCGCCAAGCCCGGCTTTTCCGCAATGGAGAAGGCGATGAATCCCGCCAAGATCGGTACCATCAAAGCAAAAGCTGCTCCGCCGCCGATGTCCATTAAAGCTGCGGCAAAAGTACCCTGTTCTTTAAAAGCCTCAATTCCAAAAATAAAAGAAAGTGCAATGAGCAATCCGCCAGCAACAACCAAAGGAAGCATGTTTGAAACACCTGTCATCAAATGCTTATATGCCCCTGTTCGTGAAGCGCTGCGCTGAGATTTCGACTGCTCTACTTGCTTTAGATAATCATCCGCAGAGGCCGCTTCTTTGTTCAACGCTTCATCAAGAAGGCCTGCTGGATTTTTGATTGCCTGTGCCACAGGGACTTTAACAACCGGCTTTCCAGCGAAACGGGATTCTAATACATCCGTGTCTGCAGCTACAATAATGGCATGAGCTTCGGCAATCTCCTGCTCGGTAAACTCGTTTTCTACACCGACAGCTCCCCTGGTTTCTACTTTAATCGTAATACCCTTTTCTCTAGCTGCTTTTGCTAAGGATTCAGCAGCCATATACGTATGTGCAACACCGGTTGGACAAGCAGTAACAGCAAGAATCTTTTTCATAGACGCCCCCGCCTTCAATTCGAATTTGTTGTTTTTGGAATAGACCATATGTTCACACTGCCCAGTTTTTCTTCCACTTCAGCAAGCGTACAAACCTGTGTTCCTGGCTTCAAAGCCGTAACAGTTCCTGCAGCCGAGCTCCACCTCGCAGCTTCTTCCAGCGACATGCCATGCAGCATGCAATAAATGAGCGCGGCTACCATGGAGTCCCCAGCTCCAACTGTACTTAGGGGAGTAATTGGAGCAGGTTTGGCGCGAATGGCCTCCGTCTCCGTTACAAGAATCGATCCCTCTCCACCTAAAGAAACGGCCACGCAAGCAATTCCTTTAACGATTAATCTTCTTGCCGCATCGATAATCTCTTCATCCGTCCGGAAGGGCTCTCCGAAGAATGACTCCAGCTCATGAATGTTCGGCTTGATCGCGTAGGGAACAGCCTCAATACCATGGACGAAAGGCTCACCATCGGCATCCAATACGGTCCGAACTCCTGCCTCATTCGCAATCTGAATAAGTGTCTTATAGAAATCACTAGGTATTCCCTTTGGCAAACTGCCCCCCAGGACAACCAACGAAACATGATGAATATCGGTTCTGAAACGATCAAGAAATTGACTTAACACGTCATCGTCTACCGTGAATCCTGGCTCATTCAACTCTGTTGTTTCTTGGGTTTGTTCCACGTAGACCTTTAGGTTCGTTCTTGTTTCACCCTTCGCCTGAACAAACCAATTTGGGATGCCTAGACTTGTAAGTGTATCCGTCAGCACATTCCCCTGGCGCCCTGCACACAAGCCCCAAGCCGTCACATCAACGGAAAAATTCTTCAATACTTTGGCGACATTGATGCCCTTTCCTCCAGCATCCATTCTCCATTCTTTAATTCGGTTCAATCCACCAAGAACAAAATCTTCCACAGTTACCGTTTTGTCCAAGGCAGGATTCAATGTAATCGTCAAGACAGGTTTCATGACTTCCTCCCACCCGTCTGTACGACGGTAACGGTAACCCCAGCAGTATCAAGCTCTTTCAGTGCATTGTCCGATATACCGTCATCCGTCAACAGTTGGTCAATCTCGGATAATGCCGCAACCTTAGCAAAAGATACTCTTCCGTATTTGCTGTGGTCCATGAGTAAAATCACTTGCTTGGTTGAACGGAAGAAAGCCCTTTTAGTCGAAGCCTCCAACATATTCGGCGTTGTCAATCCAATGACAGGATCTAGACCATTGATAGCCACGAAGGCTTTATCTACATGTACGGATTCTAGCGCTTTCTCAGCTAACGGACCTACCATCGCCAACGTTTCATGACGTAAGGTGCCGCCCGTAAGAATCAAATCGATTCCTGTGTTGGCAGACAATTCTTGAGCTACTGCAACGGAATTGGTTACTACCGTAAGCTTTTTGAATGTTTTCAATTCCTTAGCCAAATAATAAGTTGTAGTTCCCGAATCGAGTATGATGGAATCGCCTTCTCGAACCATAGAAGCGGCTTCTTTGGCTATCAGCTCCTTTTGTAAACGATAGCGATCTTCTTTTTCCACAAAAGTAGGCTCTGAATTGTCACTGACAAAAGCTACAGCTCCTCCATGCGTACGGCGAAGCTTGCCTTCTTCCTCAAGGATCTTCAGATCTCTGCGGACCGTTGATTCAGACACCTGAAAATGCTGAGCCAGCTCTTGAACGGACGCACGCTCTTTTACTTGAACATAATCGGCGATCTTCTGCTGACGTTCTTCCTCAAACAGCATCACGACCCCCCCTATTCCATTTCATAGATTTGCGCATATACGGTCATGCGTTTGATTGTTTGATCTCATTTATGATTATATGTGATCGATATTTATTTGTAAAGCGCTTTCTAGAGGTAATTTCTTTCATAATAGTCATATTTGATCACAACATATTAAGCTGCCGCGCATGAAAAACCCACCCTCAAAGGGGTGGGTTTTTAGAAGCTATGATGAGGTCACTTTCGCTTTTCTCCAAGTTCGGGCTGAAAACGTCCAATTCACGAAAAAAATACCGATAAGGATGAGTGATCCCCCTACATACACAAACCATTCTATGACTTCACCAAGCAGCAGCCACCCTGATAAAACACCGAAGAACGGGGCGAGGAATAAGAAGGCGCTCGTTTTACCGGGATTCCCTTGTTTCAATAAGAAGAACCATGAAGCGAATTGCACGATGGAGGCCATGATTGCAAGCCACAATAGAATCAACACGGCGGATACTCCTAGGATTAGCTTCGGAGTTTCCATGGTCAGACTCATAACAAGGAGAAGGAGACCGCCGAACAGCATTTGGTAAGCGGTTAGGACCCACACATCGAAACTGGCTCCCCATTTCTTAACGAGCAATGTGGAGATAGCCCACGAAATCGCAGATCCCATCCCAAGCAGAGTACCCGTTTGCAACTGCAAGTGAACACCCAGCGTGATAAACACGCCTGCACAGCCGATCATGACTCCAATCCATTGGGAAATTCGGTATTTTGCGCCTAGAAACAGTGTTCCCAGCACGATGACGAGCAGTGGATTGGTGAAAGTCAAAATCGAAGACTCCCCAGCGGTAATTGTGCGTAAGCTTAGAAAAATGCAGCCCATGACGCCAGCTGTTTGGAACAGCCCCACGCACATGATTTTGCCCCAGTCTCGAAGATCACCTGGACGCGGCCTTTTTCTCACAAACAGAGCCATAATTAGTCCCGCCAGCGTAAAGCGACAGCCTACCAACAGAAGAGGTGAGAAATAAGCTAAACCCATTTTACCGACAGCGAAGGAAGATCCCATCAGTGATGTTGTGACAACAACCATTAATCCAAATAAATAGCGATTCATATTATCCTCCCATAGGCTACATACACGTTCAGGATGACTGTTGTGTTCACACTCAAATTTCGTTTATTATCGAAGTATAACTGTAATACTAACCTTAGTATATATCGATTATAAACTGAATTGATTTCGTTCTGTATCGAAGTATGATTGTATGAAGCGGAGGCTGATATGGATGTGTACGATTCCAAATATTGTGGAAGTGGCTTCACTGATAGGCGAACCATCACGCATCACGATTCTGCTGAATCTTCTCGGTGGTAAATCGCAGCCCGCAAGCGAACTCGCGCGATTCGCGCGTATTACGCCTCAGACAGCAAGCTCCCACCTATCGAAGATGGTGGAGGGCGGTCTGCTCGTCCATGAGTCGTATGGACGTCACAAGTACTACCGGCTGGCGAGCGCCGAGGTGGCCTATGCCCTGGAGGCGCTGCAAGCGATCGCCTCCCCGAAGCCGATTCGCTCACTGCGCGAATCAGATCAACTAAGGGCGCTGCGCTATGCGCGCACCTGCTATGATCATATAGCCGGCCAGATTGGCGTATCCCTGACGGACCGGCTTCTTGAGTTAGGCCTGCTGCAGGAGGCAGGCAAGGATTTCATCCTCAGCCCTGCGGGTAAGCAGCGGTTGGAACGATTCGGCGTCGAGGTCGAGGAAGACCGCAAACGCAGGCGCCATTATGCGCGGCAATGCCTCGACTGGAGCGAGCGCCGCCATCATATCTCGGGCACGCTTGGCGCTGCGCTCACTCGCCGGCTGTTCGAACTTCGCTGGATTGAACGGCTGCCCGATAGTCGGGCTGTTCGCGTCACCCCTGAAGGTCTGCAAGGACTTCACGATGAATTCGGCGTTGTGCTGTGAATCCTAACGATACGTAAATTACAGGAACCACACCATCCCCCATCCACATATATTGGTGTAGCCTATTTCTGGCAAAAAACTCTAAGGAGATCATCCATGAATTATCCTCCTTCCTATTACACACCCCCCTATTCGCCCTATGATCGTTACCCTATTCGTGCTGCTTACTACCCTGCTTACTGGGCTTGGCATCGTGATTTTCCTCCAGTCGATACGAAAATACTTGTGCATTCCATCACCAGCTTTCAGCGACTGATGGAAGATGCCTCGCTCGTACTCAAAAAGCTTGCCGAACCATCCATCGCCCAACAAATAATGACGGCCGCCCAGACCGGCAATCAGAAGGAAGTGGATCGGATTGTTCACTCCTTCGGCTGTGAATCTGTCGTTACGACCAGCTACACACCCAGTAGCGTTCAATTCACGATATCCCCACACGTACAAGGAATGCCATGCTGCAACTTATCAATGTCTATTAAATGGGGCAAATAGAAATAAGCAATCTAAACCAACATGTTCGTTGGCTTGGATTGCTCTTCATAGTTCTTATCGGACGTCCGCTGCGTTCAACAATGGCCAAACTTTCCCCAGCCAATTAGCTAGAATGACGAGCACAATCCAATAAAAGATATAGTAAACATCTAACATCGAATAGGATGATACATAATAATAAGTCCGTTTTTTTTGCGCAGAAAAACGCTTCGCTTCCATGGCCACAGCCGTCCGGTGGGCGCGGCGAATGCTCTGGGCTAGCAGCGGAATGGCATACATGCGCAGCGTCGTGTACCAGCCAGTGATCGGATTCCGCTTCTTCTTGCCCCGCACCTTTAGCGCATAGCGAAGGGTTTGGAATTCTTCGAGCATAAGCGGCAGCATGCGCAGCGCGGCGAGAAAGCTGTAGGCGTATTTCGGCGCGACCTTCCACTGCTGCATCATGGCATAAAATAATGCAACGGGCCGTGTGGTCAAGCTGAACAGCAGCCCGACTGCGGCAACCTGAAGGCCCCGAAAGCCCAGATGGATCCCGCGATAGAAGCTTTCTTCGGTGATTCGGATGAAACCCAGCTGGTACCACATCGTATCTCCGCTTCCGAACATCATCATCCCTGTGGAAGAGGATAGGAAGATAAGCAGGAACGGTGAAGCATACAACAGTAGCCGCTTCATTGGATGGCCTGAGAATAAGAAGAGCGGCACCAGTGCGCCCAAGGTCAAATACATCATGGCATTCAAATTATGCGTGAACACGACAACAACAAACAGCAAGACGGACAGGATAAGCTTCACACCCGGATTCACCCGGTGGAGCCAGGTTTCACGATACGCGAACGTTATTTGCATAGCATCGCAGCTCCTTCCGGAGCATGTGCAGCTGAGACCAGCAGCTTCTCAGCTGGCAACTCCTTCACATGCCCTGCTTCAACCTGCCAAACGCGAGTGGCGCAGCGTTTCACAATCTCCGGATCGTGCGTGACCATCACGATCACAGTTCCGCTCGCCCGCAGCCGCTCCAGCTGCTGCAAGATGCGCATCGTACCGTGCGCATCGAGACCGAAGGTGGGCTCATCCAGCAGCAGGATGCGGGGTCCGCGCACCATCGCGGACGCCACGCTTAAGCGCCGCTTCTGGCCCATCGACAGCTGGAACGGATGCCTCTTGCGCAGCGCGAGCAGGTCGTATTCCCTAAGCAGCCGCTCTACAGCCGACCGCTGCATTTCCCGCCCCTGCTCCGCCTCCGGCAAGGAGTAGGCCAGCTCCTCCTCTACCGAATTCGTGACGAATTGGAATTCGGGGTTCTGGAACACAAAGCCGACTTGCTCAGCAAGCTGCTCGACTTTGCTGCCCTTAACCCCCTCGATCCAGCAGCTGCCGTGGGTCGGAATGAGCCGTATGATCGCTAGCAGCAGCGAACTTTTGCCCGCGCCGTTGGCGCCGACAACGGTAATCCAGTCGCCAGGATAGACGCTCAAGTTATCCACAGAGGTCTTGATCTGTCCTCCGCGTAGCCCTACAAAATCACGAAGGGTCATGACTGGCGCCGCAGTCTGAATGACGGAGGCCTTTTTGTCTTCACTCTTGTCCTCAGTTTTGTTCCGAGACTTTAGCTCCATCTCATTATCGTCCCAAACACCAGGGTACCAAATCCCGTAGTCGATCATTTGCTGTTTATAAGCTTTGAACACCTCTCGAGGCGGACCATCCGCTAACAGTCCTCCATCTGGTGACATGACGATCAAGCGGTCGATGAATCCTAGGATGCCGCTTATTTTATGCTCCACGATAACTAGTGTTTTCTCAGTACTAATCCTTCGAATCGTTTCCCATACCTGCTCAGTGCCTTCTTCATCCAGAAGCGCCGTAGGCTCGTCAAGGAACAGCACTTCCGGCTCTAGGGCAAGCACACTCGCAATAGCCAGCCGCTGTTTCATTCCTTGCGACAGATTCCCAATCAAGGTATGGGTGTCTTCTAGTTGAAGCCCCACCAGCTCTAGATAATATGCGATACGAGCAGGCATCTCCTCACGAGGGACTTGTAAATTTTCTAAGACGAAAGCAATTTCCTCATCCACATACGGCATGCAGAACTGTGTCTCCGGATCTTGAAACACATAGCCTGAGCGGCTTGGAGTGTGGATGCCATCTGCCTTGAGAGGAATCTCTACAATTTCAGGCACAATACCGCTCAGCACTTGAAGCAAGGTTGATTTGCCACAGCCGCTCGGCCCCAGTAGCAGTACCTTCTCTCCAGGTTCAATTGAAAAGGAAACCCCCTGAAATAACAGGGGGGCGTCTCCGGGATATTTTAACCTTAAATTCGTAACGCTCATTCCTTCGCTCATCACGTTACCCCAATACGTCGTAATCTTTCTTCGAAACAGGACGAACTAGACTGAGCACACCAGTACGAGCCAATGCACCCGCTAGGTAGTAAGCGAATACGCCGGCGATCAAAGCGCTGCCTAACAGTCGAAGTCCAATAAACAGACAGTAATTCCAGAACGTAAGTTGATCAATATAGCCATAGTAATTATCCACAAGCAACGATAACGCTGCAGATGCGAAGGACGCTAGGATGGTCACACCAACATTTGCACGACGGTATAGGAAAAGGGCAAAAACAAGTTCGGCACCAAGCCCCTGCAGCAATCCATATACCAACGTTGAAACACCCCAAGAGCCACCAAAAAGCGCCTCAATCGTCGCGGCCGCTACTTCAGCCAATAAGGCAACACCGGGTTTGCGAATAACCAGAAATGCGAAGGTGGCTGCCATAAACCACATGCCATAACTCAACTGCTCCGCGTGAAGACCGAATGGTTTCAAAACATCGTACATTGGCCCCCATACGCGATAAATCACCCCAAACACCGCTGCGATCACAATGGTGATCAAAATATCCGTCAATCTCAAACCCTTTGCTGCTGTTTCTTTTTGTGCCATCTGTTTGTTCGACTCCTTTTTATATTGAGATGTGTAAAATGAGATAGGCGAACACGAAAAAAAAGCCCACCGGGTAGCGGCAGGCATAAAATTAGTGCAAAAAGGCACTTCATTCTCTACGCTGGCATTACCCAGATCAGATTAACGGTCAGTGGCATAGGGCCACTATCTCAGCCTGACTTCATCAAGCACCCGTGTTGCTATTCATTTGGCTTAACTGTAGCGGATTGCCAACTTTTTGGCAATCCTTTTTTTGGGACATTCGCTCTCTATTTTTCAATCAAACCCTGCAAATCATGCGTCAAGTCGTTCAGCTGGCGAATGCTATCTACGATATCTTCAACACGTCTTTGCTGCACTTCGGCACTTGCGAGCACCTCTTGCACAGAAGCTGCGGATTGCTCGGTAATCGCTGCAACGGACGTCATTTCCTCAGCAACTCTTTGCGACGATGTTAGCAATTGAGCATTCATGCGCTGTAGGTTCTCCGCTTGTTCCATGACTTCAGCCGTGTTATTGTTGATGACTTCGAACAACTGATCAACGCTCTCTGCTGATTTTTTACCTGATTCTACGGCGCTAATACCGACGGCAACCTTCTCTACAGCGGTCTCTACTTTATCCTGAATAGAGCCTAGAATTTCCGAGATGTCTGTGGATGCCACATGCGCATTCTGCGCCAGCTTACGAATTTCGTTCGCAACAACGGAGAATCCTTGGCCATGCTCACCTGCGCGGGCAGCCTCAATGGAAGCATTTAACGACAAGAGATTCGTTTGATTCGCTATTTCAGCAATCGTTGTTACGATATTTCCGATTTTCACATTTTCTTCATTGACCGCATTCATAATTTCTGACGTCTCGGTCACGATAACCGTAATATCATTGATTTTGAACGACAAATCTTCCATCTGAATCTTGCCTTCATTCGTCATCCGGGCCGTATCTCGGGATCTGCTGCTCATCGTGTTCGATGCGGAAGAGGTCATCTCAACCGTCTCATTTACTTCCTGAATAGCAGTTGTTATATCCGTGATGCTGGTTGCTTGCGACTCAATACCAATCGAGATTTCTTGAAAAGCAGCCACGACTTCTTCGGTAATTCTGCCCGTAACCGACGCATTTTCTTGAAGCGTATTGCTGGATGTTCCAAGCACTTCTGTTGTTGTACGAACGCCTGTCAGAATTTCTTCCGACTTCACACGCGACACCTCAGACTCCTTCACACTCTTCGCTACATTAGCAAGCATTCTAGTTCCAATTTGGCCTTGCCCTACCAAGGTTAAAATGGTCAGCAAGTAGAAAATGTTGATAGTTATAAGGTCGAAGTCTCCGGGTAATGTGGAGCAAAAATAGTTCAAATTAATAAGTCCAATCACGGCATTAAGCAGCAGCGGTCGAAAGTTCATATATAAAGAAACGAGGGTCAAACCAAGATACAAGATTAGAATACTGGACAAGGCGGGGACATGGGCCATAAAAAAATAAGAAATGATGTTAAAACCTACAGCAATGACATACATCGTGTAAGGCACCCAGATTTTTTTCCAAGTTAAGATGGTACATAAGAGCGCAATCGGTGCTCCGTAAGAGAGCAAAGTCATGATCATTTTCGGCGAGTGATAGGCTGCGGCGATTCCAAGCACCAAGCATCCCCATAAAAGCTTGACCATTAATCCATTTCTTCTGTGTAATTCTAATCGTTGTTCTGACACTGGAACTTCTCCCCTTTTTTTCTACATCAAATGACATTTTATTACATCATTCAACAAATGGCTGAAAAATCCTCTATTTCAAATGATAACGAGCAAATCTTTACGCAGAAATTGACTTCTAGCCAATAGTGTAACTACAATATGTAGTGTTGATATTTAAAAATTTATTCAAAAAGGAGATCATTTATAATGGATCATTCAACCATGCAGCACGGACCTGATTTTATGGCTATTTTGCTCTACATAGGATTGGCTATTTTTGTTTTGTCGATTATTGGCTATATGTTGGCCGCGAAAGCGCACAAGCAGAACACAAGTCGATTGAAAAAGGCAGAGAAACAGGCTTTGCAAAAAAAGCAAAAGACCTTGCTGCTTCTCTCTCACACTCTCGTTATTATCGCGATATCCTGTGTGGGAACCTCGCTAATTCAGCAAAATTCCAGCAAATATAGTGTGGAAAAATTGAATTTTAATGCTCCTATCCAAGTCGTGACAGATAAAGATTATGGACGAGGGCATGCAGAGGGTACACTATCCTATGAAATGAAAATCCCGACCTCCGGTACACACAGTCCACATGACTTAAAGTTCGGCTTTTATAAGGAAAGACCTTCCTATGAAATGCTTGTTCATAATTTAGAGCACGGCGATATCATTATTCATTACCACCCTGATGCTCCTAAAGAATTGCTAGATCGACTCGACTATTTGACGCATTTTAAGAAAGCCGGAGCCGGTGTACTAGCTGTACCGAATCCAGATGTACCTAGCGATCAGGAGGTCGTTGTAACCGCATGGACGAAAACAATGCAGCTTACAAAGTTTGACGAAGCAAGTGTGGGGACGTTCATCTACCAGAACATTGATAAAGGACCTGAACAAATTCCTTCCGAAGTACGCCGCGGCGGCGGTACGATGTAAGTTAATACTACTTGCGAATCGTTTCACGGTCGGATACTAAATCCGTTGGCACTAAGCCGGTTAGACGCCTGAATACACGGTAAAAATAAGATGGGTCATTGTACCCGATGAACTCGGATATCTCGGTCACTGACAGCGCAGAATGTCTAAGCATGTAGATGCCCGTTTTGATTCTTGTGGCATGGACGAACTCGCTGATCGTTTGACCTGTTACTTTGCGAAAAAGTGCCGCTGTGTAGTTCGGAGATCGGCTTATGCATGCGGCAAGCTCGTCTTTGGTCACGTGCTCGCGGTAATGGTTCTGAATGTAGCCTTTCATCTGCTCCACTAGCTGCGTAGTAGCGGTCGTTGTAGTATCTTGATCCCACTCTCTATGGAGATAGACAAACAGCTCTTTGAGCAGCGCTTCACACAGCGTTTGGTAATAGGATTGCTTGTCTTGCCACTGCTGATGGATAAGGCGCAAACGATCGACAATTAACTCATATTTACCCGTTACTCGGCTAGTGTAATGCGGCAGCTGGAGGAGTGGAAACAGTTCTGCTGCTTCCTTAGCAGTGAATTGAACGACGTACTTTTCATGGATCTGGGTCGGTACACTTCTTCCATAAAAGGGTGTTTTGCTCGGTATGAGCAGCCATTGCCCTTTCTCAACTACCTGCTTCTTCTCATTGATCCAATACACACATCGGCCATAGGTAACGAGAACGAGCGTCCAATTGGGACATCCCTCCAACTCTTCCTTGTACCAATTGCTGCTTTTGTCATACGTAAAGGTTATTACCTGCATAATGGCACCTTCCTGCATACTATAGTACATATATCATACTATAGTTCATAGAACTTCGGCTCATTTAGGCATATAATGAAGCCAAAATTCAATCGTCACTATCGAAAGGAAGTCCTAAACACCATGCGTAAAACCAAAATCATTTGTACAATGGGACCCGCTTGTGATTCCGTCCCTACTCTTAAAGAATTAATTCGCGCGGGCATGAGCGTCGCCAGATTGAATATGGCTCATGGCGATTTAGATGAGCATCGGGGACGCATTCAGCGCGTACGTCAAGCAGCTGCTGAGCTTGGTGTCATCATCCCTATTCTGATGGATATTAAAGGTCCGGAAATCCGCATCGGTCAATTGAAGGATGCCTCCTACGATTTGCAAAACGGCGATCACATTGTGCTTACGACCGAGCAAATTATCGGCGATTCCAAACGTGTTTCTGTGAATTACCCTGGCCTTCCGCAGGATGTTAAGCCGGGGAATCTCATTCTTATCGATGACGGCTCTATTGAGCTTCGTGTAGAAATGATTGACGGTACCGAAGTTACTTGCAGCGTCTTGAATCAAAGTGTCTTGAAGCAGCGTAAAGGTGTTAATCTGCCGGGCGTGCGTACCTCCCTACCCGGTGTTACTGAGCGAGATGTGATGCATATTAAGTTCGGAGTTGAAGAGAATATTTCCATCATCGCGATGTCTTTCGTACGTAACGGAAACGACGTTAGAGAAGTTCGCGGGATTTTGGAACAGCACGGCGCAGCGTTTACGCCGATTATTTCGAAAATTGAGAATGAAGAAGGCATGACAAACTTCGCTTCGATCCTTGAAGCTTCCGACGGCATCATGGTTGCGCGGGGCGATCTCGGCGTTGAGATTCCGACGGAGGAAGTTCCGATTGCGCAGAAAGACATGATTCGTGCTTGTAATTTAGCTGGCAAGCCTGTTATTACGGCGACGCAAATGTTGGATTCCATGCAGCGTAACCCTCGTCCAACACGCGCAGAAGTAAGTGACGTGGCAAATGCGGTGCTCGACGGTAGCGACGTGGTCATGCTTTCCGGCGAGACAGCTGCAGGCAAGTATCCCATCGAGTCTGTGACGATGATGGCGACGATCGCCGAGCGCGTAGAGCAAACCATGGAGCGCAGCTCCTTGATCGACGCGCAGCTTCAGTCGAACAACGAAGTGACTGAAGTGTTGTGCCAAGCGGTTGTGTCATCCGCTAATAAGCTGCACGCTGCAGCCATCTTAACGCCAACGGAGAGCGGCTTTACTGCTCGGATGATCGCGAAGTACCGTCCGGAAGCGCCGATTATCGCGGTGACGTCCAATGAATATGCGATCAACTACCTGAGCATGGTGCAGGGCGTTATCCCGATTCTTGGCGAATTCTGCGACTCCACTGACGCGATGATCCGCTCTGCCATCGGGCAAGCTGAGACGCTCGGCTACGTGAAGAAGGGCGACATCACTGTTGTCTCCGCCGGTATCCCTGTAGGGAAATCAGGCACGACTAACCTGTTGAAGGTTGAACGGGTTTAGTCATTAAAATAACCGTCTGCTGTATCCTTCCCCAGACAAATATTTTCTGTAAAAGACACCCCACTGGGTGTCTTTTTTTGTTGGGTGGATTGAAAATCTTCCCTGATTTTCGCCTAAAGTGAGGCTACCTGCATTTCGTACAGCAAAATTATAGGTTTAACCCCTTTCGGATGGAATTACCTGCAAAATGTGCAGCCAATTTCGCCCAAAAGGCTGAAAACCCTCGTTTTCGGGAAAATTTGATGTAGGAAATGCAGGTAATCTAAGCGGTACAGGTAGCTGCTGTGAAATTTGATGTAGGTTTTACAGCAAATTTGTTTGAACAAGCTCCACTTGATGCTTTCCAGTGAAGAACTCACTGGGAGTCGGATCTGTTTCTTATACCCACTATTCCACCTTTTTGCACTTACTGCACTCGCTTCGCTCTTCGCTCTTCGCATCTACTGTTTCTGCGTTTCTCCCCCTTCACGCTCGATACTTACTCCCTTTTTGGGCAGACTAATCAAGCTAAATGAAGATGGAATAACGGAGGTACCATGATTATCCGACTCGGATTCGTGTCTATCGCGATGGCGATTTTTAACAATACCCCCAGCTCCACCTTTACATACAAGCTGTTCTCTCAGCGACCGCGTGAGGAGGCAATGAAGCGAGCCATTCAGATCGGGCGCAAAAATCTCGAGGCAACTCAGCGAATTCTGTACTATAATGCCGCTCATGGCATTCGTTTATTTCGCCTATCATCGTCGCTCATTCCACTAGCCACCCATCCGGATGTACGGATTGATGTTGGTGCCGAATATAAAGATGAGCTCCGAAAGCTCGGCGAGTTCGCCAACATGCAGGGAATCCGCCTAAGTATGCATCCGAATCAATTCACGTTGCTAAACGGGAGTGACTCGGTCGTGGAGGCCGCTATAAGCGACTTGTCCTATCACGCGGCGATTTTGGATGGGATGGGACTTGATGAGTCAGCCATCATCAATATCCATGTTGGTGGGGTATATGGAGATAAAGCAGCCGCCACGGAGCGGCTATTTGCTAAGATACCTGAGGTGCCCGAGCATGTCATGCGGCGTCTAACTTTTGAAAATGACGACAAAACTTACACGCTAGAGGAAACATTGGCCGTGAGCGAGAGGCTGCAGCGCCCCTGCATGCTGGATTTACACCACGATTGGTGCAACCCATCCACAGCTTCCCCGATCGAACTTCTGCCGGATATCGCTAAGACCTGGGGCGACATTCCGATGAAAATTCACGTCTCCTCACCAAAGGATGAGAAAGAGTTCCGATCTCATGCCGACTACATTGAACCCGATCAGCTCATCCCTTTTCTGAAAAGCTGCAAGGAGGTTGGCCTCCGCCGCATCGACGTCATGATTGAAGCCAAAATGAAGGATCTGGCCTTGTTTCGGCTCGCGGAGCAGCTTGGACAAATTCGCGGCGTGAAACGAGTGGATGGCGGCGTTTTGACGTGGTAGAAAAATAACCGTTTCTGACCAATAATCAGAAGCGGTTTTTATTTGCTGTCGTATCCTTTTTATCCAATGGTACCGTATGAATCTGGTTCTTCACATGCTTTATCGCATTAATTTCACCGCCGATGATAATGATGAGCGCCGAAATATAGAACCAGGTCATGAGCACGATGATGCCCCCGACACTGCCGTAAGTGGCGCTGTAGTTGGTGAAGCTGTTGACATAGAAGGAGAAGCCAAAGGATGTTAATTGCCACCCAACTGCCGCGAATATCGCTCCAGGAAGGACGCTTTTGCAGGTCAGACATGTATTGGGTGCAATATAGTAAATACCGATGAAAACCACAAACACAATGACAAAGTTGACGATCCAGCGCAGGTTGTTCCACAAATTCACGTGCTTCACTGAAATCGGAATGTTAGCAAGCGTCCAATCCCCGATCCAATGGCCAAACACGCTGAGCAGCAGCGCTGAAGCGATGACAATGAGCATGCCCAGCGTCAGCATCACAGCGAGAAAACGCGAGTGTATGAAGCTTTTCCGCTCCGGCAGCCCGTACGCTTTGTTAACGGCAATGACAATCGCATTCATCGCTGCGCTGGCACTCACCAGGGCCAATATTAACCCGAAGGAAAGTGTACCTCCTCTTTTCACATCAAGCAGATTGCTAAGTGTTTCCTCGATCCAGCCGGCAACTGCCCCCGGAATATATTCTTTAATCAGCCCTATGACATCATCCGAAGAGAACGGTAAATACCCCAATAAACTCAGAATAAAGAGCAGGAAGGGGAACAGGGATAGTAGAAAATAGTAAGCGCATTGGGCAGCAAGCCCCGTGGCATCATGCTTTTCGAACTGATTCCAAAGCAATTTTAAGTAAGATATCCCCATATGTATATAGGTCCTTTCATCGGTCTATAAATGTGATAGAATAGGTAGTCCAGTATTGCTATGAAACAGGTGATGATTTTGACTTCTCTTTCTATTTACCCTACACCATTAGGTACGAAACAAACCACAGAGCGACCTATCCCGCATGCGCGTATGGCGCTTTTAACGAATAGTTCCAATTTTGTGTCAGATAGCGATCGTGACGCTTACTTTTTCCGCGATTTGGAAAGCAATCAGATTCTGCTAAATGAAGCGCAAGTTCAGGCTGTGCGTCATTTCAAAGGTCCCTTACTTACCCTTGCGGGAGCCGGTTCTGGGAAGACAACTGTTCTGGTGTGCCGAGTGGCTTATTTACTGCGTGTCCACCGGGTCCATCCGTCGAATTTGTTGTTGATTACTTTTTCGAAAAAGGCCGCCGAAGAGATGCGGGAACGCCTCACATCCATGCCGGGCCTTGATCATAGTATGACCAATACGATGCAGGTGCGGACATTTCATGCTTTTTGCCTAAGATTACTGCGAATGAATGGGTTACAACAAGAGATTTTGAGTGATGGCCGCTATCAGCAAATCGTCTTCAAGCGCATCATGCTAGGCATGGGGCTGCAGGATACATACCAACCCGAAGTGCTCATTTCCTTGCTTTCCTCTTATAAAATGCAGCTGATCGACGTCGAAGACCTGCCTGAAGGAACGGAAGAAGATAAAGAAGTGAAGCGGATTTTCATGCAGTATGAGCAGTGGAAAATGGAACAGCAGAAGATTGATTTTGATGATATTTTGATCAAAGCCTACCACTTATTGCAGCAAAACACCGATGTCCTGCGCTCGCTGCAGCGAAAGTTCACTTATATCAGCGTCGATGAGTTCCAGGATACGAATACCGTGCAATACGAAATCATTCAAATGATTGCAAAGGACCACGAGAATTTGATGGTCGTTGGTGATGATGACCAGACGATTTATTCGTTCAATGGCGCGCGAAATGAATTTATTCTACAGTTTCACGAGAAGTATCCTGCTGCCAAGATGGTCACTCTTGATATTAATTACCGTTCTACTTCAAGCATCGTCGGTCTAGGGAATGCCATCATCAAACACAATGTGCAGCGTAAAAGTAAGACTCTTCTTGCAACCAAACAAAGTGAGACGAAGCCGCAATATGTGAAACCCACGAATAGTGATGACGAGGCCGATTGGTTAATTAACGATCTTCGGATCAAAGTAGCCGAGGGTGGCAGCCAGTATGGCGATTTCGCTATTTTGTATCGGACAGCCAGCAATAGTCGGGCGATTATCGAGCAGTTGATTCTTCATAATTTACCTTTTGTTGATTACGGTAGCAATGACTCCTTCTACGATCAGTGGATGGTGAAGCCGATTATTGATCATTTAAGGCTTGCCCATGAGCGGCGCAATTTCGAAGCCATAGAAGGTGTCCTACCTTCATTATATATAGGACGAGACCAAGGCATGCGGATTATTCAAGATCAGGAAGCGATTCAGGCGAAAAAGTGGCCGCTCATTCACCTGCTCGGTCTGCCTCAGCTGAAAGATTTCCAGAAAGAAAAGCTCAAAAGTCGCATCCGTCTTATTAAATCGCTTGCTGAAATGAAGCCACTGGATGCCGTTCAGGCGATTCGCAAGGATTTCTATGATGCATTCCTAGAGACGAATAAGCGCAGCAAGCTGACGAGTCACAGAGAGATGCTGAAGGAAACGCTGGACGAGCTGGAATCTTCGGCCAAGCGGTTCGATACTGTGGAGCAATTTCTTTATTTTATCCATGAGGTCGCGGAAAAACGCACCGAAATGAGTCGGCTCCAAAAAGAACAATTAGCGGATAAAATATCGCTCATGACGATTCATAAATCGAAGGGACTCGAGTTCCCGATCGTGTACTTGCTCTGTGCCATTGAGGGCAATATGCCGCATAGCTCGGCACTCGATGCCAGCCATCTGGACGATGTGAAGATGGCTGGGGTTACGGGGCGCGACAAGGGAACCGCCGCGCTCGAGGAAGAACGGCGACTCGCCTACGTCGCCGTCACGCGCGCCAAGGCTGAGCTGCTGATCAGCTCGCCGGCGTTTTATCGCGGGAAGAAGGCTGAGCCTTCCCGCTTCCTGCTGTCCGCGTTCCCTGGCGCGGACACGGCAGACAGCCGCAAACCTGCGGCGGCTGTTGGTTCTGCAGCGGCGCGGCGCCCGGCCGCTGCTGGGAAACCCGCCGCCGCGACTGAGCGGGTCGCGGCGTGGATCTGCGAGCAGGCCGGCTGCAAGGCCTGGTCACGCATCTCTTCGCCGCAGGAAGCGAAGCTTGCGGCGAAGGCGTGCCCTTTGTGCAGCGCAGCGATGGTCAAGGGCAGCCGCATGGTTTCGCTCACGCGTTAGCCGAGCATTGCCGGCATGCTCCCTTCTAACATGGGTAGAATTTCACCCGTATCTGTTGAAGGGACTACCTAGGCTACCTCTACGCCGTCCTGGGGCGATAATTTTTGTTAATGTTGAAGCAAATCTAGTACACCCAAGATGAATATATTGAAACATTCATTTACTCATCCGTGCAAAGTTGTACGTTATACAACTTTAAGCAAGCTAATCGACGTTTTCCACGCGATTGTTGCAAAAAATACAACAATTCCAGCCAAAAGTAGATCTATAGCATGGAATGAGGCTAAATTGTTGTACACCATACAACAATCCTTAGCTTACCCAGAAGAAATCAAGGAAATTGTTGTACGTTGTACAACTTGCCTCCCCCACTAACTTAATAAGAGCAGCAATCCCTTTTGGGAATGCTGCTCTCTTTTATAACTCTTTTACACAAGTTCCTTCAAAGCCTCTAAAGCCGCATCATAATTCGGATGCTCCTTCATCTCGGTTAAATACTCCACGTAACGAACCGTATTGTTCTCATCCAAGATGAATATCGCACGCTGATCCAGCTGAATCTCTTTAATCAAAACGCCATACGCCTGACCGAAAGCGCGGCTTTTATAATCAGATAAGGTTACGACTTTATCAATGCCTGCAGCTCCGCAGAAACGACTTAGTGCAAATGGAAGATCCACCGAAATCGTCAAAATGACGACATTATCTCCTAGTTTATCTGCTTCCACATTGAAACGACGCGTCTGTGCATCGCATGTGCCTGTATCCACGGAAGGGACAACCGATATCAGCTTCACTTTGCCTGCATAATCCGATAGGCTTACCTCTGTCATCAAATCCTTATTCACCTTAAAATCTGGCGCTTGATCCCCAACCTTAATCTCCGGTCCTAGTAAAGTAACTGGATTTCCTCCAACTGTTGCTACCCCTGTGCGTTCTTGTACCTGTGTCATATCGTATTCCTCCTGTGATTTTTTATGTTTTAACTCATTAGATTCGTTGTTTCTTATGCTTTCTCAATAACCGCTTTAAGCTTCTCTTTCGGTTGTACCCCAACCAGCTGATCAACCAATTGACCATCCTTGAAAACGAGCAGTGTAGGGATACTCATGACGTTATATTTGGAAGCGGATTCTGGGTTATCATCCACGTTGATTTTTACAATCTTGGCCGCATCGCCGATCTCAGCAGATAACTCATCTAGGATGGGAGCGATTATTTTACAAGGTCCGCACCAAGGGGCCCAAAAATCTACAAGTACAATACCCGCTTCAATTTCATTGTTAAAAGTGGCATCGGAAATTTGTTTAACTGACATGACTAATTCCTCCTAAAGGTTCTTTTATATTAAAAAGCATTAAGCATGCTGTTCCGAAATAAATCGTTCACAATCTAGCGCGGCCATACAACCGCTTCCTGCTGAAGTAATCGCTTGGCGATAAATGCGATCCTGCACATCTCCACAGGCGAATACACCTGGTACTGTCGTTTGTGATGTTCCGGGAATAACCTGCAAATATCCGAGCTCATCTGTTGGCAGCTGTCCGCCTAGGAAGCTAGTATTCGGAGTATGCCCAATCGCTAGAAAAATACCATCTGCCTCCAGCAGCTCTTCCTCACCGGTTACATTATTGAGGACCTTAAGTCCGGTCACTCCAAGAGGGCCAGCTACGACTTCAAGCGGAGTCCGATTGAGACTCCAGGCAACTTTTTGATTGCCGCGGGCGTGATCCTGCATGATTTTCGATGCTTTCAAATCGTCACGACGGTGCACTACGCGCACTTCAGAAGCGAATCGAGTCAAGAACTGCGCTTCTTCCATCGCTGTATCTCCACCGCCAATCACGATAATCTTCTTGTTCCTGAAGAAAAATCCATCGCAAGTTGCACAGGTGCTAACGCCTTTACCAATATTGTCGGATTCACCGGGGATGCCCAGTTTCTTGGCAGTTGCCCCTGTGGAAATGATCAACGAATCTGCCGTCAATTGACTTCCATCCTCTAAAAACAAGGTGAATGGACGTTTGGACATATCTACTTCTGAGACCCGACCTGGCTGAATCGTTGCGCCGAAACGCAATGCCTGTTTACGCATATTATCCATCAGCTCCGGCCCCGTGATGCCATCCGGGAATCCTGGGAAGTTGTCTACTTCTGTGGTGGTAGTTAACTGCCCTCCAGGTTGTATACCTTCTATGACTAAAGGCGACATGTTCGCCCTTGCCAGGTAAATTGCTGCGGTTAACCCCGCTGGTCCAGTTCCGATAATGATCGCTTTATGATGCATAGGAATGCCTCCTTTAATACTTCATGTTCATTTTATGATTTATCTTTATTTGTTAGCAATTTAATTTGAAACAACCTTATGAATGAATCATACCAACTTCACTTAACGTTGTCAACAATTAATTTGTACACAATGTAAATTCGGGAGTGATCCCCTTTGTTATGGCAGATTCAACCTATCTATTCATCAAACTTTCAGTCAGCTTTCAAGTGGTCTTCAGTTTCAATCGGCATAATAGGCAGCATCAGGTCAAGTCATTCAAAGTACTGAAACCGAAGGGAGCATTCATAATGAATAAACATATATCAGCAAATCGTACACGGAAATGGGTATCTTCTCTCCTGCTACTCAGTCTTATCGCGTATCTCATCGTCTATCCTCCTCTTAAGAAAACAGATCAGGCATCAGCCGCCGTAGCCGTAGCTAAGGTTAATGGCGTCAATATCAGCAGAGACCAGCTCTATGAAGCCATGCTAGTCAGTGGCGGCGAGCAGACACTGGATACTTTAATCACTGAGGAACTTATTAACCAAGAAGGAAAGAAGACGGGCGTTCAAATCACAGATGAAGATATTCAGAAAGAAATCTCATTAATTCAAGGTTCCTACTCTTCTGATGATGAGTTTCAGCAAGCACTCACCTCTTACGGGATGACAATAGACGATTTAAAGAAAAATATGAAGACTCAAGTTCTCTTGAAAAAAATTCTAGAACCTCAAGTAACGATTTCCGATGATGAAATCAAACAATATTATGATGAAAATATCGAATCACTGAAGGTCCCTGAGCAAATTCAGGCTTCTCACATCACAGTTAAGACCAAAGAAGAAGCGGACGCGATTCTAGCTGAGTTGAAAAAAGGCACTGACTTTGCCACGCTTGCCAAAGACAAATCCCTAGACACAGCAACCAAAGATACAGCCGGAGCTCTTGGTTACATCTCTAGCGGTAAAATGGAGGAAACCTTCGACACCGCGGCCTTCTCCTTAGCTTTAGGTGAAACAAGCAGTGCCGTTCAGACAAGTACTGGATACGACATTATTAAAGTAACCGACCGTAAAGCGGCCTACACGCCTACAATGGAAGAGAAAAAGGAGGATATTAAAACAACATTAACCAACCAAAAGTTGTCTACCCTATCTTCTACATGGCTGCAAGAGAAGAAATCGCAATCGACTGTTGAGAACTATTTGAGCAAAGATGCTTAAAATGTACACAAAAGAAGGATGCCCATACCAGGGCATCCTTCTTAGCTTTTATGGCGTCCGACTTTGCATCTCATCAAGACTCTTGAACTGGTATCCCTGACTCTTCGCATCGTCAATGATTCTTGCCAACGCCTCCGTGTTATCCTTGGACACCGAATGGAGCAAAATGACAGCACCTGGATGCAGCTGCGCCATCACATTTTTGTAGGCATACTCCCAGCCCTTCTGATGCTTTGGCTCCCAATCGCGGTAAGCGACGGACCAGAATACGTTCGTATAGCCAAGCCCCTGGCTAACCGCTAACGATTGGCCACTAAATATCCCCCGCGGCGCTCGAAGATAGCGCATCTCCTGTTGTCCAGTGAGAGTTCTGACCTCATCTTTCACTTGATTCAGTTCTTTCTGAATGCGTTCTGCCGATATTTGACTCATATCCGGATGGCTCCAAGAATGGTTGCCGATCAAGTGACCTTCCTGTGCCATCCGCTTTAACAGTTCGGGCTCCGTCCTGATATAATGCCCTGTCACGAAGAAGATCGCGGGTACTTGCTTCTCTTTCAGCACGTCCAAAATCTTACCCGTATAGCCCTGCTCATAACCATTATCGAAGGTTAAGTACAATTCCTTTAAAGCTGGATCTCCTGTGAAAATAGCCCCTCGCTGCTTCAAAAGACCTTTGAAGCCTTCTTCATCAATGGACGGGGGCTGTCCTTTTGTACTTTTCTTAAACCCAAAATGGTATGACCCATCAGCAGATGCCATCGTCGCTTGCCCGAGCAGCATAGCGAGCACGATTGTCAGAATTCGCATGTATTTCACGGTTGAGATTCACTCCTTGCCTTCTGTGGATTGGTACAGTCTACATAGACTGTTACTAATATGCCACATGTTAGACGGAGATTATGTGTTCTTTTTCAATCTATCACTTTCCCAAAAGCGTCCACAATGTCAGCCCGAAAAGCATGTCCGACTAGCTTCTGAATTTCAGCGTATGCTTCTCTTGGCGACGTGGCTTGTCGGTATGACCGCGGCGTGGTCATGGCGAGGAATACTTCCACCAAGCCGAGCATCTGCGAAAGCAGTGGTATCTGATCGCCTGCGAGACGATACGGATAGCCGGTCCCATCTACTTTTTCATGATGATAAAGGAACGCTTTCTCGACCTCTTGAAAATCAGGAATACCCTCGCACAATTCCTTCGCCATGAAGCAGTGCTCCTGCACCACTTCGAACTCAAACTCTGTCAATTTCTCTTCTTTTTCAAACATATAATCCGGCAGCTTGACCCTGCTTACAAAATGTAAGAGTGACAATAAATCAATCTCCCAATCTTGTACCCGCAAGCTTCCATATTCATTCACAAGTGCCTTGAGCAGAAGACTCATTTCACCGATTTCTTTACGCGACGTTTGTGTTTTCCGTTCTCCAACGGGGATGAAGCATTGTAAGATGTTAATCACTTGCTGTTTTTGCTGCTGAAAAGCTGCGGCCTCGACGCGCCGTTTATGTTGATTAAAGGCTGTAATAATAATCCCGCCTAAGATCACGCAGCCTAATGCATAGACACCTTTTGTCGTCGCCATAATAATGGGAGAGAACCCGTCGTCATTCCCATACGTGGGACCAAAAATTTGAAAGAGTAAGAAATACAGTGAAAAAATGACAGAACCAACTACATACAACCTAAATTCCACCAATAAACTGAGCATAACTGGGAAAAAGATAAGAGCAACCCACATTTGATGCAAAGCCACAGGGTTGTACAATGTGATAATAACAATGACTAGGAATAGTAATGATGGGGTTATCAGATTCGTATATGGACTGTCTTTTGGCATACTTTTCTGAATCGCGTACATCGCCCAGGCAAAAAGAGAAACGGTAAACGAGGTCATCATATACAGCTTAGATTCGGAGTTGCTGCTAACCAACCAGTATGACAAGCCACTCAGCGTACAGATAAAGGACATACTACCAATGATAGCCATCAATAGTTGATGGATCGGCAGTTGACCGAATCGTTGTAAATTCATCATAGTGAACTCCTTCTTGAATCTGGTTGATCGCTTGTGTTTTCCTTCGACTGGAAGATAGAGGAACCTTTCATGACATCCTCAATGGCGGATAGAATCACTTCAGGACTCGTATCCTTCATCAAGTAACCGTCAATCCCCGCTTTGAAAGCCCGATAAATGTCCTCACACTCATCAACTGCCGTTAGAATGATAATTTTCATTTGCGGATACCTAATTTTAAGGGTCTTAGCCCCTTCAATAATAGAAGTACCAGGCATCTTAAGATCCGTTAAAAGAAGATCGGGCACTAACGCTAACGACTGCGCAATCGCTTCATTTCCGTTCGTCGCCTCACCCGTAACCGCGTAACCCCCACAGCTGTTGAGCAAAATATGTAGACCTTCTCTTACGATACAATGGTCATCAGCAATGACTACTTTATACATAGGCGATACTCCTTTCACGTGGGATGTAGGCTGTAACCGTCGTACCTATGACAGCTTCGGATTGAAAAGAAATGGCTCCATTCAAGGCTTTAATCCGATTCTCCATGCCTCTCAGCCCAAATCGCCCCTGCTCGTACACCTCGGATATCTGCATTCCGATGCCATCATCCTTAATGGTAATCGACCATTGTACACTAGTGACTTCAATCCTCACATGGATATGTTTGGCCTTGGCATGCTTAATGATGTTGTTGGCTGCTTCTTCTACCAAGTGATAAATCGCTTCTTCGATATCAAGCTGCTCATGCGCTACCCAACCAATGTTCTCAAAGATTGGCACCACCTCGGTATGTTCAGTAACACGGTGCAGCAGCTTCTCAATGGCACTATGGAGATTAAATTTCCTCTTCTCATCCTTCAGCTCGATGATGAATTGACGAATATCACGATGGCTTTCTTTCACTTTTTTCTCGATCTCCGTCACATAAGGAAGCGTCTCCTCGCGAACATCCGGGGGAAGCGCATTTTTCAATTGAAACAGCTGAATAGAGATAAAGAAAAGCTCCTGAGCGATCCCATCGTGAATATTTTGCGCAATCGCATCCCGTTCAAGGGCGACAGCAGTTTCTTGAGCATCTAGCAATTCCTCGTTAACGAAATGGAAAGCTTCCAGCTTCATGAGGATAAATTGAATATAAATTTTGTGTAAAATAGACAATTCGTTCTTGCCTGTTTTAACAAGCAGCCAACCATATTTGTTCCCACTACGGTCCAGAAGGACTTGGACGTAATAAGGCACAGATTCCCCCGTAGGCGATGGTAATTGGGTGTAAATCTTCTGGCTATGCGGCCTATTTTGTTTCATATAATTCATAAAATACGTATGCTTCCAACTTTGAACTTTTTCGTAACGACCGGCACTTTCCACGCAAAGGATAACTTCCCGATCATCTAAAACTCGCTGAAGCAATTCCTCTACATAGGAAATCGTTCCTTGCTTCATTGGCTGTACGGTCATGTGACGAGAAGAATAGATCATGACTAGCTTGCGAAATTGTTTCCGTACATTTTGCAGTACATAGTGCACTAAAATTACTACACAAAAGAATGCGAATACGACAAAGCCGTAATCAAAATGAGCCAGCACATATCTATATATGAGAACATCTGACATCACAGCAAACAGAATGGGGATTCCCGCCACATAAAACAGGATAATCGGATAGTAATGTCTCCAGCTCACAAATTGTTTGACCATCCAGAGACCTGTAAAACTATAGATTAGAAACGGACTGGAAAGGCCGCCCGTCTGCCCGAGCAAATAAATCCCAAAGGATAAATCCGCGATAGCTGCCATGATTGCTACTTTCTTACGCATTTTATTTAACTGTAATAGACTGTATATCGTCTGAAAAAGAACCGCAGCCAACAGCAATCCAGGCGTTACACCGCCATCCTTTGAATACAGGATGAGCCCAGACAGCAACAACGCCCATCTGCAGCCAAAAAATACATATAAGCCCGTTCTGTTATGTAAGGACATGTCCAAACTTCTCCTAAACTTTATGAATTCTTAATGGTCTTTTGGCATATTTTGTTATACAATGGAGCCAATTGATGAGACGTAGGTACATAGTAATAGGTATTTTGCACTATTTTAGTATAACATAGCTGAGATCTTTTTGGAGGGAACCCGCTTGATTAATATGATTATCTTGGATGATCACCCGCTTGTTCGCAAAGGAATTCGCACGGTTGTATCATCCGGCCAATCGATGAATGTTGTTGGGGAAGCCGCGAATGCGAAGGAGGCTTTACGGCTCCTTGAGCAGACAAAGCCTGATCTTGTACTCGTTGATTTAAATTTGGGAAACGAAAATGGACTGGACTTGATTCGAGAGGCTCGACGATCGGGACACACTTGCAAATATATCATTTTAACCTCTTCGGTAACTCGAAGTGAGCTTCAATTAGCACAATCTTTACAGGTTGAAGGCATCTGTTTGAAAGAAGCATTTCCCGAAGACTTGCTATATGCCGTTGAAAGCGTTGCTCGTGGTCGTAAATACTATGATCCTGTCCTAATGGGATCTATGATGGGCGATAAATCCAACAGCGATGAGCAGGAGCTCTCTGAACTTACTCCCAAAGAGCTAGAAGTCCTTATGTCTCTTGGCAAAGGACTTTCCAATAAGGAAATCGCCAGCGCCCTCTACATTACCGAGTTTACGGTGAAAAAGCATGTGAGTCAGGTGTTAGCCAAATTAGTTTTAGCTGATCGTACGCAAGCCGCCTTATATGCCCTATCCAAAGGACTCGTGCAATTCGAAATGCAGCGATAAACACAATGAAAGATCCGTCGGGATAACCCGCCGGATCTTTTTGCCTTATAGGTCAAGCGGTTCCGCGATACTATGCATAGGAAATAACGAGAAGACCGCATATCCCTTCACATCTTTGATGTGAACAGGACCTAATGAAGGATCCCTACTGTCCTTGCTCTCACCTAAATTCCGATTATCTCCGACAACGAACAAGTGTCCACTCGGAATGGTCTGTAAAGCCATATCTTCCGACTTCCCAGCTGTATATAACTCAGGCAGCGGAGATTCGTTCACGAAGATGACTCCATCACGAATGAGTACGCGATCCCCTTGAACAGCGATAACACGTTTGATTATGCTAAAACCTAGTCGCTCATCCTTAATGACGACGACATCTCCATATTTGGGCGTTGAAAAGAACAACGATATTTTATTCATCAGCAGCACATTGCCGTTCTGTAACGAGGGATTCATGGAATTACCCGAAACTTTCGTAAGCCCAATTATGTTATTAATCAAAATAAAGGCCAATGTCAGGAGTAGAATGAATCGAATCCAACCCCATACTTCACTTTTTTTCTTGATTGCGGGCTGTCTAAGCTCTAAGATATCTTCCGTCATATCTGCTCTCACCTCAATCTTTTAAGTCTGTTCAATTATTGTTGGTTGTACGTGACATGAACCACGGTTGCTGGTTGTGGTTGCTGTCCATAGACATCATCCGTTACTGTTGGTGGCTGCGGTGCAGGAACTGGTACAGGTACAGGTACAGGTAGTGCAGGAAGCGGTGCTGGTGCCCCTGGTGGCAGAACTAAGACCACCGGCGGGCTAGGTGTGAACACGAGGGCAGGCGGAACATAGCTGTTCGCTAATGTATCCATCGCCCCCTGTGCACTATCCACAATCGCTTGGAGCTTATTCAAGATTTGCTGACGATCTTGTGCTGTCTTGATATCCGTACTCGCGAGCAAAGATTGCGCATACTGTCCAAGAGCCTGAAGACGAATTCGCTTCTGCTCCTCCGTGAATGATTCCAAACTTCTGGATGATGCTTCGAGTCGAAGCTGCAATTCTTTCTTCAACAGTTCCTTCTGCGTTTCGGTCTCTGACTTCATCGATTGATCCAAGCCTTGGATGACTTGCTCTGTTTTCTTATTGAACCAAGAAGCCATGGAGCCCGCAATATCAATGTCCGCATAGGAAATTCCGGCTGACGCCGTAAGTACAACCGTTAAAGAGACAATTCCAGCTGCGACAATCCGTTTGGATTTCAGGTTACGTTGCTTTTCATTTCTGGTGACCATATTAATTCCTCCTTCTCCTCTTAGTGAATAAAGTAAGCTTGAGGCCCCGTCACCGGGGCCTGTTCGCCCATGTTATTATTTCAATCCGTTGATTACGATATTTTCCAATGCTGCTAAACCAGTAGTTTCAAGGGAAGCACCTTTATCCGTAATTGCTTTTTTGTTTGCTGTTTCTAGAGTATCAGCAAGTGTTTGAAGTTCTGCTAATTTAGCTGCGATTTTAGCAGCCAAGTTGTCTTTAATTTCTTGGGATGCAGCTGTTCTTTCAGCAGCAAGCAAAGTGTTCAGTTCTGCTTTCGTATCTTCGATTTTCTTAGTCAAAGTAGTCGCTGCTTGAGTTTGAGTTGTACCTACAGCAGTTTCCAGGCTTTTCACTGATGAAGTTCCTTGAGCGTTAACATCTTTTTTGATGTCAAATTTACCAGCTTCACCTAATCCCCATACAACACCATTGTTAAAATTGTTTGCTTCGTTTACAACATTGTTGTACTCGCCAGGCATGTTGCCTTTGATGCTTGTATTTTTACTGTCAATAGCATTCGAGTATGTGGTAACTTGACCGTTGATGGAACCTTGTACACGAGCTGTTTCAGTTGTTCCAGCTGTTTTCACGTCATTAACTGCTGTGTTATTAATGGTGTTGTAGTCAGATATAAGCTTAGCTTTGTTGCTTTCTACATAACCGTATACATCACCGGCAACTAGTGCTTTTGTTGCTTTTGTTGCTGAGGAGTACCAGCTTTGAAGTTGGCCACCAGCGTCTGTTGCTGCGAATGCTGTACCCATACCTGCTACTAAACCTGTTGCAATAACACCAATTGCTAATTTACTTTTCAATGCTTTCATCATTCATCAATCTCCCTTAGAATAGTATATTGTTTCATTGCGCTCACCTGAAGTGAACACATAACTCACCATGACTGACTAGTTGCCCAGCTTCGACGTTAATCCTTGAATCGTTTCCTTAGCCCATTGATCGATTTCACGGTCATTCGCACTCTTCGAAGCACTTACGTACTTGTCGAAATCTGCTGCTGCACCAGTCTTAGCAAGCTCTGCCGCGCTTTCGATTTGACCAACATAGGATTGGCGAACCGCTTCTATGCTGTCGATAGCCTTATGACTAGTGTCATCTGCCATCTTCTTCAAGTTGGCATTTGCCTTAGATGCCGATTCATTCGCCGATACGCTCAAGGATTGAGAAGCTTCGTCCAACCCTTGTTGGACCATAGAATTCAGTTCTTTCGTCCCCTGCTGGAAACTTGCTTTGTACCAATTTTGCAGAGGCTTACTTACATCCGAGTAGGCATAAGCCGTACCCATAACGAGGAAAGTTGAGAGGCCCAATGAAACGATCATCACTTTGCGTTTCAAACGAATCATCGTGCTGCCCTGCCTCCTTCTTGTTCTGATCTCGCTTACAAACCTATTGTATCCCGCCATACGATTCGTGACTTCGTCCTTTAGAGTAATTTATACCTACTACTTTCGCAGTGTCTGATGGTATACTTTCGTACCAGATATTTTTGTAAATAAGCTTTTACAACCAAGAAACTACACGATACAATGCACCTATACACCTAATTCATTAATAATGGGGGCTAGAATCTTGAATCTATTAGAAGTAAACTACCTTGCCGTACTTGTTGCGACATTAAGCACCATGGTACTTGGTTTCCTATGGTATTCGCCGGTCTTATTCGGAAACGCATGGGTCAAGCTGCGAAATATGAAAATGGAAGAGATGAAAGGCGGAGGCCCCATCACTTACATCCTCACAGCACTAACCGCATTAGGGGGCGCCTTCATCCTGGCACTTCTCTTGACGCTTGGCAGTGAGACAACCTGGTTGACAGGGCTTACGATTGGCCTACTTATCGGCCTAAGCATTTCACTGAAAATCGGGATGAATTATTTGTTTGAGAACAGCAAGCTGCAGTTGTATTTCATCACCATCGGTTACCACTTGGTATCCTATTTGATTGCTGGCATTATTATTGGAGCCTGGCAGTCCTAATGTCATTGGAATAGACTCACAAGAGCGCCTTCACAGGAGGCGCTCTTTTTTCATTGCCTCTAACGTGTTTCAAAATCGTCTAAATCGTTTATTCAGGTATATCCCCCCAATCCACTTGGCATTCACTCGAATATACTGGAGCACAAGATCTTTGGGGGTGGAGATTGTGCTTCAACTTAATGGAATCGTTGGCGGTAGCTCACCAATCTCGGTTGGCGCTGGGAAAACGATACTGCTGCAGCAAATACTTATACGTGTAAAAAGTAAACAAAAGTTAATTTTGAGGGATATCAACTTCTTGTTTAACAACGAGGCCTTTGCTATCAAAATTGAAGCCGAACCCTCACCGGGCGTCTTTATAGCCAGAGGGGGAGCTGGTGATTTAACGCCTCGTAAAGTGTTAGTTAATAATACAACTGGCGAGGATTTGCTTATATTCCTACTCGTAAGTGCCGTTAATAAAGCCAAGAACTTGAGATCCTTGAGTCGTTCAGATAGTTGGCACATGACCTTTGTGCGGCGTTAAGTATGATGACCAAATGTTTGATCAGTAGAAAAGAGGATACAATGAACCGGAAGCAAATGCTCCTGATCAGTACAATGGCCCTTACCTTAAGCATGGGGGGAACCACATGGATTGATCCTTTAAGAGCTAATCAAATTGCAAATAAACAGAATACTGTTCCTATAAAAGAAGATCTGCTGCATGTACTGGGGCTATCCTCAGAGGAAGACATTTACATTGCCCAGTATAATGGGTTATCTCTTGCAGATATTGCCGAAGCCAACAAAGTGGATGTTCAGAAAGTCATCGAGCTTCAATTAGCAGAGTTAACCGAACAATTAAATTTACGGCTGTCCAGCGGCAGCATTACGCCTGAGCAATATGAAGCACAACGTGCAGAATTACCTGAAATTATTATCAAAAGTGTATACGCCATATAAGGATAAAATAAGGATAACCGACTTCGTCGTCCTTCAGGGACAACTAAAAAACGCCCGCTTGGGCGTTTTTTTTATGTTACTAACTTGTTGTGAACACACATCTATGTCACTATCAATGAAGAGAAGCTCATTAGGAAAGGACTACGACTTGATCATGAATTTTCATCAACTTATTCCGCTTATCCCTCTCATTTTGGCCTGATCGCGCCCCATATCGCGCGGAGCATCGTCGGCGCTCGGCATCAATGGCTGATCCCGCTAGCGGCTTTGATCGGCGCAGATTTGATGCTGCTGGGCGACTTGCTCGGCCGCATCATTATCCTCCCGCGGGAAGTGCCTGTGGGCATCATGACCGCCGTCATCGGCGCGCCCTATTTTATCTACTTGCTGCGTAGGGAGCGTCTGCGTAGAGGGTAATACATCAAAAAAAGGATGCAAAACCGATTCACGGTTTGCATCCTTTTTTGCCTAGATTTTTTTAGGATCTAGGGGGAGTAAAGTCAGTTGACTAGGCTTGTTCATGAGCTAAAGTTGTACAACATACAACAATTTCGTTGGTTTCTCCTTACAAAACTGTCAATGTTGTATATTGTGCAACAATTTAACCGTATTTCACCCCATGGAGCTACTTTGGGGAGAAATTGTTGTATTTTCTGCAACAATCACAGGAAAAAAACGGATTAGCTGGCCTAATGTTGTACAAAATACAACTTTTTGTACTCTTGCACCTTCCCCGAATCAGCAACGAGAAGCGACGCCGCTTTAATGGCTCTTTTATGACTGTCTAATGGATAGGCCTATTTTTTTGATCATTAACAATTCGATCACTCCCTTAATAGGTGTTTTTCACGATATTGTCCTGGTGTCATCCCTTCCTGCTTACGAAAATAACGAATAAAATTTTGTGAATTATTATAGCGCAGCCTTTCCGCGATCTCCGAAATTTTCAATTCGGTATCTACGAGCATCTCCTTAGCCTTCTGCAAGCGGAAGTTAGATAAATATTCACTGAAATTGACACCCGCTTCCCTACGGAAAACGCCCCGAATATAGTCGGGATGGTAGCCAAGTCTAGTGGCGCAAAGATCCAGTGATAGATCCGTCTCCACCTCATGGTGAATCATATCCAGCATCAGATCGGAAATTCGCATATATTGCGTTTTTCTTTTCTTTTCGAACAACTCCATCATCGGATAAATTAACGCCTCACGAAACCATTGGCCGATTTCCTTAACGGTTCTCATCCTATAGAGTTGATCGATCAACGACTTTTCTCCATCATACAAAGAGGCGATAGGTTCACCCAGGTTTTGTGCCATACGAACCAATTCGAGCAGAAAGGCCGTCAAAGGGACAAAATACTCCCGATGATTAACTTTCTCTTGAAAAATCTCCTGTAAATAGTTCTCCAGTAATTGATCGACCTGAGCAAAATCAGCCAGCTTCACCGCATCCAGCAGTTCCTGTTCAATCCGCCCCTGAAAGAGGGATAGAATGGTCCCTTCCGGCTCTACGTCCTCGATATAAATAACAGAACCGGCCCCCGTCCTGATCGTATATTTCAAAGCCTCTGTCGCATCCTGATAAGCCATTCTCGCTTCTTCAACCGTGTTGTAGAACCTACTTATGCCCACACTGACCTCAAGCTCCAGAAACTGACCTACCTTCTGCCGAATCTCTGCAGCTAATTCATTAACTCTTTTCTTGTAAGCTTCCTCCTGTTCTCCTCTGCATTCAAGCAAGGTGACTTGAGTTCGGTGAATAACCGTAGGCTTAAGTCGCTCTGAGACAGGAACAATCTCATCCACAATATTATTGATCGCAAACAGGAGCAGATCCTCATCCATTTCATCATAACGCGTGCCATTCAGCGTATCGATCTGGACAGCCATCACGTAGATCCGGTTCCAATCCTTTTTATACGCGAAGCCAGTTAACTTCTCCTGAATCTCCTGAACTCGTACTTCCCCTTGAAAAAGCTTGATCATAAACAGCTCTTCAACCTGCCGACGCTGTCCTTTAATAATGTCGGTCATTCGATGCTTCGTATCTAGCATTTCATTCACCTGACGACCAATAAAGCGCAGCTCATCCCTCTCCGCAGGCTTCGTAAGTTCCGGCTCGGCTTGCAGCGACCGGTACAGCAAATGAATGGGACTGTACATCCGTCTGGAGCCCAGCCAGGATAGCAGCATCGTAACAACAAAAATCAGCAGGCAAGCGGTATAGGTGTACCATTCAATCGCCTTGGAATCCTTCGTAATAAGGTCCACCGAGGAGACTGAAATATAGGTCCAACCATTATAAGGCGATTTACGGAAGGTTACTCCCATATCTCCATGCTGGGAAGAGGTGTATGTACCCACTGCTTCCGCATTACTGAGAATAGATAGTAATTCCCCTCTATCGCTGTAATCGTTACCGATTTGCGTAGAATCACTATGTGCCAATACAAGACCATTCTCATCCAGAATCATGATGTCGCCAAGCTCACTGTTATTAGCCAGCAGCTTATTAATCTCTTTGCTCTTGAATTTAACGATAATTATACCGGAAGGCGTAGAGGAATGAAGCGGAAGCTTTTTGACCATATGTATCTCCTCACTAGCAGAGCCGGCATGTGTCCAAAAGCTCGTCTTGCCAGATTGGGTGTAATTTTTCACCATATCGGCTTGAATAAAGCTTTCTAATCGATGGACCTCCGTTGTATTATCAATCGCCCAGCCTCGATTCAAGCTGACCAGCAGGATATCATGAATACCTAGATCGAAGCTTTGAAGCTGGTGAAGCCCCTGCAGCATGCTGTTCACCGTATCAAACTGATCTGGGGTCAAAGACATATTCAAAGCCGAGTTCACCAGTGATGAGCTCATAAATTGGGTTACCGATTTGTCCGCCGTCTTCAGAATCTGCTCCACCCTCATCTGGGTTTGCTCCAGATTCAGCATATTTCCCTTGGCTACCTTATCCTGAATGATTTCAGAGGATTTCTGGTAAGACAGAACCCCTAATATCAAGACGGGAAGAGTCCCCAAAAGCACGCTGAACAGAAACAACCTTAATAAAAATTTGGGTGGACGAATTCTCATGATCGGGCTAACCTCCAAAGGGTGCGAAATACACGAGGAATTCACTTCCGATAACGAAAAGTGAATTCCTCTGACTCTATTGTAGTCGAGCTAACGTCTTGCGCCTAGCTATGGCTTATTTTTTCAGTTTCAGATATTGAGCGGTGTATTCTTCAATGACCTTGTCCCCGCCACTTTTCTTCCACTGCTCCAAGGCTTGATTCCAGCCTGCCTCATCAATCGTACCCATAATGAACTTAACTCTCGCATCCTGAATGATTTTCGTAATCTCGGAGCCCTTTTCCGCGAGTGTAACCGATTGGAATGATTCAGCCGGATTCGCTACAGCAATCGAGGCATTGTCCTTGAACATTTGCTTGTATTTGCGCACGATAGGAGCATCCTCGCCGGCATCCACCAAACTGCCATCATCAAAACGGATTTGATAGATCGAACTGATATCGGTTTCATAAGCTTTGCCGTCTGTACGTGCAGGCTTGCCATTTTCCACCTTGTAATGTTTGCCTTCTATACCCCATTCGAACAGGTTTTGCAGCTTTTTGTCTGCTAATTTATCCATAAAGCCCAGGATTTGTTTCAAGTCTGCCTCGGTCTTCACACTTGTCTTCGGGAACATATACGTACCGACATAACCGCCATTAAACAGCATTAATCGTTCGCCCTTCGGCCCATTGATCCGGCTGACTACATCAAGCACCGCTTTCGGATTAGCCTTAGCCAAGTCGTTGAAGCCCGCATTGACATCGTCCAACGTACTGATAATTAAACCAGCCTTACCTTGATTCATTACTTCCTGACGCTTCGGTCCCGGCACCACAGCGAAATCCTGGTTGATCAGCTTTTCATCATATAGCCTTTTATACATCTTGAGCGCATCCACATATTCTTTGGTCATGAAATCAGGAACGACCTTGTTATCTTGGATTCCATACAGATTTGGACCTCCATACCAGCTAAGTATCGTCTGAAACCCATTCATACCCCGGCCCTCGTACATTCCGAAGGTATCATCCTTGCCATTCTTATCAGGGTCCTTGGTACTAAAGGCTTTAATCACATTATAAAACTCATCAATCGTTTTCGGCTCCGCCAGCCCAACAGCATCCAGCCAATCTTTTCGTAAAATAACGCCTTCACGCGCCACAGGACGGCTGCGGAAAATACCATATACCTTCCCATCCACAGCAATATTGCTCAGCACCAGAGGATTAAGCTTGCTTAGATTCGGATAGTCCTTCAAATACGGGCCGATCTCCCAGAACATACCAGACCGGACCGCATTAATAATTCCTTGGCCTTTATTACTAGCAATCATCATGATCTGTGGAAGCTCGCCTGCGGCAATCGTCGCGTTGATTTTATCGTTGTAGGCGGAATTGGGCACCCACGTAATATCCAGCTTCGTCCCTGTATGCTCCTCAATGATTTTGACCGCCTCATTGTCTGCTTTTGGCGGTTCGGTTGAATAGTACATGTTCATCATGGAAAGTTTAAGCGGTTCCTTCGGTTTAGCCGATTCCTTGGTGGCGTTGGGTGTGCTGTTAGCTGCTTTCTCTGTACCTCGACTGCATCCTGCAAGCAGAACTGCTGTAAGCAACAATGCCCCTGTGATCCTCAATCCCCTGTGTCGTTGTCCGTTAGATCCCTTCATGGTGATCCTCCCTTTTCTTCCTTGTCATTTTATATTAAAAGATTACACCTCCAGCGTCACTCTGAAATATAATCAAACCTACAACAGAGTGAACCTTCCCTGTTATCCTTTAACCGAACCCAATAGTACGCCTTTTGCAAAATGCTTCTGTAAAAATGGATACACGATTAAAATCGGCAGCGTAGATACCGTAATCACCGCCATTTTGATCGACTGCGGTGGAATGGTGAAGTATTCGCTCCCCTGATTGGAATCGCCGATTCCGCCTTCCGCCATGATGACGACCTGTCTGAGAATGACCTGGATCGGCCACTTGGTCGTATCGTTGATATATAGAATAGCTGAAAAAAACGAGTTCCAATGGCCTACCGCATAAAATAAGGAGAAGGTCGCAATAGCAGGCAGCGATAAGGGCAATATAATTTTGATCAGGATGCCCAGATCGTTGCAGCCATCGATTTTCGCTGATTCCTCAATCCCTTCCGGCATTTGCTGAAAGAAATTTTTCAAAATAATAAGATTGAAGGCGCTGATTGCCCCCGGTATCAATAAGGACCATAGTGAGTTCATCAGCCCTAGTGACTTGACGACAAGGAATGTAGGAATCATCCCACCGCTAAACAGCATCGAGAATATCACCATCAGCATCACTGACCTGCGCCCCAGCAATTCTCTGCGGGACAACGGATAGGCCATTAAAGCGGTGAAAATAATATTGATTAAGGTACCTACCACCGTAATATAAATGGTGTTCAGCAGACTTCGAACAATCGTGTTGGTGGAAAAAATATAGGTATAGGCGTCCAGTGAGAACTTTGTCGGTATCATCACCATGCCTTGTTTGGCAAATTCCTCCGGCGATGCGAACGAGCCGAGAACCATGTATAAGAACGGAAGCACAGTTAAGGCAGCGAATAGAAAAAGCAATGTAATATTAACGGTATCAAACAACCGTCCTCCGAATGATCGATCTTTCATCCGAATTCCTCCTTTCCTCTTAATAAATCCCTTCTTCGCCTGTCTTTTTGGCCAATGCGTTCGTAGCCAGCACCAGCACCAAGCCCACTACGGATTTAAAAAGTCCGACAGCTGTACTGTAGCTGAATTGGGATTGGTTAATACCCACAGAGTACACATAGGTGTCGAAGACCTCTCCTACCTCCCGATTCATCGCGTTAAGCATCAAAATGATCTGCTCGAAACCTGTATCCATAAAGTGCCCTAGCCGCAGGATGAATAAAATAATGATCGTGCTTCGGATTGCAGGCAGTGTAATGTGCCAAAGCTGGCGCCAGCGTCCCGCTCCATCGATCTTCGATGCCTCATACAAGCCTGGATCTACCCCCGCCAGAGCAGCAAGGAAAATAATAGTGCCCCAACCGGTTTCTTTCCAAACCACCTCGGTCATGATCATTGTTCGAAACCACTCGCTGCTGATGAGAAAATTGACCCGTTCGCCTCCAACTCTCACAATAAGCTCATTAACAACGCCGCCCTCTACGGTAAAAAGAATGTAGAAAATCCCTACGACGACGACCCATGAAAAAAAATGCGGGATATAAACCAGCGTTTGCACAAATCGTTTCAGAAACTCTTTGCGAACCTCATTAAGCATCAAGGCAACCACAATCGGCAGCGGGAAAAAGAAAACCAGATTATAAAGCGCAAGTATCACCGTATTTTTAAACAGCATCCAGAAGGTAGGCTCACTGAAAAAACGAGTGAAATGCTTAAGCCCTACCCAATCGCTGTGCCAGAAGCCCAGAAAGGGCTGATAATTCTTAAAGGCGATCAATACGCCCCACATCGGTAAATATTTAAATAAAATGAAATAAATAATGCCCGGCAGTAACATAAAATATAACCATCGGTCGCGAGCGATAATCTTGCTGATCCGCCTGGTGTTTTTCCGCTGGGGCTGAGAGCCGAATCCTGCGCCCGCTGCTGTGAAGGATCTTTCCCCCATTTCCATATATGTCCCTCCATTTATTTAGCGATTTGGTTCATGGCGAACAATCGTATATCCCTCTAGCTGTTCACCCGTCACTTTGAATTCATTTTGCTTCAAATCGTAGGTCACTATCGCTACTTTATCCAATGAATCCAAAATAACGGAAAACTCCTTTGTAATCAGATAACCAGCGACGGTAAATACGCCAGAGCTCGGTATTTCTATAGGGGCTTGATGCTTATAACGATTGTATTCGCTGCGCTCTCTCATCGCCTGCATCTGTTCTTCCGTCGAATTTCCCCAGTGCTCTCTCGTTCCAACGCCTTCCAGCTCCATATAGCGGACTCGTTCGCTAAAGCCAAGCTCCTTGGCTTTCTCCATGTACATCCGTGCATGCTCTACCGGGACACGAACATCCGTTTCGCCATGAGCAATAAACAAGGGAGTTAGCACATTGCCAATCAAGGCCAGCCCGCTTCGTGATTGATAGGCGGTAGGGTTCGTATGCGGCGGAAATCCGATCCACACATCTAATTCATCCCGAAACTCGCCGATCTCATCCTGCTCATACCAAACCGTATAATCGGTAATCCCGCACATTGCCGTAGCAGCAGCAAAAAAATCAGGAAATTTACCTATAATCGCATACGCATTCCCACCGCCACCGCTTCCACCTTCAAAATAAACAATCTCAGGATCAATAATGCAATCGGCATAATGCTTGCGGACGTAATTCACAGCATCAATTACATCCAGCAGCTCCCAGCCGTTGCAGTCCGGTTCTCCGTCAGAGAATGCTCTGCCGCGCATATCGACCTCAACCATTAAATAATCACCCTCATGATGAGGTGTATCCATGTACGTAAAGGAAGGGATACTCATATGCCAACCATGGGTGGTTACACATATCCGGGATGGCCTTTGCGGTTTCAGAATCCTCATTGCCAGGCTAAGCTCCGGTTGGATTGAAGAAGGATAATAAATCAGATCACAATAGGGAGAATATCGATTGATCCGCTGCTCTCCGCTTTGCTTTTGCAATCTGACCCTATCCTCATATTGCTCATAAGTCATGCAACACTTGCCTCCTGTCATATCGATTGACTACACCGAGCTTAACGAACACAGCTCATTGCCGTCTACAATCATTAGCGAGCGAGTTCAAGTAATTACGCCTAATAATCTTCAGCGAGTGGCTGATAATCATTAGCGAGGTATACAAAAAAGCCTTATCTGCAGCTGGTTAGCAGACAAAACGAAAAAGATGCTAAACCAATTCACGGTTTGCATCCTTTATGCCATTTTCACTTCGCGGGTTACTCCCCTAAACCATACCGCGCAGCCGATCTGCAATAACTCTCAGTTGCTGTTCGGACACTAAAAACGAAAAGAAACCGCTCCAGCAACGGAACGGTTCTATGCGATGACGATTTTCTTTCAGTTCATCTCTTTAAGGCGAAGAACTGAGCCCTACTAGATGACTGATCTACTCCTTATTTGGATCCCTCATGCTCTTGCGTGCCACCCCTGTACGATAGGCTGCTTCAACAACAGCCTCCCTTACCTTCTCCACCACTTTCTGGTTAAAAACGCTGGGGATAATATAAGTTTCGTTCAATTCTTCATCGGTTACTACGGATGCAATGGCCTTAGCAGCCGCGAGCTTCATTTCCTCATTAATCTCACTCGCCCTGCAATCCAAAGCACCGCGGAAAATACCGGGAAAGCAAAGAACGTTGTTGATTTGATTCGGCTTATCAGATCTCCCCGTAGCCATCACTCTCACATATGGCTTGGCAAGCTCGGGATCGATCTCCGGCGTTGGGTTCGCCATCGCGAAGACAATCGGGTCCCTCGCCATGGATCGGACATCATCTACCGTTAAAATGTTCGGAGCGGAAACGCCAATGAATACATCCGCATGTTGGATAACGTCGGACAAGCTCCCTGCTTCCAAGTTCGGATTCGTCATCTGGGCAAACTCGGTCCAATGCGCATTGTCGTACTGTGTATTTCGGTTAATGGCGCCATAGCGGTCCACCCCGATCAAGTTACGCACTCCGGCGGCGAGCAGCATCTTAGAGCAAGCGATACCTGCCGCCCCAATGCCGTTAACAACAACTTTAATGTCCGACATTTGTTTACCAGTTATTTTCAACGCATTCAACAAACCAGCTAGCAGCACGACCGCCGTGCCGTGTTGGTCATCATGAAACACGGGAATATCGAGTTCACGCTTCAGCCGTTCTTCGATCTCAAAGCAGCGAGGCGACGATATGTCCTCTAGATTGATGCCTCCAAACCCCGGAGCTATCGCTTTGATGATGCTGACGATTTCGTCCGGGTCCTTCGTGTCAAGGCAGATTGGGAATGCATCCACGCCCCCGAATTGTTTGAACAGCATCGCCTTGCCTTCCATCACCGGCATCGCGGCCATCGGTCCGATGTCGCCAAGCCCAAGTACAGCTGTACCATCCGATACCACCGCGATCATATTCCGTTTGATCGTAAGCAAATAGGCTTTGCTTGGCTCTTCCGCAATGGCGGTACAGATTTGAGCGACCCCAGGGGTGTACACCCGAGACAAATCATCACGGTTTTTGACTGGGATTTTCGAATTAATCTCAATTTTCCCACCTAAGTGGACAAGGAAGGTCCGGTCCGATACGTGAATCACCTTTACACCGCTTAAACTTTGAAGAGACTCGCCGATAAGCTGGCTATGTGTTTGATCGAAAACATTCACAGTAATATCTCGGACAGTACTCGTGCGGCTGGAAGAAATGACGTCTATGCCTACAATATCTCCTCCTGTCTTTTCTATCGTAGCCGCGATATCGCCGAGCGAGGTTAATTCTTTATCGATTTGAAGCCGAAAAATCATATAAGTCGTTGCACCGCTTGGAACTGACATGTTCCTGTTCACTCCCTTTAATTTTGCTCTTGTTAAGCTTTACCTTCAAGTAACTCAGCTCCCGCGATCCCCGGGTTTGTCATCTCATATGGATCGAGAATAATCTGCAGTTCCTCTTCCGTCAGAACATTATAGATCAGACAGAGCTCTCTAACAGGCTTTCCTGTTAAAATGGCTTCACGCGCGATTCGCGCCACTACTTCGTAGCCGAGATGTGGATTAAGCGCCGTAATCACGCCTACACTTTGCTCCACATATTGTTTGCAGCGCTCCACGTTAGCTTCGATCCCTTCCAAACAATGCACACGGAATGCTTGGAATACTTGATTCATCATGCTAAGCGATTGCAATAAATTGAACACCAGCACAGGCTCCATCACATTAAGCTCAAGCTGTCCCGCCTCGGACGCCAGACATATCGTGTGGTCGTTGCCGATGACCTGGAATGCTACTTGATTGACGACCTCTGCCATTACGGGATTCACCTTGCCCGGCATAATCGAAGAACCCGGCTGGCGCGCAGGCAGCTGAATCTCCCCGAGCCCAGCGCGAGGTCCTGAAGCGAGCAATCGCAAGTCGTTGGCAATCTTGGACATATTGATCATGCACACCTTCAATGCAGACGACACTTCGGTGTACGCATCCGTATTCTGCGTCGCATCCACCAGATGCTCGGCATTGATAAGCGGCAATCCACTCAGCTCGGCAAGCACTTCCACAACCCGTTTAATGTAGCGCGGGTCTGCATTTAGGCCAGTTCCAACGGCTGTTGCGCCTATGTTGACTTCATATAAATGATCACGTGTTTGCTTAATCCGCTTAATATCGCGAGCCAGCACTCGACTGTATGCCTCAAACTCCTGTCCCAGTCGAATGGGTACGCCGTCCTGCATATGGGTCCGGCCCATTTTGATAATACCGTCGAATTGAACGGCTTTGATGCAAAACGCCTCGAGCAGCTCTTCCATCGTCACAAGCAGCTTCTCAATCTGAGAGAGTGTGGCAATATGAATCGCGGTCGGAAACGCATCATTGGTTGACTGAGCCATATTCACATGTGTATTGGGACTTACTGCAAAATAATCTCCCTTAGTACCCCCGAGCAGCTCGATAGCCCGATTGGCGATAACCTCGTTGGCATTCATGTTGATGGACGTACCTGCTCCGCCTTGTATCGGATCGACGATGAATTGATCGTGCCATTTCCCATCTATAATTTCCTGTGCCGCTTGAACGACAGCATTCCCGATTCGAGGGTTTAACTGCCTGATCTCCATGTTCGCTACTGCTGCCGCTTTTTTCACAGTCGCCATTGCACGAATTAATTCTTCATGAATGCGGTAACCTGTTATCGGGAAGTTTTCGACTGCACGCAGTGTTTGAATCCCGTAATAAGCATCTATAGGCACTTCCTTTGAACCAAGAAAATCTTTTTCCACCCTTAGCTGAGCTGTTGTCATTGTCTTATCCCCCAAGTGATTTCAATTACGCAGCTTTCTTAACAGACTCTACATATTGCTTTCCTTTTTTCTTATCGTACTGCCCTTCCCACTTCGCCATAACAACCGCGGCAATGGAATTACCGATCACATTGACTGCCGTACGGGCCATATCCAGAATACGGTCAATACCTGCAATAAAAGCAAGCCCTTCTAGCGGAATCCCAACCGATCCCAGCGTAGCCAGCAGCACGATAAAAGATGCACCCGGCACACCGGCAATTCCTTTGGATGTGAGCATAAGAGCAATCATCAAGGTGATCTGAGCGCTGATCGACATGTCAATGCCATACATTTGAGCAATAAATAGAGCAGCTATGGCTTGATACAGCGTAGAGCCGTCCAGGTTGAACGAATAGCCCGTAGGTATGACGAAAGAGGTGATAGCCTTCGGTACACCGAATTTCTCCATTTTCTCCATCATCTTAGGCATTGCCGTTTCAGAGCTTGCTGTTGAGAAAGCGAGGATCAGCTCGTCTTTTAGAATGCGAATAATGGTCATTACACTGGTGCCGCATAACTTCGAGATCAAGCCGAGTACGACGAACACAAACAGGAACATCCCGAGATACACAGCAAACACCAACTTACCAAGTGGAACCAAGGAGCCTACCCCGAATTTGGATACCGTCACACCAATCAATCCGAAAACACCAAGTGGTGCGAATTTCATAATTTGGTTGGTCACCCAAAACATCGATTCTGAGAGTCCCTGAAAGAAGGATAGAACCGGCTTCCCTTTCTCACCAACTGCGGCAATACCCAAGCCAAGAAATACCGAGAAGAAAATAATGGCCAGCATATCACCTGCAACCAATGATTCAAACACGTTTTTCGGAACGATATTGACGAACGTATCAACGAAGCTGTGACTGGTCATCTTCTCCGTCGCATCGACGTACTTGCTAATATCCGTCTTTGCAAGCGCAGACATATTGACGCCCGCTCCAGGCTTCAACACATTGGCCACGACTAATCCAAAAATAATGGCGATCGTCGTTACGATTTCAAAATAAAGAATCGTCTTTCCGCCAAGCTTGCCCAGCCTTTTCATATCCCCAACGCCCGCTACTCCGACAACAAGCGAAGAAACGACGATAGGAACGACAATCATTTTAATCAAACGGATGAAAATATCGCCCAATGGCTTTAAGTAGCTCTCAACAGTTGGGTTTCCAAAAAATATAGCTCCTACGATAATCCCCAAGATGAGACCAAACAAAATTTGAAATGCTAATCCGAACTTTTTCATGATGATTCCCCCTTTTGTTAAGCGCTTTCTTTTTCATGAAAGCTTGGTGGTGCTTTAATAGATTTCATCTTAGTGGGGAATCTACAGAAAGCTAGACGAATCTACAATTTCTTAATAATTTTTTTTCAAAAAAATATACGTATGTAAAAGCAAGCTATAGGTATAGAAGGAATAACGCAAACTATGTCGAATGACTTTTACTTCATGTGAGAAGGAGGGAAACAAGACACTTTGAAGGAAAAATGGTTCCTGCTTATACTCATGATCATTTCGGTTCCGATCGCAGGTGAGTTGAATTTCTATCCGTTTCGAGATGAGTTTCGGGTTAGTTTAGGCACCCCCACCTTCTTCCTTTTCCTGTTGTGGCTGCGGACTCCTTCCCCTCTTCTCTCAGGTCTTCTTGTCGGGATATCGGTTGCGCTCTTTCGCACAGGGCTTCAGGCGTTCCTTTACTCGGATTGGGACTGGTCCGCTTCCTTTCATCATCATTATCCGGTATTCTTCTACTACCTGACCTATGGAATCGTCTTCACGGCGGTTCGTATGAACCGGTATCATAATCGGCCGCTTATCGTCGGCTTTCTCGGCGTTTCGATTGAAATCGCCGCGACGTCGGCGGAACTTCTATTTCGATACTCATCCATCGCCGAGATGACTTCCCTTACCACCTGGAATCAGATTGCATTAATTGCTTTTTTTCGCAGTTTTTTCGTGCTAGGTATTTTCAATATCGTGAAGTTGCGACATTCGAGGGCAGCTGAAGAGCAGCAGCGTAAAGAAAACGAGAAGATGATCATGCTTATCTCCGAGCTCTATGAAGAATCTATTCAGTTGAAGAAAACGCTGCACAATGCGGAATATATAACGCGGGTTAGCTATGAACTGTATCAGTCTCTAAAGGATGCGCATCTTCCGGGACTCGATGACCTGTCGCAAAAAGCGCTCCGAATCGCTGGTCAGGTTCATGAAATCAAAAAAGATAATCAACGGATTTATGCGGGGTTGTCCGGTTTAATTTCACATGATAGCGAGTACTTACCAATGGATGAATTGTCCGGAATCGTCTTACGTTCTAATGAGAAATATGCCAGATCCCTCGGCAAGAAGATTGCATTCTCACTACAGATAGATGGCGAATGTCCATCATGTCACGTGTATGCCACCTTATCCTTGCTCAATAACCTAGTGACTAATGCCGTTGAAGCAATTCGTGAAACGGGCTATATCAGGATTAGCGTAATACGAAACGGAGATGATATCGTTATCAGTGTAGTTGATAGCGGTCCGGGTATTGCGCCTAAGTATCAGGATCGGATCTTCATGCCAGGGTTTACTATGAAATACGATGAATCCGGCAACCCTTCCACGGGTATAGGACTCGCTTACGTGAAACAAGAAGTCGAGCTGCTTCATGGAACCATACGGGTTCAAGCCGGCAGTGACGGAGTTGGTGCTAATTTCATCATCACATTGCCAGTGAGCCAGATAGGAAAGGAGGAATAGAATTATGCGTTTTTTTATTATCGATGACGATCCGGCCGTACGTTCCATGCTGGAGCATATTATCGAGGATGAGGATTTAGGAACTATCGTAGGTGAGGCCCCAGATGGTGCGCACATTGACAGTGATCTACTAGCCCTCAAACAAGTAGATATCGTTCTCATCGATTTATTGATGCCTGATCGTGACGGCATAGAAACCGTTCGTGAGATTTCCGGAAACTTCGAAGGCAAAATCATCATGATTTCTCAAGTAGAGTCGAAGGAAATGATTGGGTTGGCTTATTCCTGCGGAATTGAGTATTACATCACGAAACCGATCAACCGATTGGAATTAATCGCCGTTATTCGTAAGGTTTCCGAGCTGCTTAGGCTGCACCAATCTATAAGAAACATTCAGAAATCACTAAGTGCCATCGGCATGAACGGCGTCCTTACGGAGAAAGTTTCGTCTTCCAGTGCAAAAACGATAGTAACAAGCGGGAATTATGTCTTATCCGACCTTGGATTAATCGGCGAGTCCGGCTGCAAGGACTTATTGGAGATGCTTGATTATTTGTATCGTACCGATATGTATCAACCGCTCGCGCTTAACTTTCCGCCGCTTCATGAAATTTTTCAAAAAGTTGCCGAGAAAAAATTAGCCCCCTCAGCCTCCGACAGCGATTTGAGAAAAGAAGTCAAGGCAGCCGAGCAGCGGGTACGACGGACTGTGAACCAAGCGCTAACAAACCTAGCCTCCCTTGGATTGCTTGATTATTCGAATCCGAAGTTTGAGGAATACTCGAATAAATTTTTTGACCTCAGCGATGTCCGCAAAAGAATGAGGGAACTGGAGAATAAAGAAGATGAATCTCAGAGTATAATCCGACAAAATACCAAAAAGTTTATTCAGGTGCTTTATTTGGAAGCCAAAAGATTGATTAGCCAGCAGTGAGGAAGTTCCGAATAATTTGACCCAAAAATCGTAAAAAAAAAAAAAAAAAAAAAAAAAAAAAAAAAAAAAAAAAAAAAAAAAAAAAAAAAAAAAAAAAAAAAAAAAATGGCAGAGCAAGAATAAACCTTGCACCACCATTTTCTACTTTTCTAACATAAAGGAGCCTTACTATACTCGATAGTTATCGCTTCTCCAGCTCTTGATCGACTTCTTAATCGCGTCAGGTGACAACTGCTCCGCGGCAGCTTTCTTACAAAGTGTAGGAAACTCCTCATCGGAAGCAAAACGCAAAGCCGTAATTTGCCCCATCGTGAGCTTGGCATCCAGCAGCTTCTGGGTCAACACAAAGTGCCTGAGATTCTCTTCTGCCCGTATCGCGCGATCCTGCGCTTTTAACGGATAGGACCGTACAAGCAGGAATACAATGACTAAAATAATAGAAATGAGCAGAAAAATAACCGCGGGCAGCACATCTGCCCCAGATTGCACTGACCTAACGAGCTGAGTAAGTGATAAAATCACTAAACCAAGCGCCAGTACACTGTAAACAAAGTGAAACAGCGGATGCATTCTACGATGATTCGCATAGTTTTGATTGTCGTTATTCATGATTTCCCCACAATCTCATCAATCTCACTTTTTAATAACAGGTAACGATGCACACTTCTCATAATAGGCACTTTGGTTAACTTGTTTTTGTCCACATAGAGTTTCATTTGATCTTTGGAGAGACCCAATGATTCTCCTGCCTCCATAACCGTTAATACGACTTCATTACTAGTAGCGTTGAACGTTGACTTCACTTTTTGATTCCAGTCTTCAAAAGTATTCATTTACTCGCACCCTTCTAATTCCGTTACTTTGATTATACCACAGAAATTAAAAGAGGCATCATCCAATTAGCGGATACTACTTGACGTCCTCATCATTTAAAAGCTCCAGCAGCGCTTGTGGCAAGGCAAATTGCTGGTTGTTAATGATAATTCGATTCAACTTATCGTCCATTGTTTCCGATTGCTCTTCTTTTATAACTTCAATTTCGGCATGCAAGCGTTCCATTTGCAGATCCAACGCTGACGCGGCTGCAGCCGCTTGCTTTAATTCATCCAGAAGCCGTGCTGGTACAGCTTGATTGCCTTGATTAAACTTATAATAGATTTTATGCTCCAAACTTGCCCAAAAGTCCATCGCAATCGTTCGAATCTGAACTTCGATGCACACACTTTCTAGTCGATCCGACAGATGTACAGGCACTTCGATGATCAAATGAAGACTTTGGTAGCCATTAGGCTTCGGGTTCTTAATATAATCTTTCTCATCCAGCACTTTAAGGTCGCTTTGACTCTTCAGCATCTGGCTTATGACATAAATATCAGAGACAAACGAACACGTAATCCGCATACCTGCAATGTCCTTAATACTCTCCTTAATCCCTGAGAATGAGAGATCTCCTCCCTTTCTATTGAGCTTGTGAAAGATACTTTCCGGAGACTTCAAGCGCGATTTAGTATGTTCAATCGGATTATATTCATGCAGCATTTCGAACTCCTGCACGAGAATTTCAATTCTGGTCTCTATCTCATCCAGTGCGAACTTATACGTCATCATAAATCGTGTCAGTTCGTTCTTGAATCGTTTTAAATCATTGATCGAAAGTTGATTCATCATAGTTGTTTCCATCCTTTGGTCGTGGTTATTTTACCAGTCCTAGCTAGTGTAATTCACATGTGTCACTCGGCGCAAATTTGGTGTTCTTATTGACATCTTCCATGGCGTCTTGGTATAGTACTCCTATCATATTCGAGTGAATACTTACGACGGAAGCACCCGTAAGATAAGGCCGATGGCCTTTCTTGCAGGTGCTTTTTTTGTTGTATTTACATCGCATTTTCAAAATTGAAGGAGGTTGTCTATTGAAAAATTTCACTGCTTTGCTCACCGCTTTAGCCCTCGCCTCGGCCATTCCAGCAGAATTGGCTTCAGCCGCTTCATTCGAAATCACAACCACGATTCAATCCTCTCTCGACAAAACGATTGCCGGCGCGACTCAAACTCAAGCTAATAGAATCAATTCACTTTACACCGAATTCCTCACCCTTCAGAAACAAGAACAGGACTGGGACGCCAAGATCAATACGCTGCATAGCAGAAATAAGGATACATCGGCTGAGCTGGGCAAGCAGGCCAAAGATATCGATTCCGCCAAATTGGCGAAATTGGAGGAGGAGATCACACGAACGAGAGCTCGGCATCAGCCCTTATTATCTCAATACGCCGCGCTAAACAAACAGATCGAAGCCGCCCGATCACTGAAAAGTAAAAGCTTGAGCGCCCTGCTAAGATTCCAAGCTGCTGCTATGAAAATCCCCGTACAACTAGCTCGTATCGACATCAGCGCCAAGGTAAAAGCTTCCCAAGCTGCTAAAGACAAAGCATCCAAGGCGACGAAAAAAATCCGCAGCAGCCTGAATGACATTGACCCCATAAACGTACAGATCAAAGCTAAGCAAGGTGCTATCAAAACGATCCAAAACAGCCTCTCCCCGATATGGACCGCATTTAAACAAGGAGCAAAAAAAGAAGATACGAATGCTGTTCAAAGCTCACTCACCTCCATGATTTCTCTATCCCGTCAAATGAATGCAGAAAAAGAAAGCATCTTTAAGCTTGAAACGAAGATAAGTGAGGCACTCACAGTGATTAAGGCTCAAATCCCTTAATGCGACAGCTACGTTAGCCTACACGAATGATTTTAAAACAAATGGAAGCATTTCTGCTATCACTATCAAATAGAAACGTGTATACTCTTCCCTCGCTGTAACACCCATATAAATCAAAAAAGCACCCTCTCAGGTGCTTTTTGTGCGAGCTAGCAAAGTGCCCATTAACGTTCCCACTTAACTTACCTTACAAGACTTCTGGTTTGAAATACGGGGGCGCTTTTAACCACCCTTTTCTCATTAATAAATCTTTTAACGTTATTGCGTATGTAAACTTCTTCATCTGATATTTGGCGAACAACGCCGCAACATCCGGCCGTACTGCCTCTGTCATGCCCCTACAAGCATAATTTATTCCCAGTACAATATTGAAGCTGAGAAGACTCGCTATTTCCTCATCAGACAGTTTGGATCCCTCCGGAATATTCCGAAAATCGCCAATCGGTTTATCTGGTGATGTCTCGGGCATCGGAATGCCTTCTGCTTTTAAAAACTCAATTAACTCTGCAAATATTGGACCATGAACATCGTTAATGACTTCTTTCAGCTTCTCCTTAAGTTCCAGGTCCTCTACAATATTATAAGATACCTGTTCTCCGCGCATGGTTTGATCTGTTGCAGTCAAATAAAACCAAAGATTCATGACTTCTCCTACGTTTAAAGGCGGCTTTTCACCATCCAGAAAAGGCTTAATCGCATCATTAAGTACTTCCATGATATTCATGTTCGCAGCTCCTTTTTGCTAGTTAGCGTTCCCATCTGCCTGGTTTTTATTTCAAAAAATTACTCCCATGGATACTGCGTTACCAAATAATCAGCGAACTTCTTGCTTTCCTCACGGCGGTGTTTCCTCATTTCAGTTCTATGTTCAGCTGTTTCATGCAGCTTTTTTTCTTCTTCAGTCTCAGGTATTATGCGAGGTACAAGTATCGTCTTATTCTGCTCATCCAAGGCAACAAAAGTAAGAAAAGATGTCGCGGCGATCTTCCTCTCACCACTTCTTAAATCTTCTCTGATCACTTTCACAAAAACCTCTATCGAACTCTTGCCCGTCCATGTAATGAAGGACTCTAGAGAAACAGAATCAGTTGGCCTAATAGGGTGTAAGAAATCAACGGAATCCGTAGAAGCTGTCACTGCCGTCACACGACATAATTTGCTAGCAGATATTGAAGCAATATCGTCGATATAAGACATTAGCTTGCCTCCAAACAATGTATTATGGTTATTGACATCCGTTGGAAAAACTCTGGAAACTTTAAAACACCGCGTTTCTCTTACATATTTCTTTTCCAACATATTCACACAACTTTCTTACAGAATGTAGTCCCTTCGGACATTTTTCCCCGTTCATGATGCCGCTATGCTTTGATTAAAAAACACTACCCAATTCATATGAATGGATAGTGTCTTATTAGGAAGATATTCTCCCCCCGCCTTCGCTTGGGTCTAGATTTTAACAGATTTTCCACCTACAGAGGAAAGCCTGCTATCTCTTTTCTTTAAAGTCCCTATCACAATACCAACCGTGGTAAGAATAAAGGCCACAACGTGAATCCAACCAATTTTTTCATCCAAAAAAATAATTCCCCCAACCATACTGGCAAAAGGCAGCCCGTTTAGGAACATAGCTGTTTTATTGGCACCTAGAAATTTAATACCATGATTCCACCCTAGTGTACCCAGTGAAGATGCTACCCAAGCTGACATCAACATAACAGCCCAAGCCATGGCTGGCAAATGAATCTGAGCATACGACGAAGGCCCAAAGAAAATCACTGACCCCAGATTTAACATGACTCCCCCAATTAGCGTGGAATAGGTAGTGACAACTAAAGTTGGCATGGAGGTTGTCGACAACTTCTTGATGAACAATGCACCAACAACATAAGCCAACATGGATAGAAGCATGATGACATCTCCCCATCCAGATAAACCAACCGAACTATCTGCCGATTTGGAAGTAACGACCAAAACGACCCCTGTGAATCCAAAAAGAATGCCGAGGCCCAATCTCATACTGAATTTTTCCCCAATGAAAATGGATGCAAGCAGCGCGGTAGTTAGCGGGTTTAATCCTAGTATCAGCGATGCGTTTGTAGCTGTAGTTGTTACAACCCCGTAAGCTAAAAACAACTGATGAAAGAAGATAGATGTTAGTCCTATAAGAAAAAGAAGTCCCCACTGCTTTGCATTGGGTTTATAGAATCCATACTTTTTAAATACAAACGGAAGCAACACAATTCCAGCGAGCGGTATCCTAATTGCGGCTACAAGCATGGGCGAGATAAACTGTGTAAGGTATTTTACCATTACAATATTTAAACCCCATGAGATGACCACCAAAGCTAGGATGAAATAAATGGTTTTCTCTGACTTTACCAAGTTGATGCACGCCTACCTCTCTATCGATTATCGACTAATATTATCTTATTACACCACAAAAAGACACCTAAGACGGTGTCTTCTTGTACCTATCATCTTACTACACTCTTTGCTTCCATTCTAATGGATCATGTAGTAACTATAGTTTCCTACTAGCGTTTAATTCATAGTTACTTCTATGAAACTTTTTAACCATATCTTTATAACAATTATTTTCTTGTTCACTCAAACCAAACTGATTATCTTTAATAATCAGATTTCCAATGATACGTTTCAAAATTTCGCTCCTGCGTCCTAACATCTCTGTATAGTTCACTCCTGCCAACTCCTTGCTTATTTTCATTTCGCATCGGTCCTATTAAGTATAACAAATAGCGTTTTGGGTGAAAAACCGTCTATGGCTACCTAAAGCCAAGTATTCCGCCCTAAGAATGGATTAGACTTAACCAAGGCTATGTATTCGAAAACATCCTGCTCTATCCTCCCAATTAAGTACCTCATAATGCAAAAGACACCCTCACGGGTGTCTTTGATCCACAATTCACCGCTGCGTGAAGGTTGTCTCGTGGGAAGTTAGACGGAACGATTAACAGGATGCTCAGAAAGAATGGAGCCAACCAAACTCCTCACACTGGGGTGTGGCGATTGAAAAAACTCCGATTTATCTTCGCACAGCTCGACCACTTCCCCCTTCGAGCTGCTTTTTAGATTTACATATCTGTGCATAGACGAGCTAAATGAATCATATTTATCAAAAGAGAATCCCCTGGAAGGATGCGATTTACTACATATGGAACACCTTTTACCACTACAAATAGAACTTATTCTACAGTTTGGCATTGTCTTTTTTTGGACAATCGCTTATATATGGATCATTTATAAAGGGTTCCGGGATCGAACCTGCGGAATGCCAATAGTCGCCCTATGTGCCAATATTACTTGGGAATTTCTGTTTTCCTTCGTCATGCCTTTCAACCCACTTCAGCAAATCGTAACTCTACTATGGTTTTTATTAGACTGTATCATCCTGTTTCAATTTCTCTTTTATTCAAAAAACCTATCTCCAAAATGGCCTACAAAACCTATAATCCTCTCCTTACTTGTCATTGCTCTGCTGCTTCACTACGGAATGGCTATCGAATTTCATGATCCTGAGGGCAAGTATTCCGCATTTGGAATCAATCTAATGATGTCCATACTTTTTATAAAAATGCTGCTACAACAAGATCTACACGGCCAATCCATCTACATCGCCTATTCTAAAATGGTCGGCACCCTGTGTGCATCTATTTGGTGCTATTCCCTAAACCCGCATTCAATCTTGTTAACTATGATGTACATACTTATTTTTATTCTAGACGTCGTTTACATCTTGTTGGTTTATAGCAAGTCAGTAAAGATCATTCATAGATCCACAATAACTCACCGTTCCATCTATTAATGGGCTATAATCTTCCATTGACAAATGTATCTATAGCTGCAACCTGAGCATTGGATATGTAATGAACCATTCCTAAGTCATTAGCTTCTTGTACATCAGCAAGTAACATTTTTGACGCTTCATTCTGTTCCCCATCTAGTGCTTTCTTCATCAAATCACCGTTCGGTAGTAGACACAGAAGAAAAAAAAGAGCTGCAAAGAAGTGAAGAAATCCTATAATCTTGTAGCCCAAGGAGGACATCCTTGGGCTATTTTTATTTGGAAGGATGACTGAAATGAAAGTTGCCTATCTCATTTTAAACAAGCTATCTTAAGAAACATATTAGATCAGTATTTGGTGACTATGTCACTGAAGATCGATTCGAATCCCTATAAATTAATAATAGATCCATCAAATTTTTATGGGAGGTTAACAATGAATCATTATTACAACCGCTCGAATCTAAAACGAATTCCTGAGCTTATGAAGCTCGCCCCACAAGCTGCCGCTTCTTTTTTGTCCTTTGAAAGGGACGTCTTTCATTCTACAGATGCCATACCTTTAAAGATGAAAGAACTAATTGCTGTGGCCATTGCCCACGTGACGGGTTATCCCTACTGTATTGATGTACATGTAAAAAAGTGTAAAGAGCTAGGTGGTACGAAAGAAGAAATCTTAGAGGCAATTTTAATTGCTACGTCTACGCGAGCAGGGGCTATTCTCAGCCATGCGACACATCCCTTAATAGCATTCGAGGATAATCCAGAACAGTTATCTGAACAAACAACAGACCAGCAGTCCTCAGTTCCTGATTGCTTCTGTTAATGAAGTGATACCTGTATTCAGATAACTGCAGAGGCAGGTTCGCTTCCGCATATTATTGAATCATGTGTCTCTTCATCATCTTCGCGATATGGTATAATGAAAACCTATTTACTTGTCAAAACCTAATGTTGGGAGAATATAATGACACATACCAGTAATTCTTCACCTCATATAGATCCAATCAACAAAAGGGTTGTACTATATGTTGTCGTTTTTTTAATAATCGCTATTGTTGGTTTAACGTATGTGAAATGGTGGCCTTACTATCATAAAGCATTCGATGCTGCAACTAAACATTCTATAGGGTCGTCCATAATTTCTGGTAAAAACCCTACAGCCCCCGTCCCTTCTTGGCAAGCTGCATGGGATTATGCGCTTACTTATTACAAATCGGTTTGGAAGGCAGCGCTGCTAGGCATTGTCCTTGGTTCATTGTTGCAGATACTTCTACCGTCTACATGGCTTCTGAGGGTGCTTGGTAAAACTTCTTTCAGAAGTACTTTAATCGGAGGATTTTCCTCCCTACCAGGTATGATGTGCACATGCTGCGCAGCGCCACTTGCAGTTGGGTTGCGTAAAAAGAATGTATCCGTTGGCGCAAGCCTAGCTTTCTGGCTTGGAAATCCGACCATTAACCCAGCAACCTTGGTGTTTATGACCTTTGTTTTGTCTTGGAAGTTCACCTTAATTCGGTTGATATTTGGTTTAATATTAACCTTTGGAGTAAGCTATTACGCCAACCTTTTTGCTGGAAAATCGAAACTTCCAGAGAATCTAACGGTTAAAGCAGAGGAAGTAACAGAAGAAAAATCTGGCTCATTCATACAAAGATGGTTCAAAAGTATGTGGTCGATGATTCTTCATATTGTTCCAGCTTACATCATCGCGGTACTTTTGTTAGGAGCAAGCAGAGCTTGGTTATTTCCTGCGGTTGGGGAAACTGCAGGAAATAGTATTCTTCTTATTATTGGTTTTGCTATTGCAGGTATGCTGTTCGTAATCCCCACAGCAGCAGAGATACCGATTATCCAATCTTTAATGTCCTTTGGCCTTGGGACAGGTCCCGCAGCCGCATTATTGCTTACGTTGCCTTCCATCAGTTTGCCTTCTCTGTTAATGATTTCGAAATCATTTCCTAAGAAAGTCATTCTGTTTGTTACCATTTCAGTAGTTGGGCTCGGTATATTAAGCGGCATAGTCGGTGTTATAATTCTTTAAAATTTACCATTCGAATAACAAAAAGCTTCATCTAGCAAAAACTGTTAGATGAAGCTTTTTATTTAGTTCATTACAATTTCCGCATTGAGTACATCGTCCAGTGGAATCCAATCTATGCCCTCTTCGTGAGAGACCTTTAATCTTCGCAATTCCTGATCGATCTTGGTAATTAGACCGGAGATTATATTCTGGACATCATATTCGGTAAAGCTAGCATTATGATATACCAATAAACATCAATAATTTTTTCTTAATATCTGCTTTTGGTTATATTCTCGGCTATGTAGTTTGCATCAGCTCCAACGCCACCGATTAAGGCAGAACCTCTTCTATATTGCCACGGCAATCCCAAAAAGTATAATCCTTTGCCTTTGAAACTCCTCTGCTTGAATCGGCTTCCCTTTTTCGACGCAAGAGAAATTGAACATATTCTGATCAATCATGTAGGTGCTGATATAGAACAATAAGATCGTACTTTCCCCTTTTTGTAAACAATTTATTTACTTAGTGATAATACTCCAAATACATATGTACCCTACAATTGAGTTATCTTATTGTGGCGGAGGCATCGAAATATGACAGCAAAAATAGTCCTTGTATTTGCCTGTATGTTATTCCTATCTGCCTTTGGTGTCAGTGCATCAGAAAGTCATATTGTTCGTCTGTACTCACCAGAACTTTATAGCTCAACCGAACAATTTGAATATGAATTTGAGTGGCAAAATGGCAAAATCATAGCGAATCCTTAATAATAAGTAATTAATTATTCCACCTAAAGTAGAATTAAACATACGTTTGATACGAGTTCATAAAAGCACCCACTTGGGTGCTTCTTCATTTTGTTTTTAAGTGTCGGTTTCCCCTCTTAACGTAATCCAGAATCTCCTAACAATATTTCCATCATCTTCGATAAACTCTGATTCAAAGGTGCCACCCTGCTTGAGAATTGTCTTCTCAGAACCAATGTTGCCTTTATCGCATACCACTAGTACTTTATCCAAGCCCATCGATATTGCTATTTGTAATGTCTGGTGTAGCAAGGCACTCGCATACCCTCTTCGTCTAAAGGAGGGCCGTATTCCATAACCAATATGACCACCGCTATTTAGAAGCTTTTGGTTCAATCGGTGACGAATGTTTACAGCCCCCACTAGAAAGTTCTCTTCATTTAATAACCAGTAGGTTGAATGGGGAACCCAATTAGAAGTGACTAATTTCTTTTCACTGTCTTCCGAATAGAGAAATTCTAGCATTGTATGGAAATCACTAGGATCTTTTTCAACAACCCAAGGCACGATATCTTCACCACTGCTGATCCAGTCTTTATAGAACGATAAATACTGATCACGGAATTCCATTGAAGGTTTAATTAGTCGGACTTTGTTCATTCGATTCATCTCCTGACTGTTAAACTAAAATTCTCCCCCAGCGCATTCAAGAAGCTATATCTCAGTCACAGCAACGTTATGATAGTTTTCTATCGGCACCGATTTTATGCCCACATGTGTCATTGATTATTTTAAAGTTATCCACTTATTCAAACGAACTACGCCCTTTCATTGTCAAAAAGCGTGATTATTTCTGTGTTTTTCGCTCAATTCAATGTAATCCAGTTCATAGCGATTCATCCACGTTTGGATTTCTTCTTCTGCAAGCTTTTTTTCGAACTTGTTCCACTCGTCCCAAATATCCAATTCATAAAGCGTATCCTTAAACCTTCTAAAAGGTTTATTACCATCAAGAGCATCAAATAACTTATCTTCTGGATCAGATTCAGTACGTTGAGCAAACTTCGTCATCACATAAAATGCCTCATTTGAATCAATCTTTGGAATGTCGATATAACGTTCTTCGTTTTCCTCATCATCCCAGTCAATGCCCGGTTCCCCTGTGTATGCTTCATCCATATCCAGAATGACTTGCCCAGTATGCAGATCCAAATAATACGGGTGCTCAAAGTTGTTATCCAAGTAAGCGTCAATTAGCTCGTCTATTAGATTCATTTCGATCAACCTCGTTTGAATTTTATGATCCCATTTTAGCAGAATCCTGTCAGATTGAACAAGATTAAGCCGATAATCAAGAAGACCGAAAGATTACTTATTGAATGTCGTACTTTTCACTTCATTCTTGGTAATTTCATGACTTAATCTTTTGCAATTCATCCATGAAAGCAGGTCTATTCGGATAAACAAGACGAAACTGTTGTATTAACTTTTCTGCATGAGCCGATCCCTTGGCTTTGATCAGTTGACGGATAATTTGACACACCTTCTGATACTCTTTGCGATTAGTTGCTCGAGCTGCTTGCTCCACAATGTGTTGGACAAACAATCCAAAAACTTCTTCTGCATGCTCGCCTACCAGATGCTTATAAAAGTCCACTACATAACTTTTATGCGTTTGGACATAATTCAGCAGTCTCCGTGTCTCTTTCTCTTCTATAAGTAATTGGGTGTATAAGGAATTTACACGCCAATTTCCTCTCTGATTATTTTCTAGTTTGCTTAAAATCCTCTCATAAACAGATGACCATTCATCCTTGCTAAATAATTCTTTTAATTGCACGTAATAGGAATACTCACCCGATACTAGAAATTCCTCCGCCAGCTTTTTTTGATGTTCAACTTGGTGTGTAAGCTGATATATTTCATAGCGATATCTTTTCCACTGATCAACCAGACCCGGATAACCTTTTCTTGTATCATGACGCTCGCCTTCCTCGGCTAACTGCAAAGCCTTATCATATTGCTGATGTTCCATAGCAGTAACAATCGCCATTTTACGAAAAGCGGTAAATTCGAGATGATCTTGTGAAAATTTCATTGCTTGTTCATCACCATCAAACTTCTGAATCATTTGATACCTGAGCCTAGCAACATTTTCAGCAAAATACGATCTATATGAGGAATTTCGTGTCTCTTTCTCTTCTAATTTCACTACTTGCTGTTCCCACTCTGTCCTCTCCTTATCATTCTTTATCAAACATGCACCACTTTCCAAAAGGGATAATTGCCACTCACTCCATCCTTCGAGGTTCGGATGAAATGCCTCTTTGAGAAGCAGCTGCAGCATGGCGTGTCTATCTATTTCGAAATTGCTTTCGAGATCACATGCCACATCATGAACTAAATCCATACACTGTTGAATCATCCCACCTACAATGCCATCAGAGTCATCACACGACTGAAGCAATTCCCCCATCTCATGCAAAATGCAAAAACTTATTTTAACAGCAGACAGGTGCTGCCCTTTTTCCAATTTTTCCTCGGCTTTTTCAATAACTAGTTCAGCACCAGTTACAGCAGCGGACACATTGCGATAAGGCACAAAACCATTTCGGTCAGAGTTCTGCTTCACATAGGATCGAATCATTTTTTTATATTGAGCTAACCCCTCGTCACTGCCGGAGTCATGAAATTTCAGAGTAAGCATTTGCTCTACTTCCTTAATCTCTTTCGAAAAATGGACAAGTAACGCAACCAACTCCTCTTTACTAAGCTTAGACAGTTCGTCAGATAAACTTACTTTACGTGAGGGCTTAGATTTAGAAGGATCCGAGGCTGTTTCCCTATCAGATAGCTCGTCTCTAATTTCCAAAAGCACAGCAGCCACATGCTTACATATTGCCCCCATGTCGTAAGGGCAGTCGCACGCTGTATATACCACTTCACCGCGGGAGCCAAGATGAACCTCCACATCGTAAAGCTCATTCCCCTCAACTTCAGCTCGGTACAATCCTGGCCCCACCTCTTCAATGGATAAAATATGACCGTTCTCTCGATACCTTTCCCCGCGCTCAAGAATGATAGGATCTATGCTATTCTCAATTACTTTCAATTTCATCTATGTATCCCTGCTTTCTTAACTATATTATCTATTTAAATGTTAAATGAAATGAGCCGTTCACGTTCTCATTTTCTCAAATATGTCTCTTCTTGCCTACTATTTTTCATGGAGGGGACTATTTAAAAGTCAAATGAACTGGTTTATTAAGCAAACTCCACGTCAACAAACTATAGCAGTACACTCCAATGCCGTGCTCCCTCCGCTTACGCTCCAGTCCGCGCGGACTGAACCCTCGAGGGGTTCTCCTCCCTATACCCATACAAATAAAAAAAGCACCCTCATCGGGTGCTTCTTTCATTGTATGGAGGTGAGGGGAGTCGAACCCCTGTCCGAAAATATCGCCACACAGGCATCTACGGGTGTAGTCACAGTTTTGATGTCACCCGAGCAGCGCCCCGTAACCGGCTATGCGTTGGGTCAGCCTGATTGTCTTCCTACGTCCGACCCCAGGCGGAGACCAAACGTCGTATCCCACTATAGTTGAGCCCCTATCCCAGTCACATGGGCGATGCTGAGGAGGAGCACGCTAACAGGTTATTAAGCTGCTAAAGCGTAGTTGTTTTGTGTTTTGCCATTTAATAGGCTTTAGCGTTTTATAGTGGACGCGGCCCCACTACCCGCAACCCGTGCCCAAACTATCCCCGTCGAATCCAAGAACACCCCCGGATTGCCTTCGTTACCGTCATAGACGGTGAAGGTAAAAGACGTGCATGTTGAGCCAAATTGCTTTCAAATCTTTGCTGCTAAATTAGTATAACACATGCTGCTGAAAAATGAACGACTAGGTTCATGGAAGTTGAGGTGTTGCCTTCCAGTATGGGTTGACCACCTATCTGGCAATCTTCTGCTTCTCACGCAGGGCACGTTGAATGTCTCGCTGTGCATCTTTTTTCGCTGCGGATTCACGCTTGTCGAACTGCTTTTTCCCTTTGCCTATGCCAACCAAAAGCTTGGCGTAACCATTTCGGATATACACCTTCAGTGGAACGAGGGTATAACCTTCTTGCTTCGCCTGCCCTAGCATCTTGGCAATCTGCGCCTTTTTTAAGAGCAGCTTCCGCGTCCGTGTTGGATCTTCCGGATTGCTTCGGTTGCCTTGATCGAAAGGACTAATGTGCATGTTGTGTACAAATGCTTCCCCATTGCGAATAGTCGAAAAGCTATCGCCTATGTTTGCTTTACCTGCCCGTAAGGATTTGATCTCCGTGCCGGTCAGGACAAGACCGCATTCATACGTTTCTTCAATAAAGTAGTCGTGTGAAGCCTTTTTGTTCTGGGCGAGTAATTTGCCATCTGCCTTTTTCGTTGCCACGTGAGACCCTCCTCCCGCACGTTCAATGCAGGTAAATACTGCTACAATGTGCATCCTATTGTAGCAAGATCAAGGCGGAAAAGCAAGAAGCGGCGTTATCTCCGCCGCTTCTTGCTACCATCGCCGTCGTCACTCCGACGACGACCACCCTTGGCGAGCGCGTTCACGCCGCTCGCCCAATCACTACCGCCTGTGCTGCGCTCAGCAGCAGGCGAACCACCACCCGCTTGGGCTTCGCCCCCAAGCGCAATCCCACCGCGGCCGCGCTTGCTTTCGCCGCGAGCAGCTCCGCTCTCTGTCCGCCCCGCGCCGACAGATTCAAGCCTTGCGCTCAAGCTGCCGCCTTCGCTCAGCTTAGGACCGCCCGCTTTGCCGCGGCCAGCTCCACCTTTGCCGCGCTTCTCGCTCCACGGCGTGCTCCCTGCCTTACCGCGCCGGGATTTGCCTTGTCCTGCTCCACCTTCTGCACGTCCTGCTCCACCTTCCGCTCGTCCAGAGCCTTCACCGCGACCTTGCCCTGCTCCGCCTTCCGTGCGTCCAGCAGCTTCTATTCTCCGAGCTGCGCCACCTGCAGTACGTCCTGAGCCTCCAGCACCGCCACGCCCTTGACCAACTCTTTCAGCTCTTTCCTTACCTTCAGCCGTACCCCCGGCTCCTGCTCTTTCCTTGCTACGCTCTCCACCAGCAGCACCAGCGCCCTGAGCTTTCGCATAGCCGCCCTTGCCTTTAGCGGCAAATCCGCCTTTATCGGATCCCCCGCGGAAGCCTTTAAACCCAGCCGCACCCTTAAATGGAGGTTTTCCACCGCGGTTTGAACTTCCGCCACCACGATTAAACCCGCCCTCTTTGCGAGGCTTCATATCGAGCAGTTCAAAATCAATCGTATGCTCATCCATATTGACACGAGCAACGCGAATCTTGATCTCATCACCGATTCGATAGATCTTGGATGTACGTTCACCTATGAGAGCAAACTGTCTCTCATGGAAATTGTAATAATCGTCTGTCAAATCGCTAAGACGAATCAAACCTTCAACCGTATTGTCGAGCTCCACAAACATTCCGAAGCCGGTAACGCTGGAGATAATACCTTCGAATTCCTCACCGACTTTATCCAGCATGTATTGAGCTTTCTTCAGCGCTTCCGTCTCGCGTTCAGCATCAACGGCAACTCGCTCACGTTCCGAGGATTGCTGTGCAATATCACTCATCCGCGAGGACAAATATTCATGACGCTTATCGGATAACGTACCCCCGCTTTCCAGCACTTCGCGAATCACCCGATGAATAATTAAATCGGGGTAACGGCGAATTGGCGATGTAAAGTGTGAATAAAATTCCGCCGCCAAACCAAAATGCCCCAAACTCTGCGCATCATAGCGAGCTTGTTTCATGGAGCGAAGCATAATTTTACTAAGAACCGTCTCTTCAGGAGTCCCTTTAATCTCTTCCAAAAGCGCCTGCAAAGCCCGTGGATGTACCGAATTCCCTTTACCTTTAACCGAGTACCCGAAGTTTGTCACAAACTCCATGAAATTCATCAACTTTTCAGCATCAGGGTCTTCATGAACACGGTATAGGAAAGGTACTTTCATCCATGAAAAATGCTCAGCAACCGTTTCATTGGCGGCTAACATAAACTCTTCGATCATCATTTCTGCGACGGAACGTTCTCTTTTCACAATATCCGTAGGCTTGCCTTCGGAATCGACGATAATTTTAGACTCCTCAAAGTCAAAATCTATCGCCCCACGCTTCATCCGTCTGGAACGCAGCCTTGCAGCCAGCTCTTCCATTCGTTTGAAATCTTCCATTAAGTAGTCATATTTCTCGACAATCTCCGGTTCGGCTTCACCCGTCAGAAGCTTACGCACATTCGTATACGTCATGCGTTCGCTAGTTTTAATAACACTCGTGAAAATTTCGTGGTTCACTAGTTTTAAATCCTCATCGAACTCCATCTCACAAGACATGGTTAAACGATCTACACGAGGGTTCAACGAACATATTCCGTTAGACAATCTATGAGGCAGCATCGGAATAACACGGTCAGTCAAATACACGGAGCAGCCGCGATTATATGCTTCAATATCCAGCGCAGTACTTTCCCGGACATAATAGCTCACATCGGCGATATGAACACCCAAACGAAGATTCCCGTTTTCCAAAAGCTCCACATTTACCGCGTCATCCAAGTCTTTCGCATCTTCACCATCAATTGTTACAATGCGCTTAGAACGAAGATCCCGCCGTCCTTGACCAATAATCTCTTCTTCACTGATCGAATCCGGTGCTTTCTCAGCCTCTTCAATAACTTCCTCTTTGAATGCCTCAGGCAGTTGGAATTTACGTACGATGGCAAGGATATCAACGCCTGGATCATCTTTGTGACCGAGGATTTCGATAACTTCCCCTTCAGCCGCAGAACGGCCCTCTGGGTAGTTAACAATCTTGACAACGACTTTTTGCCCCGTAACAGCTCCCATGAAGGCATGCTGAGGGATGAAAATATCCCGAGACACACGCTTATCATCCGCAATAACGAACCCAAACGTCTCCTGACTCTGAAAAACACCAACAATTTGCGTATTCGCACGCGTAATAACTCGTACGACTTCGCCTTCCAGACGGCCTCCGCCTTGACTCCTTGCGGTTACCTTTACGAAGACAATGTCACCATTCATCGCGGTATTTAGATCATGTGCATTAATATATACGTCCGGGTGGTCTCGATCATCTGGAATTAAGAAACCGAAGCCTTTGGCATGAGCTTGCAGCTTACCTCTCACCAAATTCATTCGTTCAGGAACACCGTAGCGGTCATTGCCGCCTCTGACAATGTGACCACTTTCCTCTAATTGATTTAACAATTTAATAAAATCCTTAAACTCATTCGCACTTTCAATTCCAAAATGCTTCTCAAGTTCTTTATAGGACATAGGCTTATAAGCCTCTTCTTGCATCAAACTTATGATTTCTTTATCTGTCATCATACTCTTCACCTTCTTGTTGTTGTTGAGCCTAGCTTTCTAATTCGCCGTACTTGTTTCCTTTACTCCATAGTATGTCACTTTCAGGGAAAGGATAAACGCAGTGATATCGGCATAGATAAGCTCTCTCTCTTGATCCAGCAGCATTCCGTGGGATGACTCTGGGTAATAACGAAGTTCTTTCATTTGGGAACTAATGCGCTTATGTAAAAACGCTGCGCTTTCCTGATGGACCACGCCATCCTTGCTCCCTTGACCAATCCATATCGGTACTTCGACTTGAGGCAGCAAGCTTTTCACTTGTTTTAACAGCTTACGCAGGCTTACGACGCAACGAATCGGCGTTTTGGTATATGCACATGACTCATCTAATAACGTGGAGATTTGTTTGGGTTTCTTGGCTACATATTTGATAAAATATTGCAGCAGTACGGCCAGCGCCGACTTCCTTGACGTCAGAAAAATAGGCGTAGCCAGCGAAATAACACCAGCTGTACGACGTTCCACAGCCAGCTTCAAGGCGAGTAGTCCGCCCATTGAATGTCCCATAACAACAACGCTTTTGCATTTAGCTGCAAGCTCGTCATAACTCTCCAGCACATGCCCATACCAATCCGTCCATCCGGTTCGTATCATTTCTTCGGGTGAGGTACCATGTCCTGGAAGCTTTACAGCTTGGATGGTGTAGCCTTCATCTTTGAGTACATACCCAATCCGTCTAAACTCCGAGGGAGACCCCGTGAATCCATGGATCATCAGTATGCCTGTCTCTTGATTATCTCCACTTCCTGACCAAAAGAATGGTTCTGTCGACTTGTAAATTCTGCTCTCGATGGTAACCAGCTCCTACTCCTAACACCCATTTAAAATGAAAAAACAGCAGGAGTAGATTTCCCCTGCTGTTATCGTTTTATGTGTGTTAGGCCTTCACTACGTATGCTACGACAATGGAAAGAATGAAAAATGCAGCAGCAAGCCCCATCGTAAAACGGGACAAAAATAGTTCCAAACCGCGTGCTTTTTGCTTACCAAATAAGTGTTCTGCACCACCGGAAATGGCACCGGACAAACCTGCGCTTTTACCTTTTTGTAAAAGTACAATCGCAATTAATCCAACCGAAGCTATGATTAACAAAATTTTCATAAAGATTACCATGTTATTAGCACCCCAATTGCCTGTTCTTTGCCTTATACAACTAGCATGAGTATTTTAACATAGTTCGTCCTAGAATACAACAAAGAGGCACCCTGATGGTTTCTCTTCTAGTCACGGTAGGATGGTGTTGGTGATTGTCGGCTAGAGCTCCTTGCACGCTTATTGCGTCCTAGAAAAGCTTGCACGGCCTGTTTCGCACACCACAATGCAAAAAGCGTAAATCCGATTGCCCACACTATAGCCGGAATACCGGTATGCAATGCCAAATTGGTGGCATCACCTGCTTGCCGCGCATTTCCCCATGCATAGATGATCAAGGAGAACGGGCCAAACACAGACTCTTCTAAGCATAAGAAAGCGAGCAGTAAGTAGTAGAAATCACGCAACCACTTTGGCGTAAGCGCCAGAACAATTATTGTCAGCGCAATGAAACCGACTAAGAACATGATTCCGAAACCATTCCGCACGAACAATATTAACGAGAGACCGGATAGCGCAATCATAACCTGCAAACCTAAACGCTGCTTGCCCTTCGAATAAGCCGAGAACAGGAACCACGCAAAGAGTGATGCCGTTATATAACCTGCTAAGGCTACCGGAATGATCGCCCATTGCTTCGTAATTGAAGAATAAGTAACCCCACTATGATCCTGATAGAGCTCAATGTACATCACTTTCCCCGATAGCGCCAAGGTCACCACAGCATGCCCAAACTCATGAACCATCGTGTCTATGTTGCGAAAAAAAGAAGAAGGGATCCAGTGCGTGAGCAACGCGGAACCTATCAGAAATAAAATAGTTTTCACCCAGTTGCTCACACAGCAGACCCCCTTAGTATTTAATTAACTACTACGTACAATATTATTTAAAGTTTCTCAAGTTGTAGAATGCTTTTTTACCAGCGTATTGAGCTACAGTGAACAACTCGTCTTCGATACGAAGAAGTTGGTTGTATTTCGCTACACGGTCCGTACGGGACGGAGCACCTGTTTTGATTTGACCAGCGTTGGTAGCAACAGCAATGTCAGCGATTGTGCTGTCTTCGCTCTCACCGGAACGGTGGGAGATTACTGCTGTGTAACCAGCGCGTTTTGCCATTTCGATTGCATCAAAAGTCTCAGTAAGCGTACCGATTTGGTTAACTTTAACCAAGATGGAGTTACCGATGTTTTCTTCGATCCCTCTGGAAAGACGCTCAGTGTTCGTAACGAACAGATCGTCACCAACCAGTTGAACTTTGTTACCCAATTTCTCAGTAAGCAATTTCCAACCTTCCCAATCGTCTTCGGAACAACCGTCTTCAACAGTGATAATTGGGTATTTATCAACCCATGCAGCAAGGAAGTCAACCCACTCAGCGGATGTGAAGGATTTGCCTTCGCCCTCAAGGTGGTATTTACCATCTTTGAAGAATTCTGTGGAAGCAACGTCCATACCCAAGAATACGTCAACACCTGGTTTGTAGCCAGCGTTTTCGATTGCTGTGAGGATCGTTGTGATAGCTTCTTCGTTGGAAGTGAAGTTAGGAGCGAATCCGCCTTCGTCGCCAACAGCTGTGTTAAGGCCTTTTTCTTTCAATACGGATTTCAAGCTATGGAAAATCTCTGCGCCAATGCGAAGAGCTTCTTTGAAAGTAGGCGCGCCTACTGGCAGAACCATGAACTCTTGAACGTCAACGTTGTTATCGGCATGTGCGCCACCGTTGATGATGTTCATCATTGGAACTGGAAGCGTCTTAGCGTTGAATCCGCCAAGGTATACGTAAAGTGGAACATCCAAAGCGTCTGCTGCTGCGCGAGCTACAGCCATGGAAACAGCTAGGATTGCGTTAGCACCTAATTTTGCTTTGTTAGGAGTACCGTCAAGCTCGATCATTTTGTGGTCGATGCCAACTTGATCAAGCGCGTCTAGACCGATGATTTCAGGAGCGATGATTTCGTTCACGTTCTCAACGGCTTTCAGAACGCCTTTACCAAGGTAACGACCTTTGTCACCATCACGAAGCTCAACAGCCTCGTATGCGCCTGTGGAAGCGCCTGAAGGAACGATTGCGCGGCCGAAAGCGCCGGACTCTAGATATACTTCTACCTCTACTGTTGGGTTACCGCGGGAATCCAATACTTCGCGTGCATAAACATCAGAAATAATCGTCATTGTTAGAAAACACTCCTTTAATATTATGTTTGAATTAGCGCTTTATGATGGTTGTCCCGGTCATTTGTTCCGGTTGTGTAACCTCTAAGAAGTCTAGCATCGTTGGGGCAATATCTGCCAAAATTCCGCCGTCTCTTAGTGTAACAGATTTGTCCGTAACAATAAAAGGCACAGGATTCGTTGTATGTGCTGTGTTGCGTGATCCATCTGCATTCGTAACAACATCTGCATTCCCGTGATCTGCTGTAATGCACACCACGCCGCCTTTGGCGAGGATTGCTTCTACAACTTGACCTAGACAAGCATCTGTTGCTTCGATTGCTTTCACTGTAGGCTCCAGCAAACCGGAGTGACCTACCATGTCAGGGTTTGCGAAGTTGAGAATGATCACGTCATGACGCTCATCTTCGACTTCCTTAACCACAGCAGCTGCCAACTCATATGCACTCATTTCTGGTTGCAAATCGTACGTAGCTACTTTCGGCGAAGGAATAAGAAGACGAGTTTCGCCTGGCAGTTCAGCATCCCGACCACCACTGAAGAAGAAAGTCACGTGTGGGTATTTCTCTGTTTCCGCTGCACGAAGCTGCTTTAGACCATTCTGAGCCAGCACCTCACCGAGGGTATTGTCGAGATCCTTAGGCTTGTAGGCAACGAAGCCGTCTACGGATTCACTGAACAGTGTCAGACATACGTAGTACAGGTTCTTAGCTACTTTAGGACCACGGTCAAAACCGCGGAAATCTTCATTCGTGAAGACTTGCGAAAGCTGAATCGCACGGTCAGGGCGGAAATTGAAGAAGATAACCGCATCCCCTGATTCTACAAGACCTACCGGCTTGCCATCCTCGGAGACGATAACCGTTGGCATAACGAACTCGTCGAAGATCGATTTCTCATAGGATTCAACAATAGCTTTCATTGGATCTGTGTAAGCAGGGCCCTCGCCATAAACCATGGCACGGTAGGATTTCTCCGTCCGCTCCCAACGTTTATCGCGATCCATCGCATAATAGCGGCCTTGAACGGTCGCAATATGCCCTACGCCGACTTCCATAATTTTGTGCTGCAGGCTGGCCATATAACTCTTTGCAGAATCTGGAGCCACGTCGCGGCCATCTAGGAAAGCATGGATGTACACATCATCAAATTGTTCTTTTTTAGCCAAGTCCAGCAAAGCAAACAAATGCTGAATGTGACTATGTACGCCGCCATCGGAGAGCAACCCGTAGAGGTGCAGCTTCTTTCCGTTTGTTTTTGCATGACGAAATGCGCCTAGAATCGTTTCATTATCGTAAAATTCACCATCACGAATCGATTTGGAAATCCGCGTCAAATCCTGATAAACGATACGGCCAGCGCCGATATTCAGGTGTCCCACTTCAGAATTCCCCATCTGGCCTTCCGGCAAACCTACGGCCTCACCGCAAGCAGTAAGGGTTGTATGTGGATAACTCGACCAGTAACGGTCATAGTTAGGCTTTTTGGCATGAGCAACCGCATTCCCCTGCTCTTCCGAGCGGAGTCCGAAGCCATCGAGAATGATGAGTGCTACCGGTTTCGGTCTCGACATGTTACTTCGCCCCCTGGACAAGCTGGATGTAGGAAGCTGGCTCTAAGCTCGCTCCGCCTACAAGTGCGCCATCAATGTCAGGCTGTGCCATGTACTCAGCAATGTTGTTTGGCTTCACGCTGCCGCCGTATTGAATGCGAACCGCATCAGCTACGGACGCGCCGTATAAACCACTTACAAGCTGACGGATGTAGCCGATGACATCTTGTGCATCTTCAGCAGTGGAAGATTTACCTGTACCAATAGCCCAAATTGGCTCATAAGCGATAACAACTTGCGCGGCTTGCTCTGCGCTAAGACCAGCAAAAGCTGCTTCTGTTTGCACTTTACAAACATCTTTCGTTTGACCCGCTTCGCGTTCTTCCAACTTTTCGCCTACGCAAAGGATTGGAGTTAAGCCGTGTTTGAAAGCCGCAACGACTTTCTTATTCACGATTTCGTCTGTTTCAGCGAAGTAAGCTCTACGCTCGGAGTGACCGATAATGACGTACTCTACGCCTAGATCTTTCAGCATAATGCCGCTGATTTCACCTGTGAATGCGCCATTGTCTTCAAAATGCAAATTTTGCGCTCCTACGCGAACGTCTGTACCTTTCACAGCTTCAACCAAAGCAGGCAGATTCGTGAATGGGGAGCAAATTACGCTCTCAACGCCTTCTACTGTGCTGCTTTTTACTTCATTCACGAAGCTAACTGCTTCGGAAACGGTTTTGAACATTTTCCAGTTACCCGCGATAATCGGTTTTCTACTCATTGGATTGGCTCTCCTTAAAGTTATTCGCCAGAATAACTGGCATCGTAAGCGTTCACTGTGTGAAAATCATTATTTATCGTTCAAGGCTACTACGCCTGGTAATGCTTTACCTTCCATAAACTCCAAGGAAGCTCCGCCACCTGTGGACATATGGTTCATTTGGTCAGCCAAGTGGAATTTCTCTGTTGCTGCAGCGGAATCGCCACCACCGATAACGGTGTAACCCTCAGTTGTAGCACAAGCTTGTGCTACAGCACGTGTACCATGGGAGAAAGGCTCGATTTCGAAAACGCCCATCGGTCCGTTCCAAACAACCAATTTAGATTTCGCGATTACATCTGCGTATAGTTCACGTGTTTTCGGTCCGATATCAATACCTTCCCAATCGGCAGGAATGCCGTCAACGCCAACGATTTGTGTGTTCGCATCTGCGCCGAATTTATCAGCAACAACGATATCAACTGGAATCAAGAAGTTAACGCCTTTTTCTTTGGCTTTCTCGATGAAGCTAAGCGCCAGGTCGAGTTTCTCGTTATCCACGAGGGATTTACCGATTTCGTGACCTTGTGCTTTCAGGAATGTATAGGACAGACCACCGCCAATAAGGACGTTATCTGCAATGTTCAGGAGGTTCTCAATGACAGCGATTTTGTCTTTCACTTTGGATCCGCCAACGATGGCTGTGAAAGGACGCTCTGGGTTGTTCAATGCTTTACCTAGAACATCAAGCTCTTTCTCCATCAATAAGCCGGAAACCGCTGGAATGAAGTGTGCGATTCCTTCCGTCGAAGCATGCGCACGGTGAGCAGCACCGAATGCATCATTGACGAACAGGTCTGCAAACTCAGCAAACGCTTTTGCCAATTCAGGATCGTTCTTCTCTTCGCCTTCATTGAAACGAACGTTTTCAAGCAAGAGAACGTCACCATTTTCAAGAGCATCCACTTGCGCTTTCACAATTTCGCCAACCGATACATCCGCTTTAATCACGGATTGACCAAGCAATTCAGCCAATTTTGCAGCTACAGGTGTTAAACGCAGTTCTTCAACGACTTGACCTTTAGGACGTCCGAAGTGACTTGCAAGAATGACTTTCGCGCCTTTTTCGACTAAAAATTTAATCGTAGGCAGTGTTTCTCTGATCCGTGTATCGTCAGTGATCTGACCATTCTCTACAGGTACGTTGAAATCAACGCGAACAAATACTCTTTTACCAGCTACTTCAACATCGCGAACACTTTTCTTACTCATAGGTCAAAGCCTCCTGAACGTGTATGGTATACTTCCGGTCAACCTTTATATGGGAAAATCGCACATAAAGAGGAGAATCTCTTCTCCCCTTCATGTGGTTTTTCATTGATGATCTATGAAATTACAGACCTTTTTTAGCGATGAAAGCTACCAAGTCAACAACACGGTTGGAGTAGCCCCACTCGTTATCGTACCAGGAAACCACTTTCAGCATGTTGTCGCCAACTACCATTGTGGACAGAGCATCGATTGTGGAGGAAGCTGGGTCGCCATTGAAATCGCTGGAAACCAAAGCATCTTCTGTGTAGTTCAGAATGCCTTTAAGAGGGCCTTCGGAAGCTTGTTTCAGAGCTCTGTTTACTTCGTCAACCGTTACGTTAACTTTCAATTCAACAACCAAGTCAGTTACGGATACGTTAGGTGTAGGAACACGCATAGCCATACCGTTCAATTTGCCTTTGAGTTCAGGAAGAACAAGACCAATTGCTTTTGCTGCACCAGTGCTGGAAGGAATGATGTTCTCAGCTGCTGCGCGAGCACGACGAAGATCTTTATGAGGAACGTCAAGCACGGATTGGTCATTTGTGTAAGAGTGAACAGTTGTCATCATACCTTTTACGATACCGAAGCTATCGTTGATAACTTTCGCGAAAGGAGCCAGACAGTTTGTTGTACAAGAAGCGTTGGAGATAATTGTGTGTGCTGCCGGATCGTATTTATCTTCGTTAACACCAAGTACGATTGTGATATCTTCGTCGGAAGCTGGAGCGGAAATGATAACTTTCTTAGCTCCGCCTTTCAAGTGAAGGGATGCTTTTTCTTTAGCTGTGAAAATACCAGTAGATTCGATAACGATTTCTGCGCCTACAGATGCCCAAGGCAGGTTCCCAGGGTCACGCTCAGCAAAAACTTTGATGGAACGACCGTTAACGATCAATTCGCCTTCACCAGCTTCAACTGTAGCGTCTAGTTTACCGTGAGTTGTGTCATATTTGAGCAAATGAGCCAATGTTTTAACGTCAGTCAAATCGTTTACTGCAACGATCTGTACTTCTGAGTTGTTCAAAGCTGCGCGAAATACGTTACGACCAATACGTCCGAAACCATTAATACCTACTTTTGTTGTCATAGCCAATTCCTCCTAAGATTAAATAAATAATTATATTTCAAAACGCAGCTGATGAAGGCATACGTTATGATGTCTTTCGTCTTTATTAAACATGCTTCATAATTTCTAAAGCTGCTGCCTCATCGGTCACAAGAACATCTTCCTGTCCATGACGAAGCACTGAAGCGATCGCTTCCCCTTTGCTCTTCCCGCCGGCTACACCAATGACGACTTCAACACGCTGGAGATCCTCCAGACGAAGTCCTACGGTTGGCATCTTGTGAACCACATTTCCTTGACGGTCAAAATAATATCCTAACGCCTCTGCGAGAGCACCTTCGGCTTCCAGACTGCGTGTCGTCTCGGCGTCAACCTTACGTCTTCGCGCCATGACCATAGCATCTCCGATACCGTGTACAACGATGCGACAACTGCGTACAGCGTCAACAACTTCTTGAATTTGCGGATCTTGGATAAGCGATTGGTACGCTTCCTCCCCGAGATGATCCGGTACATGCAGCAATCGGTATTTACCGCCTGTTTTCTTGGCCATAATAGAAGCAATGGTGTTCGCCTGCATATCCACACTCTCACCAAGTCCACCGCGAGCTGGTACGAACCAACTGCCTTTCATGGAAGAAGATATCGCCAGGTTATTAGCAATCTGCGCCATCGTAGATCCGCCGGTTACAGCGATGATATCATCTTTGGACACGTACTTGCGGAGTGCTGCTGCACCTGCACGTCCTAGCTCCTTCTTCGTAAATACCGAAGTATCGGAGTCTCCTGGGACAACAATCACTTGCGAGATGCCATATGACTTAGCAATACTTTCCTCCAAGTCCGTTAATCCAAAAGCCATCTTAATGATGGGCTGCATGTCCTCAAGCAATTGACGACCCGATTCACTAATCTTCATCCCTGTTGCATCCGATTCGAGAAGTCCAAGCTCCTTAAGGAAATCAACTTCCCCGCGCAGCACGCGTTCAGTCATATCGAGCGAAGAAGCTAACGTTCTGCGTCCGACAACACCGGAGACTAAGATGTGATGTAGAATCGAGTACCGCTTCTTCATGATGTCCATGAGATCCGGCAAGAGCTGTTTCTGAATGTCAAGAATTTCTCTCATATGACGACTTTTAACGCTCCTGATCCGTCGATGGACGTTTTATGTCCCGGGTATACATTTTGCGTCCCACCCGGGCGAAAAAAAAGTTCCTTACACAATTCCCACATCAGAAAGATGAATTCACTGAAGATTGCTCGGCGTGAATGCTTTCTGATATCTTACATTTTCATTATAACCAATAATCTTTCCAGATTCAACATTTGTTCAAACATTTTTCACCAATATGGGCTGAAAGGGCTTACTGTCTTGCTTTTTCTGAGCGTCTGACATATAATAACCCTTGCTTCACTTTTTAACTTTTTATGCGCCCGTGGTCCAATGGATATGACGTAGGCCTCCGAAGCCTGAGATAAAGGTTCGATTCCTTTCGGGCGCGTTCATAAGAATTACAGCAGAATCAGCACCAGAATGGCCAAAATCAGCATCCTTGCTGATTTTTTTTGTTGTTAGTTTGACCTTTCTTGACCTTCAGAGGTTTTTTCGTTATCATACTTGTAGATACTGTAAACAGTATGTACAAAAGAGATCAATTTCATTATTCTATGATGACATTGACTCCACGCATCAATCTTTTAACCATGTACCCACCCCAAGGAGGTCATTCTCATGAGTTTTATTCCTATGGTCGTCGAACAGGACGCGCGCGGTGAAAGAGGGTATGACATCTACTCTCGCTTGCTGAAAGACCGCATTATTTTCTTAGGCACGGGTGTCAACGATGTTGTGGCTAATTCCATCATTGCTCAGCTACTTTTCTTGGCCGCACAAGATCCTGATAAAGATATCTCGCTTTACATCAACAGCCCTGGCGGTTCCATTACAGCCGGTATGGCCATCTTTGACACGATGCAGTTCATTAAGCCAGACGTATCCACGATCTGCGTTGGTATGGCTGCTTCTATGGGAGCATTCCTCCTCACAGCAGGCGCCAAAGGCAAACGTTACGCTTTGCCTAACAGCGAAGTCATGATTCACCAACCGCTTGGCGGTGCTGAAGGTCAAGCCTCAGACATCGAAATCCGCGCTAAGCGTATTTTGAAAATGAGAGATAACCTGAACAAAATCCTAGCAGAGCGCACGGGCCAAACTTTCGAGCGCATCGAAAAGGATACAGACCGCGACAACTTCATGAGCGCTGCGGAAGCGGCCGAATACGGACTCATCGATAAAGTCATCGAGCGCGTCTAATTTGTAAAATAAAAACCAGCCTGCAGTGACTGCTCAAACGAGCGGCCGTGCAGCTGGTTTTTTTTATACATTAATGCGCCTTATCAACCCTTATTCCGCATGCTCCACTCCTTATTGACACTTAAAAAAAAGAGCCCCTAGAAACTAGTTAAGCAACTAGTCTCCATTGGCTCTTATCTATTCAGTTCCACCTAGATTCTATCTTACTTCTTCTCATCCAATGGATAGAAAATCAGGTCAATCGGGAATGCCGATCCTGCCGGAGGCGTGAACTCGATGTCCAGCGCGTCTTCCGTACCCGTTGTACGAGCCAGCACTTCCATTCCGTCAAATGCGGTGATGACGCCGGAATATGGAACTGGAATGATCTCACCGTTTATTTTGAACGGTCCTTTGAACACGCCGCCTTTGGCCATAATCATAACAGCCATTTTGCGCGGCTTATCCGCATGGATTTTATAGACTACGCCATAATTACCGCCGTTCTCCACATTCTGCTTACGCATCACGTCATACCCTTTGACGAACGGATCCGTCTTGTTATCCCCTATCGTTAGTACCGATGTTTTCGCGAAACTCGTGGCGTCTATATCCCATTTAATCTCCGATATCGGGAACGTCCCACGCACGTGGCCTGTGAAGCCCAATAACGGAAGCTCTTGTGCTATCGTTGGCGTCAGCATGCGATCCGTTACACCGAATGAGATTTGAAGCTCACCGTCTGTTTCCACATCGTAAAATAAGTTCACACCCTGCCCTGGATAGAAATCCGGAAGCTTCGCATACACGTAAGTCTCATGAGGAGGAACCGTCAGTTCGTCTGTGTACACATTGCCTAAAAGGAAGTCTACGGACGCTTCGCTACCGATCAAATTCGCATAAACGGAAGGATACACCTCTCCTTTATTCGTTGTCTTGATCTTAACCGGTTTATCCGAGTTATTCGTTGCGAATATCGCCATGGTCATCTTTTGCTTCGTACCATTGATGTGATCGGCATACAGTCGTGCCTTACCATTGATGTTATCGCGGTACAGAATACCACTCTCAGTAAACTCTTCCGGACTGTCGCTCACTAGCAGCGTACGCCCTGGAACCTCAGTTACTTTTTTAGGCAAAAGAGGCATCTCATTGAAATGAGCCCAAATTGTGCCCCAGTCTGACTTGATGAAACCACCAACCGGCTTCATATAAATCGGGTATTCAACTTCAGTCAAATAAGGTTCATTAACCACCGTTACAAAGCTTTTGAACAATTTACTTACATGTCCGTGCCCATCTTTAACCGTCAAAGTAACCGGATATTTACCTGGTTTGAAAAAGGCTTCTTGATTGCCAGCCCAATCATAGGATGCAATACCTTCCGCATCGGGATCATAGCTAAGATCGAGATACTTCACAGGCTCTCCAAGACGGTATGTAGGCTTTGCTGTTGCAAACTTAGCTACAGGTCTGGAGTTGCTATCCTGGTCAATGTAGATACCCTCGGGCGTCTTAAAGTGCACGATTTCCACTCGACGGAGTTCATTGTTATACTTGTACTTCGCGCCCATATAGTCTGCTAACCAAGTTAGCTTCACCAGAAGCTTCCCATTTACGATCGCAGCAACCGTGTTGAAAGGCGTATCTACCCCATTGGTCGTCACAGTCTTATGATCAGAATCGAGAACGATGTCGTAGCCCGGAGGAGTCATCTGAATGGTCCGTGATGCATCATTCCATTCCACCTTGAAACCCATCGTATCCCCAAGGAACTTAGCAGGAACGAACGTACTGCCATTGATAATCGTGGACGGAGACTCCAAATGGATTTGCTCCTCATTCACGAACGCTTCTGACTTATCGATATAAAGTAAAATGAAGGACGAGCTTGTCGATACCGCGTGAGCTGCCGGTGCTACGATCGTACTAGCAAGAAACACGATCAGCGCAAGCAGGAGGGTAACCTCTTTTTTTAGCGAATTCAATTTCATTCTTTTCTCTGGCTCCTTTAACATTTGAATGCGGTACGGCAGAAATGGCAAATAGCCCTTTCCTTCGTTGACCACGTTCATTAGACGTCGACAAGAGAAAAAGGTTGCTAATTTCCCTAATTGTTAACAAAATTGACACTTATTAAAATTCGCTGTACTGTATGGCCACTTCACTCGCAAAAAAGCCTCCTCGAAAGGAAGCTTTTGAAGGATTATTGGTTTTCCAATTCTTCCTTGCTAACTAATGTGACTAAAGCGTTTACAGCCTGCTCGGCATCCGAACCTTCTGCACTTATGAAGACTTCGGTTCCTGTACTGATCGCAAGACTCATAATTCCCATGATGCTTTTCGCATTCACTTTCTTTTCATCTTTCTCAACAAAGATCTCAGATGAAAATTTATTCGCCTCTTGAACAAACAATGCCGCAGGTCTGGCATGAAGTCCTGTTCTCAACTTCACAACGACTGGACGTCTGGACATGGAACTAATTCCCCCTAATATGGAGCTTATATGAATTACTATTGATAACAGTGCTAAACCCTATGTTTTAACATTATACCATTTTTCCCTGAAGTACACTAGAAAAAATGAGAAAAACTTATAGATGCGCTGTACAGGGCCTTCTTATCTACGAATTTCGCTGTTTTTCAGCCAATTCGTCGATTTTTCGCAGACGATGATTGACGCCAGATTTGCTTACACTGCCCTTAAGCATGTCGCCAACCTCCTTGAGATTCAGATCGGGATGCTGAAGTCTAATCTCGGCAACCTCTCTTAGCTTCTCAGGCAAGCTATCCAGTCCGACCTCCCTTTGTAGGAGACGGATATTTTCGATCTGTCTAACAGCTGCACCAATCGTCTTGTTGAGGTTCGCTGTTTCACAATTAACAATACGATTAACCGAGTTACGCATATCCTTCATGATCCGGACATCCTCAAAGCGCAGCAGCGCTTGATGTGCGCCAATGATACTTAGAAACTCAATAATCTTCTCGCCTTCCTTGATATACAAGACGAACCCTTTTTTGCGTTCGATGCAGCGGGCATTCAAATCGAATTTGTTCGCTAGCTGCGACAAAGCCTTGCAATGCTCCTCGTAAATCGAGGCAATCTCGAGATGATAAGAAGAACCCTCGGGGTTATTCACCGAGCCTCCAGCCATGAATGCCCCACGAAGATAGGCCCGTTTGCAGCAGTTGCCTCGAATGATCTCTTTATTAATTCCCGTGGTGAAGATGAACCCTTCGGAAACAATTTTCAGATCACTGAGCAGCTCCTGGACCTGACCAGGAACTCTAACAATGTACACGTTATTCTTCTTCAAACGCATTTTTTTACGCACGAGCAGCTCTGTGTGTAATTTGTACGTCTTTTTGATGAGCGTGTATATCCGCCTTGCAATAGCTGCATTTTCGGTGGAAATATCAAGTACGACGCGTTGGCTGGTTATCTGCACAGATCCATTCATTCGAATCAAAGCCGACAGCTCCGCTTTTTCACAACATGCTTCCGCATCTGTAATTAACGTCAATTCTTTTTTGGTTGTTGCCGCAAAGGACAAGGGACTCACTTCTTCCTTAACATCCAGCTTTCGACGAGCTGATAAATATGGTCACTCAATTTCTCTGCATCATGACGAAGGTAGGTACGAAATAGCACGAGTCGATCAGCAATAATCCGATACCCTCTCTTCGTGACTTCTTCTAGGTCCAAATGAACCGCTTTCGAACCCTTTTCCGCATATCTAGCCTGGACTTGCGGAGGGATTTCCCCATTGTTCACAATCACATAGTCAAACAAGTGTTGGCCCAGGTGATCATAAATGGCATCCAGATGATCGCTGACCGAGTAGTCGTCGGTTTCGCCTGGCTGTGTCATCACATTGCAGATGAACAACTTTACAGCATTCGATTTCACAATCTCTTCCGAGATCCCAGGGACAAGTAGATTCGGCAGCAAGCTGGTATATAAACTACCTGGGCCGCATAATATAGCATCTGCTTCGCGTATAGCTTGAACGGCTTCAGCTAGCGGTGTCACGTTAGCCGGCTCGATGAATACACGCTTAATGCGTCCATCCGCTTTTGGAATCTTGGACTCGCCTACGACTAAGGTACCATCTTCCATGATTGCTTTCAACACGATAGCTTGATTCGATGCGGGAAGGACCCGACCTCGGACAGCAAATACCCGATTCATCTCTTGAACCGCAGTGACAAAGTCACCTGTAATATCCGTAAGAGCTGCTAGTATTAGATTTCCCAGACTGTGTCCAGCTAAACCTGTACCCACTTGAAATCTATATTGCAAAATAAGCGACAGCAAGGGCTCGACATCAGCAAGGGCCGTTAACACGCTGCGAATGTCACCTGGAGGCGGCATCTGCAATTCATTCCGGAGAATACCAGAGCTTCCTCCATCATCCGCTACCGTCACAATGGCTGTAATATCAACCGGCTTCTCCTTCAATCCTCTAAGCATAACCGAAAGACCTGTTCCACCGCCAATAACGACTATTCTGGGCTTGCGTTGTAATTCAACATGTTCCATACTTCTTTCACCCTCTTAATCGTAGGACTGCTTATACACGGTCCCGCTCGGCGTCTCGATGACTCAAACGCACGGTTTCGGTTTCGCTGTTCCCCATCACTTTACCGAGATATTCAGTGATGGCGACGGATCGATGTTTACCTCCAGTGCAACCTATGCCTACAACAACCTGACTCTTGCCTTCTTTCTTATATTGAGGCATTAAGAAATTCAGCATATCGAGCAGCTTATTCAGGAACTCTTGCGTTTCGCTCCACTTCATCACGTAGTCATACACATCGGGATCTTGACCTGTTTGTGGACGAAGCTGTTCCACATAGTGTGGATTCGGTAAGAAGCGAACATCGAAGATTAAATCAGCATCAATTGGGACACCATACTTAAATCCGAAGGAGATTACATTTATAGATATGCGGTTTGTTTCCAAATTGGTAAACCGGGAAATAATTCTTTCTTTGAGCTGCACCGGCTTAAGCGTGCTTGTGTCAATAACCTGTGTGGCTAAGCCTTTCAGCTCTTCCAGCAGTTTACGCTCAAGACCAATACCTTCAAGCGGCGCTCCATCGGGAGCTAGCGGGTGACGGCGGCGACTTTCCTTATAACGCTGTACTAGCGTCGCATCGGTAGCATCTAGGAATAGAATTTCATAACTAAGCGTGTAATTCTCTTGAATATAACGAAGCGACTCCTGAAGTGCAGTGAAAAATTCACGCCCTCGCAAATCAATCACCAGTGCCACTTTGCCGATTTTCCCCATCGACTGCTCGATCAACTCAGCAAATTTAGGAATCAGCACAGGAGGTAAATTATCGACGCAGAAGAATCCTAGATCCTCTAGACTCTGTACGGCAATCGTCTTACCTGCACCTGACATTCCTGTAATTATGACCAGTTTCGCTAAAGGGTGGTTTTCTTCCATGAATGACACCTTCCTTTGGAGTGCTTCTCGCAGGCCAACTCAGATCTGCTAACCATACGAACAGTACGTATTACGTTTATCTTAAATTCAAACCAGCAGCGCCTACAATGCCAGCGTCGTTACCAAGTGTTGCAGCAACGATCTCAACACCTTCAGAGGCTGTCTCTGGCGTGTATTTCTTAAAGGTTTCACGAATCGGTTGGAATAAAATTTCCCCTGCTTTAGAAACACCACCACCGATAATGAATCGTTTCGGGTTAATAATAACAGCCATCGCAGCCATCGAACGTCCAATATAGTATGCAGCACGGTTCACGATGCGCAGGGATACTTCATCTCCACTCTTGGCTGCATCGAAGACATGCTTCGCTTCAATTTTCTCATGAAGAGCTAATGACGTTTTCTCGCCGCGTTCCACCGCTTCATTAGCCATACGAACGATGCCTGTCGCTGACGAAACTGTTTCTAGACAACCCATTTGTCCACATCCACACTGAATCGCTTCAATGTCGGGCACAACGGACATATGACCAAGCTCTCCAGCCATACCCGTAGAACCTTGATAAATTTTCCCGTTAATAATAATCCCGCCGCCAACACCTGTTCCAAGCGTATAGCAAACTACATTTGGAATTCCAGCTCCGCTACCAGCCCAAGCTTCGCCTAAAGCAGCTACATTGGCATCGTTGTCAATCTTAACCGTTTTACCAAGAAATCCTTCCAACATTTTTTTCGCAGGGACATTATGCCATAGCAAATTTGGAGAGAATTTGACGAAGCCTTCCGGAATATCCATGAATCCGGCTAAACCTGCGCCAATACCAGCCACTTGCTCCCACTCAAACGGAGACTCTTCGACAATTTGGCGTACATACTGCGCAATTCGCTCAATTACAAAATCAGAACCATTCTCCGCGCCTGTAGGACCTTCAAACGTTTGCAGCAACTTCCCCTGCTCGTCGCAGATACCCACCTTGATATTCGTACCGCCTAAATCTACACCGATATAAATCTGATCTGACATTGCAAGGTCACCTCATGAATATTCATATAATTTTCGGACATTTTCCGGGGTCCCGCAAAGTAATTGTTATAAGCTTCGAAGGCATGCGTCACTTTGTGGGGTTTACTTATGCTCCTGTTCCAACTATAAGTCAAGCCTGTAAACTGGTCAAGATTCAACAGCTCCCAAAGAAATGAGAAAACGTGGAGAGATTAGCCCTCCACGTTTGCTGTAAAGACTCCAGACCACTTACAGCGACTGGCTCCAATCGTGAACGATGTTGCCTTCTAGGAACTTTTCAGCCTCCAAGGCAGCTGCGCATCCACTTCCTGCCGCTGTAATCGCTTGGCGATACTTCGTGTCTTGCACGTCACCACAAGCAAATACACCAGGGATATTCGTCTCCGTCGTGCCCGGCTTCACAATAATATAGCCGTGCTCATCCGTATCGATTTGTCCACCTAAGAACTTCGTATTCGGTGTATGACCAATAGCTACAAAGATACCATCCGTTTCGATGATTTCATCTTCACCGGTTTCGTTATTTTTGACCTTCAGGCCTGTTACACCTTTTTCACCAGCTATAACTTCAAGCGGTGTATTATTCAGTGCCCATTTCACTTTTTCGTTGCCGCGAGCACGGTCCTGCATAATCTTCGAAGCGCGAAGCTCATCGCGACGGTGGACTAAGCGAACTTCCGAAGCAAAGCGAGTAAGGAAATTCGCCTCTTCCATGGCTGAGTCACCGCCACCAACGACAACAATCTTTTTGCCGCGGAAGAAGAATCCATCACATGTTGCGCAAGTACTTACGCCGCGTCCGATGTTTTCTCGCTCATTCGTAATTCCCAGCAATCTGGCAGAAGCACCCGTGGAGATAATCAGTGTTTCTGTCTCGATCTCGCCAAGACCTTCAACTTGCAGTTTAAACGGACGATTCGTCAGCTCAACAGAGTTCACCCAACCGGTTTTGAATTCGGCGCCGAAACGTTCTGCTTGCTTACGCATATTCTCCATTAACTCAGGACCCATAATCCCTTCAGGGAAGCCGGGGAAGTTCTCTACTTCGGTAGTAGTCGTAAGCTGTCCGCCTGGCTCTGGCCCTTCAATAACGAGTGGACTAAGGTTGGCGCGCGCTAAATAAATGGCTGCTGTTAGACCGGATGGTCCTGTTCCTACAACGACTGATTTGTACATATGGTTTCCCTCCTAGGTGCTTTCCTCAGGAAAGCTATCTACGTAAGCATCGCCTGCGTTTTGCTTCAGCAAGACAGCCTTCGTATGCTTCGCTTTATTGTGCTTCATTGCGAGCAGTCGAAACCGCCGCTTTATTTATGTATGAAAGCCAGGTCTTTCGACAAGGCAAAAGACTGGCTATCAAATACTCGTGAATTTGTTGAAAATAGCTTCCATTTTCTCACGTAAACCGCACGTGTCATCAATCAACTTTACATTGCGGCTTACTGTAGAGACTGTAACGCCATAGCGTGCAGATACTTCATGATAGGAAATAGCTCGGCGATGCATTTTGGCAATCAAATATTCTAACGCTGCCGCCCAGCCCTCGGATTTATGAATCTTAGGCACACCCGGGTAGATCTTCGTCAGAAATTCAACCCATAAGATTTCCAAATCATACTGTTGAACCATATCGTAGCGCTTGTGCATATGGGACAGCGCCGTTTCCATCACACTCTGCCATTTGGCATCCCAAATTGGCAAATGCGGCGAGTAAGGCGAGGCCTCTACCATAATCTCTTGGTTCTCAAGATAGGCAGGAAGTGACTCTCGGATCCCCATACTGCGAAGTACGAAAATAGCGACTCGTTTCAAATAGTCATCCTCTTGACGATCTAGGATGAAATCCTGCAAAGCATCTCTCACTTCATTATCAGCAATTAAGCCGAACGCTTGGATCACCTGCAGCTTCGTCTCGATATCACCATGACGCAAAGCCCAGAAGAAGGAGGATCGTACTAGCGGATCTTTCTTCAATTGGTCTGGGATCCCTTGCGTGGATTTCTCCAATACCCTAAACTGCTCTTCGAAAGGCAAATGGTAGTGATAGCTCCATGTTAGCGGCCCTTCGACCTTCTCGCGTGAGCGCAGCTGTTCCAAGTAAAACTTGGAGATTTCGGCGCCTGGATCAAGCTTCTCGGCTTGCTTCCAATAACGGTAAGCTTCGCCGAATCGACCGATATGGCTGGCCGCTACCGCTGCGTAATGATAGAGGCAAGGGTCTGCTGCACCGTCTCCTGCTTTAAGCAGGCGCTTAAACAAGTGGTATGCCTTCTCATGCTCAGAAAGGATGCCCATCGTTGTTGCAAGCTTGAACACATGATCCTGCTGAAAAGGAAACGTCTTGCACAATAGAGATGTTAGCTCAGCTAACTCCTCCTTGTTACCGAAATGCTGATGGAAAATGGCCATGTTACATAGCGCATGCAGATTTCCGGCATCGATGTCGAGCACCGCACGAATCGTTTCCATTGCCTTCTCAAACTGACCCATATAGTAATAAGCAAGGGCCAGATTGTTGCGAGCAGCAGTGAAATCCGGCTGATTCTTCACCAATTTCTCTAACTGCCTCACAGCTTCAGCGAATTTACCCTCTTCGAGAAGCGCACGGGCTTTATCATGCTCGAAGAGCCCTTCTCGACTCTTAATGCTAGTGAGAGGGGCGGGACGTTCAAGCTCGTAGCTCAGCATTTCCATCATTTCTTCGGACTCATCCATGAATTGACCTGTTGGGTCAGTCTCCAAATATCGAACCAACGCTTGTTCGGCCTGCTCGAAATTTTCCATGTTGGCATAGTTGTTTGCCATATAAAAGTGACATTCCGTCATCTCGGGATCGATCGTATCAAGGACATGCTGCAGAATTTGGTTCGACTCGTCATAATTGCCCATTTCGGAGAGAACTCCTGCGAGATTGCAGTGATTCACAGGGTTATCCTGCTCATATTCTGCAGCTCGCCGGAAATATTTCAATGCCTTATCATAATGAAACCGATCCAAAGATTGAACCGCTCTCTCGAAAAAGAATGCGGCATCCATGTTAATTGAGATAACTTTAGGCTTTGGCGCTTCGGACACACGCTTAATCTTTTCCATAGCAAGACACCTCCGGCAATTTGATTACACTCAAATTATACCATAGATCGCTTGGAAGCCAAAAACATAATCCGAAGGTAAGATCTGGTCTATAGTTCTGGTCTTAAACTCCGCTCTAGACCCTTGTTCAATAGTGGCTTTAAAAGTCGGCTTTCAAAACCGAGAAGGTTGGACGAAATCCGAGGAAGGAGGAACGGAGCGTAGGTAAGCCTACGTGAGTACCGGACTTCCCGGATTTCGTTCAAGATTCGACGCCGAATCCACTTCCAGCATCCGCATCGTTTTCAAAGTCGCCTTGTAAAGCTCCTTATACGCCGCCGTATTTGAAGAGGGATGATAGGGATCCGCCTTCGTTGATAATGCGAATCGCATCAGACAACAGCGGAGCTACTGACAGCACATTGAATTTATCGGAATGTCCTTCTGGAATCGCAATGGAGTCCGTAATGATAACTTCCTTAATGCTAGGGTGATCTAAACGCTGCAAGGCAGGTCCGGAGAATACAGGATGTGTCGCACAAATATATACGTCATGCGCTCCTCTTTCCTTCAGACTCTCAACAACGTTGACAATCGTCGTACCGGTATCGATCAGATCCTCGATAATGATCGGTGTACGTCCTACAACATCACCAATGACGTGGGTAATCACAGACTCATTGTGTTCTGGGCGTTTCTTAATCATCATCGCGAATGGCGCATCGAGAATGTTCGCCATTTTTTCAGCAGTTGTCGCACGTCCCGCATCCGGAGATACGATGATCGGGTTAGGTAAATTTTTCTTCTTGATGCAATCACTGATAAGATCAAGAGCCGTCAGATGATCCACCGGAATATTGAAGAAGCCTTGAATCGCAGGTGCATGAAGGTCAATCGTTACAACACGAGTTGCACCTGCTGCACTGAACAAGTCAGCTACTAATTTAGCAGAAATCGGCTCACGCGGAGCAGCTTTACGTTCTTGACGAGAGTAACCATAGTAAGGGATGACAAGGTTGATCGTTCTTGCAGAAGCTCTTTTCGCCGCATCCATCATGACCAGAAGTTCCATCATGTGCTCATTAATCGGATGGGAAAAAGTTTGTACCAGGAATACGTCACAGTTACGAATCGTTTCTTCGTAAAGACAGTAAATTTCTCCGCTTTTAAAACGGGAAAGCTTAATTTGTCCAAGCGGCTGGCCGAGCTCTTTACAAATACGTTCCGCAAGCTTCGGATTCGAAGATCCGGAAAAGATTTTAACATTGTCGCTATGCATGGTTAATGGTTACCTCCGAAGGTTCATTAAATAGATTATACAGTTCCTACTCATTATACATGAAACATGTCGAAATTAAAAAGTCACAAGATGTCGTTTTCGGGCAGAAAATGTGGCTATTTCGTTAAATCCAACGGATTTCAAGAGTTCCCTAGCTTCGTCCAAATATTGGGACAACCGATCCGGCTGGTGCGCATCCGAACCTAGCGTCAAAGGAATTCCCACCTTATGACAATATTCCAGCATCCGGCGGCTCGGGAACATCTCTTTACACGGATGTCGCAAGCCCGAAGCATTCAGCTCGATCGCAAGCCCACATTCTTTCACAGTGTCTAGTGCCGCCTTCTCCAGCTCCCACGGATCCCGATCAGGGACGTAACCAAATCGTTTAATCATATCGATATGACCGATATAATCATACAGTCCGGTTCGGACTGCTTTCTTCACTGCCTCGTAGTATTGGGTATAAACGGCATAAATATCCTTGCCATCCCAACCCGCAAGCTGCCTAAAATCAGAAATATCCCACTCGCCAAGGAAATGGACCGAACCGATAACATAGTCCCATGGGTACGCATTGATAATTGCAGCAATCTCCGTCTCATAGCCTTCGATATAATCGCCCTCTAGCCCGACACGGATATCAATCTGATCTTTGTACTTCTCTTTAAGATGCAGACACTCCTCGACATAGCGAGGCAGTTCTTCCATCGGCATGGCCATTTCCGGCCAATAAGTCGCAGGGTCCACATGCAAAAGCGGCATATGATCCGAAAGCCCCAACTGTGTGAGCCCGATCTCGATGCCGCGTTTGACGTATTCCTCCAGTTCCCCAGAGGCGTGACCGCAGCGCACATGATGTGTATGATAATCAATCAACATCGTGGATCACTCCAGGTCGTTTTATTTATTTTTTGACGTGCCGATTAGCCAGCTCTTTCATAATATCATCCAAAGGCAATTTATTATTACGTAAAAGTACCATTAAGTGAAAAATAAGATCACTCGCTTCATAGCGAAGCTCATCGTTATCTTTGTTTTTGGCTGCGATAATCACTTCGGCCGTTTCTTCGCCGACTTTTTTGAGAATCTTATCGACACCTTTTTCGAAAAGATACGTTGTATAAGCGCCCTCAGGACGCTCAGCGTCGCGCGAAGCAATAACAGCTTCCAACTCGCCAAGGATCGCGAAACGATCACCAGCAGAGGCAGCAGGCGCGGCTTCTTGCGCAGAACCTTCATCTCCAAGAGGAATGTTAGCTGTGAAGCACGTGTAAGTCCCATTGTGGCAAGCAGGTCCCACTTGTTCCACAAGAACCAAAAGCGTGTCTGCATCGCAGTCGTAGCGCAGTGATTTTACCTTTTGCGTGTGACCGGAAGTTGCCCCCTTGTTCCACAACTCTTGACGGGAACGACTCCAGAACCAAGTATCACCCGTTTGTATCGTACGCTGCAATGACTCGCTATTCATGTAAGCAAGCATGAGTACTTCTTTGCTGATTGCGTCCTGCACGATGGCAGGTACAAGACCCTGTGCATCATAAGTAATCTGATCTATTGAAAATGTCATCGGATTTCAACCCCTTTACCTTTAAGGTCATCTTTGACCCCTTGAATCGTTAACTCTTTATAGTGAAAAATGGTTGCTGCCAGCCCTGCATCGGCTTTGCCTTCGGTAAATACATCGTAGAAATGCTCCGCTTTGCCCGCTCCACCGGAAGCAATCACAGGAATCGTGAGCAGCTCGGACACGGCACGCGTTAGCTTCAAATCAAAGCCATCCTTCGTCCCGTCTGCATCCATGCTGGTAAGTAAGATTTCTCCTGCGCCAAGCTCTTCCATACGCTTCGCCCACTCCAATGTCTTGATACCTGTGGCGTTGCGTCCGCCATGCGTAAACACTTCCCACTCGCCCCACTCTGCATTAAACTTCGCATCAATGGCAACGACAATACACTGGGAACCGAACTTCCGCGCTCCATCCGAAACGAGCTGAGGATTGCGAACCGCCGCTGTGTTGATACCGATCTTATCCGCTCCGGCGCGAAGCAGGCGTTTCATGTCGTCTACACTGGAGATGCCGCCGCCAACGGTGAAAGGGATCGTAATCTCCCCTGCCGTTTGACGGACAACCTCCACCATCGTCGCCCGTCCTTCCACCGAAGCCGAAATATCGAGGAACACCAACTCATCCGCGCCCTCTTTATCGTAAATCGCTGCCAGCTCCACCGGATCGCCTGCATCGCGCAAATTAACGAAATTTACGCCCTTGACCACCCTGCCATCCTTGACGTCTAGGCAAGGTATAATTCTTTTGGCTAACATGATGGGCACCTCCTTCCTAAGCTAAACTTCTATTTATGCAAAACAGCTGGATTGCTCATCCTCCACAATAAAGCTCCATGGCTTTGCATCGAATAAGAGTCTCTAAAAGCTTCTATTTCTGCAAAACTGGCTAAATGACTCCAAATAAGAGTCTTTGCAGACTTCTATTTCCTCCGGAATCAAGCCTTTAAACTTTTCATACCGAATAAGAGTCCCTAGATGCTTCTATCTGTGTCAAAACCGCCCGAGTACACAAAATAAGAGTCGATAAAGACTGTTATTTGCTTATTTACACATAGCGAGGAAATTATTGAGCAGCTGCATGCCGATATCCCCACTTTTTTCGGGGTGAAACTGCATGCCGTATACGTTATCTCTGCCTACAATAGCCGTCACTGGCTGATTATAATCCGTTACCGCCAGCAGATCGCTTTCGCGCTCCGGCTTCGCATGATAGGAGTGGACGAAGTACACGTGCCCTTCTTCGATACCTTGGAAAATCGGACTCGCACTTTGTTTGTAGACTAATCGATTCCAACCCATATGCGGCACCTTGTAGTCGCCGCGAAAGCGAACGACCGAGCCAGGTAAAAGGGCAAGCCCCTCATGATCCCCATGCTCCTCGCTGCTGGCGAATAACAACTGCATACCAAGGCAAATACCCAACAGAGGCTTGCCCGATTCCGCATAACGGATGACGACATCATTCAGCCCCGACTCGCGCAGCTGCTCCATCGCGTCCCCGAATGCGCCTACACCAGGTAGGATAGCACCCTCAGCTGCAAGGATCTGCTCAGCATCCCCTGTTACAACAGCTTCGTAACCTAGACGCTCGACAGCCTTGCTTACGCTGTGCAAATTGCCCATTCCATAATCAATAATGGCGATCATTCTTACAGCACTCCCTTCGTCGAAGGAACCCCCTGCACACGAGGATCAATCGATGTCGCTTCATCTAGCGCTCGGCCTAATGCTTTAAACACAGCTTCAATCATGTGATGCGTGTTCTGTCCGTAATGCACGATAACATGCAGCGTGATACGGGCTTCTAGAGCAAACTTCCACAGAAACTCTTGAACAAGCTGCGTATCAAAACTACCCACAGTTTGTGAAGGATACTGCGCACGATATTCGAAATGCGGTCGGTTGCTAATGTCGATAACCACTTGAGCAAGGGCTTCATCCATTGGAACGAACACGCTGGCATAGCGTTTAATCCCTTTTTTATCGCCTAGTGCTTCACGAAGGGTTTGACCTAAACAAATGCCGATATCTTCAACCGTATGATGATCATCGATCTCGATATCGCCTTTTGCGACGACGTTCAGATCGAACTGTCCGTGTTTCGTGAACAAATCAAGCATATGGTTCAAGAAAGGAACATCGGTTTGGAGCTCAGAAACCCCTGTTCCATCTACTTGAAACGCGAGGGCAATGTCAGTCTCATTCGTTTTACGGGCTACACGCGCTGAGCGAGCGATCCCTTTATCTTGTTCAGCCATTATTTCAACTTCCCTTCCTTCTTGAGTCGGATCTCTACTGCTCTTGCATGACCTTCCAACCCTTCGTTACGGGCCAGCGTCATAATCATTTCGCCGTTTGCGATCAGTGCTTCCTTGCTATAGTGAATAACGCTTGATTTTTTCAGGAAATCGTCCACATTCAGTGGCGATGAAAAACGGGCTGTGCCATTCGTCGGCAGCACGTGGTTAGGTCCAGCGAAATAATCGCCGACGGGTTCCGTGCTGTAGGCGCCGAGGAAAATAGCTCCAGCATTCTCAATGCGCGGCAGCAGATTAAAAGGCTCCTGTACCAGCAGCTCGCAATGCTCCGGCGCCAAGCGATTGACAACGTCAACGCCCTCGTCCAAGTTATCCACAAGGAGTATAGCTCCTTTGGTCGCTGTAGACACAGAGGCGATGGCTTTCTTCGGCAGCAGATCCAGCTGCCGCCACAGCTCTTGCCGAACTGCTTCGGCAAGCTCTCTTGATGGTGTCACCAGAATCGACGGTGACATCTCGTCATGCTCGGCCTGCGCCAGCAAATCGGCCGCGACGTATTCGGGATCGGCGTGCTCATCAGCAAGCACGACAATGTCGGTTGGTCCGGCGATCATGTCGATATCGACGACGCCGAACACGAAGCGCTTCGCCAGCGCGACGTAGATGTTGCCGGGCCCGACGATCTTATCGACCGGCGGGATCGATTCCGTGCCGTAGGCCAGCGCGGCTACCGCCTGCGCCCCGCCTACGCGGTAGATCTCTTTCACACCCGCTTCGGCTGCTGCCACGAGGATATGCGGGTTGATGCCCTCTTCCCCCGCGGTGGCCGGAGGCGTCACCATCGCGATCTCCGGCACCCCTGCGACGATCGCGGGGATGGCGTTCATGAGCACGGAGGAAGGGTAAGCCGCCTTCCCTCCGGGCACGTACAATCCGACCCGCTTCAGCGGCCGGATGATTTGGCCCAGCAGGCTGCCGTTGGCCTGCAGGTCCATCCACGATGTGCGTTTCTGCTTCTCATGAAACGCACGAATGTTGGCGGCGGCTTGCCGCAACGCCGTCAGGAACTCGGCGTCGACCTGCGCGTACGCCGCTTGGATCTCCTCGTCGCTGACGCGAAGCTCAGCGACGGTGACGCGGTCGAACTGCTGCGCCATGCGCCTGAGCGCGGCATCTCCGTCCTGCCGCACCTCATCGATGATGCGGCGGACGGTCTCATTTTGCTCTGGGGAGCCGTATTCGACCTCGCGGTTCAATTGAAATTCCGAGGCGGGAAGTATCCGCATCTTCATCATCCTCTCTTGATCTTGTTACTTATTTATCTCGATTGCACCATAGCTACTTTTTTGCCCCATTTTCCGCGCTTTACGATAACAGGTCCTCCATGAGAGGAACGTGGATGCGTTATTTGCTGGAAAACAGCCTATTTCATGAATTCGGGGAACGAGGATCCCTTATTTCGTTGTTTCTGCCTCTTCGAACCCTAATTTCGCTCAAATAGAGTACTCTCGTTCCGCTAATTTGAATTCCATAACGTTTTCGTTCAAATAGAGGATCGTCGTTCCTCTAAAGTGCGTTCTACGCCTTAATCACAGGCAAAACAGCCTGGAGCATATCACACAACCGCTGAATAGAATCATTCTTCATACGGTAACTCACCCGATTCGCAATTAAGCGGCTCGTAATCTGAAAAATCTCCTCTTGCTCCACAAGTCCGTTCTCCCGAAGCGTCTCTCCCGTTTCGACCATATCCACGATCCGGTCAGCAAGGCCAATCAGCGGCGCAAGCTCGATAGAGCCGTTCAGCTTAATAACCTCAACTTGCTGCCCTCGCTCGCGAAAATACTGAGAAGCGACGTTCGGATACTTCGTCGCGACGCGCGGATTAATCTCTTGCTTCCAATCCGGCAGTCCAATAACCGACATCCGACAACGTGCTATGCCCAGATCCAGCAGCTCGTACACGTTGCGGTTCTCCTCCATCAGGACATCCTTACCGACAACCCCGATATCCGCTACGCCATATTCGACATAGGTAGGTACATCCACCGGTTTCGCTAAAATGAATTCCATTCTTGCTTCATGAACAGGAATGATTAACCGGCGTCCTTCTTCCAGGTCCTCCGGAATCGGCAGACCCGCTTTATGAAAAAGCTTCGCTGCTTGTTTATATATACGGCCTTTCGGCATCGCTACTTTTAGAATATCATCCACCGTTCCAACCTCCTTCAAAACTTCCCATCAACGGAGCGAGACGAACTCATTCATTTGATTCTGCTCTTGCTCTTGTTTTTACTCTTGTTATTACTCTTGTTTTTGTTTTTGCACTTGTTATTGCACTTGCTCTTGCTCCTGCTCTTTCACTTGCTCCGAATCAAACCTCTTTATCAATCATCGTAATAACATCACTGTAAACCGTTCCGCCAAGCTCGTAGCCGTCTCCCTTGTTCAACAACTCGTTCGACCAAGCTTCATACTCGCTTACCAACTGTGTGATTATGATAACTTCATCATCACTGCTGCGCATAGCCTTCGCCAACTGCAGCGCTTCTTCACGATGCTCTGCATCGTAAGCAATCAGCACACGACCTGGCTGCTCCACGTTCTCTTTTGCTGTAACCTCTAGGATTCGGTTTGTCTTGAGCGCAAACCCCGTCGCTGGAGCCGGACGCCCAAACTGACTTAGCAGATTATCATATCTGCCGCCGCTGCACACCGGGAAGCCTAAATCGGCAGCATAGCCCTCAAAGGTCATACCTGTATAGTAGGAGAAATCTCCAATCATCGTTAAATCTATGACTACATGCTCACTAACCCCATAGGCTTTCAATACATCCCATACTTCGCATAAATGACGAATCGCATCCTGCGCGATAGGGTGCTGTGATACCATACGAGCTTGCTCGCAAATTTCATCTCCGCCTCTAAGTCGCAGCACGCCAATAAGCTCACGCTCCACCTCCGGTGTAAGAGCCAATGACTTAATGGCTTCGCGGTAACCCACATAATCGCGACTGAGCAAATGCTCTTTCAGCGCGAGCTGTGCATCACTGCGTCCATCCAGCGTTTCCTGGAACAAACCGTTCAGGAAGCCTACGTGACCGAGCGCAATCTTAAATGCGCCTACGCCAGCCGCTTGCAACGAAGCAATCGCTAACGCTACAACCTCAGCATCCGCTTCGGATGAAGCATCTCCAATAAGCTCGACGCCTGTCTGGAAAAACTCCGAATCCCGTCCAGCTTCCTCTTCAATCGAACGAAAGACATTCGAATGATAAGATAAGCGCAATGGGAACGCATGTTCCTTGAGCAAGGAAGAAGCTACACGCGCTATTGGCGCTGTCAATTCAGACCGCAAAACAAGCGTCTTTCCCTTACGGTCGAGCAGCTTGAACAGCTTTTTATCTTCTGTGGAGCTCGCAACACCAACGGTATCGTAATATTCGAGTGTAGGCGTAATGATCTGGTTATAACCCCAGCGTTCCATACAGGCCAATACACGGAATTCAATATTTCGCAGTTTCGTAACCGCTTCGGGCAAGTAATCTTTAACCCCTAACGGTTTTTCAAATACTTTTGGCTTTGACACCGTCTCACCTCAACATGTAGGAATTCAATTTTCTTTTCATTCACTTTAACACAGTAACGTGCTACCATACTACCAAAATAAAGAATGTACGGCTATTTTATCACGTAAGCTTAGGACCGTCAATCGTCTTTCCCCTGATTATCTGCTCTTGATATCTCCTCATTCATACGCAAAAAAAAGAGCTGTACGGCTCTTTAGCATACAACTCTCATTTCTCATTCATTCTTTCACGAATCGTCTGAAGTGGATTCCCTGCCACAAAGCTATACGGCGCTACATCCTTGTGCACAACCGAACCTGCTCCAATAATGGCATAGTCTCCAATCGTTACACCGGGTAGAATCGTCGTATTGGCACCTACCATCACATGCGATCCAATATTTACATCCCCTAGTCTATACTCTTTGGTTAAATATTCATGAGCCAATATCGTCGTGTTATACCCAATAATCGTATTGTTCCCTATATGAATCTTCTCTGGAAAAAAGACATCCACCATCACCATCAAAGCAAAAGCGGTATGCTCACCAACCTTCATCCCCAATACGTGTCGGTAGATCCAATTTTTCATACGCAGCGAAGGCGAGTACCGCGTTATTTGAATGAATACGAAATTCCGCATCGCCTTCCATTTGCTGACGGTATGATAGATTTGCCATAAAGCATTAGGTCCATCTACCGGATACTTATCCGTTTTTCTCAAACAGCATCCACTTCCGACGTCAGCCCCACAATAGGAAGGAGATCAAGCATATCGTCGATCAAATGATCCGGGTTATACTGCTCTAAATAGGAGCGCCCTTTCCATGACCAGGATACGCCAACAGATATGACTCCCGCATTTTTGGCTGCCTCAATGTCATAATGGCTATCTCCAACCATCAGCGCTTGGTCCGCAGTACTTCCTAAAACCTTAAGTGCTGCAATTATGCCTTCCGGATGCGGTTTCGGCTCCTTCACATCTTCAACGGTCACGATAGTACTAACGAAAGTATCCAGCCCACAAAGCTTTAGACCCATCAGAGTGGTTTGCCGAATCTTGCTCGTTACGATTCCGATTTTAATCCCGTTTGCGTGCAGCTTTGCCATAGCCGTATGTACATTCGGGAATTCTTTGACCAGCTCGTCATGTTTGGATAAGTTGAAGGTCCGATATTTCTTAATGATCTCTTCGACCTCTTTCCTGCCTGTAAAAAATTCCATTTGTTCCACAAGCGGACGCCCCATATTCGGAATGATTAGTTCCCGACTGACAGGCTCTGCCGTCTCGCCTTCCAAACTATGCAAAAAAGATTGCACAATAAGCTCGTTCGTATCAACAATCGTTCCATCCAGATCAAACAGTACGGTTTGAATCATAGTCTGCTCCTTTATCTGCTTCTTGATCTTTCATTACTTTATTTTTCTCTTCAGCTTTCGTGGAAACAATCGGATCCGCATAGCGTACATCCGCGTAGCCCTTTTTCCTTCTCACGATAATAATAATTACCATCCCAATCACGATCAGAAGCGCTAACAGCTGCGAGAATCTCACATTTCCACCATATGTAAGTACGCCGGGTTCAAATACAACTGTCATTGGTGACCACAGTGCATTCAAGAATGACGCAAGCCACGTGGGACCAGTGAAATCAAGACTATCTGTACGCACACCTTCGATAAAGAAACGACCAATGGAATACCAGATAAAATAACTGAAAAATAGTTCTCCTGCTCGAAGGAAAGGCCTGCGACGAAGCCAGAGTAGAACCAGCAGCCCTAAGATATTCCAGACGGATTCATACAGAAAAGCCGGGTGATAAAATGTACCCTCAATGTTCATTTGATTCACGATAAAATTAGGTAAATGCAAAGAGTCACGTAGGAATGACTCCGTAACAGGGCCTCCGTGGGCTTCCTGATTCATAAAGTTGCCCCAACGCCCTATCGCTTGTCCAACAATTAAACCTGGTGCACAAATGTCCGCGATTCTCAAGAATGAGTACCCTTTGGCTCTTACGTAGAAAAAAGTACCTATAATCGCTCCAATTAGCGCTCCATAAATGGCAATACCGCCGTGCCATATCATAAAAATTTCAGCTAAATTATTCTTATAATCGGACCACTGGAAGGCTACATAGTAAAGTCTAGCGCCAACAATCGCTGAAGGTACCCCAATTAACAATAAATCCATAAAAAAGTCAGGAACGATTCGGAACCGCTTCCCTTCTCGGATTGCCAATAATAAACCAATTAACGCGGCTGTACCTAAAATAATCCCATACCACCGGACTTGTATCGGTCCTAAGGAAAACGCAACACTTTCAAGCATAGTTTCACTCCTTCTTTATCAATATATAAGTTGCTGCTCGATCAATCGAAATCCTCAAAATCTTCGTTCAGCGACTCCGTCAGTTTATTCGTGAACTGAAGTGCCGCGTTATATCCCATTCGTTTTAAACGATAGTTCATCGCGGCCACTTCCACGATAACTGCTAAGTTTCGTCCTGGTCGAACAGGAATTGTGACGAGCGGCAGATCCGTATCAATGATGCGTGTCAATTCCTCATCGAGACCCAATCGGTCATACTGCTTGTCCTGCTGCCAATTTTCCAATTTAACAACAACCGAAATTTTCTTCACATTACGGATGGCACCAGCTCCGAATAAAGTCATCACATTAATGATACCCACACCGCGAATTTCAAGCAAATGACGAATAAGCTCAGGAGCATTTCCTGTGAGCACTTTATCGCCATTTTGACGAATTTCTACTGCGTCATCCGCAATAAGCCGGTGGCCTCTTTTTACAAGCTCAAGCGCTGTTTCACTTTTCCCGATGCCGCTGCTCCCTGTAATGAGCATACCAATTCCGTATACATCGACAAGTACCCCATGGATTGTCGTACTTGGAGCTAATTTATTCTCTAGAAATCCTGTTAACCGACTTGCAAAAATCGTCGTAGACATTTGGCTTCGAAGTACGGGGAGATCACGCTTCGTCGCTTCTTCAAGTAATTCAATAGGAACATCTAATCCTCTTGTCACGATGATACAAGGCGTTTCCTCCGGTGAGCATAGCTGCTCTACCCGATTCCGCCTGACACCCGTCGTTAACATTTCCATGAAGGTGACTTCCGTCTTCCCTAGCATCTGGATACGTTCTCTTGGATGGTAATTAAAATATCCCGCCATCTCAAGACCTGGACGGTACAGATCGCCTGTTGTTATAGGGCGCTTCAGTCCAGATTCACCTGCAAGAACCTCCATATGGAGTACCTCCACTAATTCGGAAACCTTCACTTTTTTGGCCATCGTCCTGTCTCCTCCGAGTTTTGCCTGTGCAAAACGTGCTTCATCTGCTATTATTCATTCTTTCCAATAGTTTCATCGTAATGGAATAGTTAGTTGAAATCAACTAAAGTGTTCGTGAAACTGTATGAACAGACAAAAAAGCCAGCCGATAACGGCTGGCCTTTCTCTTCAAACTTATAGATTAGGGTTAACCAAGATGGACAATGTTGTATCTTTATCGAAGAAATGAACTTTGTTCATGTCTAGAGCCAATTTAACATTTGTGCCTTCTTTGATTCCTGAACGACCGTCAACACGTGCGATTACTGTGTTAGCGCCGATACCGTTCAGGTACAAGTACATTTCGTGACCCAAGTTCTCAGTCAACTCAACGTTAACGTTGAATACTGTGTTCGGGGATGCTTCCAAGAATACAGGCTCTTCGTGGATATCTTCTGGACGAACACCTAGAATGACTTCTTTACCAACGAAACCTTTATCTTTCAATACTTGTGCTTTTCCAGCTGGAACTTCAACGTTCACAGTACCTGCTTTGAAGAAAATGCCGCTGCCTTCTTGTGTTAATGTACCTGTCATGAAGTTCATGGATGGAGATCCGATGAAGCCCGCAACGAAGATGTTAACAGGGAAGTTGTAGATTTCTTCAGGTGTAGCAGCTTGTTGAATGATACCTTTATCCATAACAACGATGCGATCGCCCATTGTCATTGCTTCGATTTGGTCATGCGTTACGTAGATCGTTGTAACACCAAGACGTTTTGTTAATTTTGTGATTTCCGCACGCATTTGTACACGAAGTTTCGCATCCAAGTTGGAAAGCGGCTCATCCATTAAGAATACTTGTGGCTCACGAACAATCGCACGACCCAAGGCAACACGTTGACGTTGACCACCGGAAAGAGCTTTTGGTTTGCGATCAAGCAAATGAACGATATCCAAGATTTTCGCTGCTTCACGAACGCGAGCATCGATATCTGCTTTTTTGAATTTACGAAGTTTCAAGCCGAATGCCATGTTTTGATATACAGTCATATGTGGGTAAAGGGCGTAAGATTGGAAAACCATCGCGATATCGCGGTCTTTTGGAGCTACATCATTTACAAGGCGGTCGCCGATGTAAAGTTCACCTTCAGTAATTTCCTCTAATCCTGCGATCATACGAAGAGTTGTGGATTTTCCGCAACCGGATGCTCCAACCAATACTACGAACTCTTTATCTTCAACTTCAAGATGGAAATCTTTAACTGTGGATTCTTCTGCACCAGAATATCTTTTCACGATATGATTTAAACGTACGCCTGCCATGGTTTCATTCCCCCTACGATTTATCGATCATATGCTTGCTGATCAACTTTTCAATATACTCATCTTACCCTACGAAGTCCGGACTGACTATGCACAATCCCTACAAAAAAATCACTTTCTTTTCGTTACTTTGTACAATAGTAATGCAAGTCTCACTAAAACTGCATGATTGAACGTTCTCACATCGAGTCCAGTCTCATTTTTAAACTTGTCCAAACGATAGAGCAAGGTATTTCGATGTATATATAACTTCTTCGCCGTTTCACTAACGTTGCAGTCCAGTGTGAAGAAATGTTCCAACGTGATTACCGTCTCTGCATCCAGCACATGGTCTATGCCGCGAAGTACCTGCTCTAGGAATTCTGCCTTTTCCTCTTCATCAATCAAGTGCAGCAGCTTCTCCAAACGAAGCTCCCAACGAAGATGAATAAAGCTGCCTACATGAAAGGAACGCCCTAACATGATGGTCTCCCTCAACTTGAGGATCGTGGCAAACAGCGATTTCGAAGGCTTTACCGGATAATCAATGGCTAGGTGGCATTCACCAACCCACTCATTAGCAAGCATTTCATACAGCCCGGAGCCGAGAGCGTCGAGTATCTGCTCTACGCTTTCTTCCTCATCCCCTTCTCGCTCTTCGCTACCACTGGTTAGTAGACCTTCGGGCGCTAGGATCAGCCATTCTTTATCTAGTAATGGAATCAGGATAATCTCCGATTCAAAGAAAGACTCCAACAGTTTTTTCAGTTCCGCATAGGAAACGCGCTGATTTTGAGAATAGTCCCCATATAACAACAGCGGAATTTTCGTTGAATACAGAGAGGATTGTGAAGCAAGCGCATCCGGCAGCTCAGCATGGGTTGAACCGCGTTCCATCTGCTGCAGCAGCCAATCTCTTAATTGGTGCGCCTTTCTTTCATCTTCAGATAAAAAAACTCCCCACTGCTTCTTTTCTAATGTCATCTTAGACTCTACAGTTAGCTCCACGAGTTTGCGCTCTGAAGATGTTAATTTGGCTTCGGAAACCTGCAGAATGCGAATATCTTTATGTTCTTTGGATAAATAAAAAAGCACATCCTGACCACGCACAACACTTCGACTAAAGCTCTCAAGATTCTCTGCCTGCTCTTCCGCCAAATGCTCCCAATCTGCCTCGGGTATCAAGCTAATCTGCATAGGCGATTGTAAAACCGCTTCCAAACGATCTTTTACACGCTCCCAATCCATCTGCCTCTCTCCTTACTCCCATATATCTTCTATATCTATCTTCTTATTGTAACATATGTGCCCCCCCTCATGTGAATGTGAAAGACCCCTCCTGCAGCTGCTGCAAAAGGGATCAGTTTAGTTAGGTGATTTAGTTTAACACTCGACGAGCCGTTACATAATGATCCGCCCACCATTCTTTATTGATGGAAGTGAATTTCACGCCACCCTCACCGTACGTATGGATCATATTCCCGTTACCCACATAGATACCGACATGTCCGATATTTTTGCCGGAATCCTCAGTTGTGAAGAAAACTAGATCTCCGGTTTGCAAATTACTTTTGCTTACAAATGTACCTTCCTTAGCTTGATCGCGGGAAAGACGCGGCAGTGAAATGCCATATTCAGCAAAAACCGTTTTTGTGAAGGAAGAGCAATCCATCGTTTTGGTTTGTCCATATTTTGCCCCAAAGACGTATGGTGTACCTAAGTATTTTTGAGCCGTTAAAATAAGTTCAGCTTTCAAACGATCCTTGGCGGATAGAATGCTTCGCCCACTTATGAAATCCTTCTTAATATCGTTTACATTGCGAGTGACGACTTCGTCTTTGTTCTGGGATGCCATGACCATTTTACCTTGACCAACATAAATCCCAGCATACGATGGCTTCTCGCCATTACCAAAGAACAAGACATCACCTGGTTCAACTTTTGCTAAGTTCGTAATCTTGGTTCTATTCATCTTAAACTGTTCATCCAGTGATCTAGGAACCGAGTAATTGAGAGTTTGAAAGACGTAATAGATCAGACCTGGAGAATCAAAACCTGCCGTTGGTGATTCATTATTTTTAGAATAATCAACACCCTTCATTTTCTTTACCAATGAAACCGCATCCATATCATCATTTGCTGCGTAAGCGGAAACTGCTGTAGTAGCAGATAATGCAATAGTTATCGCCGCAGTAATTCCTAAAGTGCGATGCGCAAGACTTTTTAACATAAATATTTCCTCCAGTATTGTGTTGTTGTAGATATGGTAAAGTTCTCGCTTCCTTGTACAAGGTTACCATGGTAATGAAAAGTCTTTCATTCCTAAATTATTTCCTTTCAGGTATACGATTGGTAAGTTTGCCAAATATATCATTTGTTTAAAATCATGAAAAGCATGGTAAATATGGCTAAATAAAACTAACTCATAATCTTTGGTAATTTGGAAATAATTGTACTAGGGTGATTTCATCCTATAGGAGGTTCAGACAATGGTTTGGAGTCAGTGGTCGTTAGATCGTGTCATCATTTTCTTGGTTGGAGTAACCTATTTCTTCATATGGGTTCAGGTGACCTTATCGCATTATCGACAAAACTTTCATAACAAATTTATGTGGGGTCCGGTTATTCTGGCTATAGTTATTAGTTTCGTCTCCATCATCAGCACACTGCTGAATAGCAAGGGCTGGTATATAGTGACCCATATCTGCTTCTGGCTTGGAGTCATTCAAGGAATAATCGGCTTTATTTTTCACATCAAAGGTGTTCAGAAACGCGTAGGCGGCTTAGCATTGCGAAATTTTCTTACGGGTCCGCCGGTGATGATGCCTTTACTATTTTCAGTCATTAGCATTTTTGGTCTTACTGCTATCTATGGAGGATGACTTACCATGAAGAATCATACCTATTATCCGACCTATAATGTCATGGATGAACAAAAGGAATGGGATTCCCATACACGGTCCATAGTGACCTCCCGACTGGTTCGAGAACATTCTTACCATTTTCTAACTCCGGTAGAAACCGAAACATTACGGGCTTGGTGCGCTCTGCTCATGGATGATCATCGAGGAGATATTATTCAAACGATCCTTACTCATATCGATCAAACGTTGGCAGAAAATAAAGGGGAAGGACAGCGCAAGATCAATGTCCCCCCCATTCAAAACCTCCTGCGTCAGGGACTTAAAGCTATTGACGAGACTGGATGGTTAGCCGATAGCCGACCTTTCTTCCAACTAGACGAAGTTGCTCAAAAGCACATTATGCGCCAAATCAGCGATGCCAGCTACCCCCCAACAGAAGCTTGGGACGGCATTCCACAAAAAGCACTGTTTCATAAACTCCTTCAATTAAGTGTAGAGGCCTATTACTCACATCCTTTGGTTTGGTCGGAGATCGGTTTTGGCGGCCCTGCCTATCCTCGCGGATATGTAAGAGCAGATCCTGGCCAACTTGATCCTTGGGAGGCAGTGAGGAAGCCATGAAGTGGAGACATGAACATGATGCTGCTGATATCGTAATTGTAGGTGCAGGTGCAGCTGGCGGTGTACTAGCCAAAGAGCTGAGTGAAGCCGGCCTGAGTGTTGTTGTACTCGATGCTGGCCCTTGGCGGGATCCTCAGAAGGATTTCGCTAGTGACGAGCTGAGCATGCGGAGTTTAGCATGGGAAGATACTCGTATTGTTGATGGGACAGAACCATTTGGTATGGGGAGCCACAATTCAGGTAGGGGGATAGGCGGAGGGACGCAGAATTTTACCGGTGTTTTTTTGCGTTTCCATGAATCAGATTTCAAAACAAAGTCCATTGACGGCGTTGGTGAAAATTGGCCCATTCACTACAAAGATCTTGAGCCTTACTATAGTAAAATCGAAAAAGAAATTGCTGTTTCCGGACCGAAACATTTCCCCTGGGGAAATTTCAATGGGCCTTACCCTTATCCAGAGCGTGACCCCCTAAGTCCTAATGCTTATTTATTTCAAAAAGGCTGCGAAGCACTCGGCATTCAATCCGCGGTTACACCGCTTGCTATTCTATCTGCTCCTTTTGAAGGCCGTCCACCCTGCACCAATCGCGGCTTCTGCATCCAAGGCTGTATGCCGAATGCCAAGTTTAGTACTTTGATCGTTCATATCCCTAAAGCCGTTCAAGCTGGGGCCGAAATTCTTCCTAATTGTATGGTTACGCAAATCGAAGTCGATGCAGAAGGGCATGTCAATGGTGTTCTCTTTGTTAACGAGGGAAAGACCTACCGCCAACGTGCTAAAACTGTTATTTTATGCGCTCATGTTGTCGAGACCCCTCGCCTGCTGCTTCACTCTGCTACTCCTCAATTTCCTGACGGTCTAGCGAACTCCAGCGGCTGGGTAGGCCGTGCGATTATGACGCATAGCAGTAATGATGTCTACGCCAAATTTGAACAAGAGGTTCGTTTGTACAAAGGCACACCTGTGTTAGCCTCCACACAAGATTTCTATGAAACTGATCCGCGCAGAGGCTTCGCTCGTGGCTATACCATTCACTCTCACGGCTCGAGACCTATAGATATGGCTCAGGGGATCAGCAAAGCCTCTCACGAGCCCATCTGGGGGTCGCAGCTTAGGCAACTCATGCTTGATTACAACTACTATGGACGTTTAACCATGGTTGGTGAAGTGCTTCCACAATGGGACAACCATATCTCCCTATCCGCTGAAAAAGATGAAAACGGAATGCCTCGTGCCTCCGTTACCTTCAATTATGGAGATAACGATCTTAAATTAATCGATCACGCTGTAGAAAATATGAAACTTATCCTCAAAGCAGCCGGAGGCGAGGTTGCCTACGTGGTATCCGACACACAGCATCTCATGGGCGGCTGCCGTATGGGGAATGACCCAGCTACTTCCGTCGTTAATTCTTACGGTCAAAGTCACGACATCCCGAACTTGTTCATTTGCGATGCGAGTCTCTTCGTAACCTCCAGCGGAGGGAATCCAACCAACACCGTCATGGCGCTTGCTGCAAGAACAGCCGATTATATTATTGACCTTGCCAGTTCTTAATGGCGGAGTTAACTTCACGGTGAATTGCATTGCCTGCAGTCACTCATCTACAATAGAGAAGAGCTTTACAAGATGAAAGGAGAAGTGACCTCCATGGCTATCGCAGAATTCACCATTATCCCTATAGGAACAGCCACCACTAGCCTTAGCGGTTATGTAGCAGATCTGCACAAAGAACTAGAGAAACATTCCGATATCGCTTTTGAAATGACGCCTATGGGTACCATTCTAGAAGGTCCCTTAGATCGACTGCTGGAAGTCATTCGAGCCGTCCACGAAGTCCCTTTTACGAATGGTGCAGAGCGAGTATCGACATCTATCAAGATCGACGATCGACGTGACAAACCAGCCTCTATGAAGCAAAAAATGAAGTCCGTTGCAGACAAGTTGAAATAGAAAAAAGCATCCTATTTAGGGATGCTTTTTCTTTATGTAAGAGGCGAACTCGCCCTTATTTGGTTATATAAAACAAAAAAAGACCTCACGGCCTTCTACGTTTACTAATAAAAGTGAGTCATGTAGGATTCGAACCTACGACACCCTGATTAAAAGTCAGGTGCTCTACCAACTGAGCTAATGACTCAAGGTAAAATGGAGGCTGATGGATTCGAACCACCGAACTCGAAGAGAGCAGATTTACAGTCTGCCGTGTTTAGCCACTTCACTAAGCCTCCAGATGAGAGATAACCATGCTGCATTGTTGCAGCACAACCATCTCAATGGCTCGGGACGGAATCGAACCGCCGACACGAGGATTTTCAGTCCTCTGCTCTACCGACTGAGCTACCGAGCCTTATGTAATTGTCTATAGCTTGTCCTAATTCACTAAAATAATAAATGGCGGAGCTGACGGGATTCGAACCCGCGGTCTCCTGCGTGACAGGCAGGCATGTTAGGCCACTACACCACAGCTCCATGTTACAAAAAGGTATACCATAAAAATGGTGCCGTCGAGAGGACTTGAACCCCCAACCTACTGATTACAAGTCAGTTGCTCTACCAGTTGAGCTACAACGGCATAAAGATATAAATGGTGGAGGCTGACGGGATCGAACCGCCGACCCTCTGCTTGTAAGGCAGATGCTCTCCCAGCTGAGCTAAGCCTCCGTCTGGTTTTGGTTTTATGGTAGCGGCAGAGGGGCTCGAACCCCCGACCTTACGGGTATGAACCGTACGCTCTAGCCAGCTGAGCTACGCCGCCACATAAAAGGTATATATATTTGGAAACTGGCGGAGAGAGAGGGATTCGAACCCTCGCACCACTTACGCAGTCTAACCCCTTAGCAGAGGGTCCCCTTATAGCCACTTGGGTATCTCTCCAAGATATATATACACTCAGGAAATATTATTCCCTGAAAACTAGATACGAAACTTGCGTAAAGTTCAATTCTGCAATCTACGTTAGACGTAGCTGCTCGCTGCTTAGTCAGCTTTTTGGTTAAGCCCTCGACCGATTAGTATTCGTCAGCTGCATACATTGCTGCACTTCCACCTCGAACCTATCAACCTCGTCGTCTACAAGGGGTCTTACATACTGGGAAATCTCATCTTGAGGGGGGCTTCGCGCTTAGATGCTTTCAGCGCTT